>CAZOGW010000090.1:0-12245 GCA_964579415.1 uncultured Acidimicrobiaceae bacterium | reverse complement strand
GCAGCGTGGTCATCCGCTCGTTCGTGGTCACCAGCGACTCCGTGCCCGCCGCCAGCACCGCCGAGCGCACCGTAGTCAGCGCCTGCTCCACCCGCTCCTCGTCGCCGACCACCGGCGGGTTCAACAGCTCGATCGGCTCGACCACCCACTCCTCGCACAGGGCGTCGGTGTGCTCGCGCGGAAGGTCCCGGCCCGGGATGTGCTCCCAGCCCAACGTGACCAGCCGCTGAACTAACCAAGTCTGCACGGTGTTCGCCTCGTTGAACCTCGCCATCACGTCACCCCCGCGTTGAGGAGGAGGTCGTAGGCCTCGGGGATCTCGACCTCGCGTGAGAGGAGCGATTCAAGAACCTGACGCTGGAGAACACGGAGTGCTGTGGTTTCTCGCTCCGCGTATCGGGCAGTTCGCTGCAGTGAAGTGAGTCCGGCTGCGAGTGCATCCTGCTGCTCAAGCCTGGGTAGTGGAATCACGACCTGTAGCAACTGCTCGGGGTTCAGTCGCTTCCGACGCTGAACTGTCCCTGTCACCCGCTCCTTCATCTGCTGCCACAGGAACGGGGCCCGGCACACGTGACCCATGAACTCCGGTAACAGCTTTGTCTCATCGATGCTGAAGGTCGGGAATTCGGCGCTGGCGTAGTAACCGTCAAACGCCACGGGTATCACGCTGATCGGCCCCTCCCATGCCGTTAGCTTCCGCATCACGAGCTGACCCGCCTTGACCCGGTTCAGCGAAGCGTAGCCCGTTCCGCTGCCAAGGACGAGGCCCTTGTCGATCAGCCCGCCGCCGCGATTGAGAACACCGAGGATCCGATACTCATCAGAATCACGAACCTTCCGCATGTCGAGGTCGAGCCGCATCAGATCGCCAATTTGAACAAGATCACCTGTGAGTGAGAGCCCGAGTGTGTTGTCGTAAAGCCGCCTCCAGGCCGACGCCTCATCGTCCAGGTTGGCGATGTGGGTGTCGATGGCGCCCACCAAATCCACGATTCGCCGCTGCACCGATAGGGGCGGTAGGGGAAGCCGAAAAGAGGTGACATCGCCCGGCCGAATGGCTGGGTAGTTGCTACCGGTGCACTTTGCCACCATGTCCTCCACAAAGGCGTCCGAGCGGACAATGGCCCAGATGAAGTCCGGCAGGGTGCGGTCGTCACGCGGTCGCAGCACCGAGAAACCCGTCGAGGCCACCGCTCCGTCGAGGGCGGCAGGCACGGACGCGAAGGCACGTAGGTTCGGCCTGACCGTGCTTACAAGCACGTCTGCCCTGCGAATCAACCTTCGAGCCCTGCCAGGTGCTTCGCCGAACGGCATCGAATGCACTTGGTCAAGGCGTATTCCGGAGGATTCGGACACAGACGCAATGTCCACGTACCGGATCTCACGATCGGAGGGCCATTTCGGAACAGACTCTGGGTTCACATGGGCCACCTCGCCCAAAGGGGCTTCTGCCCACTCGTCACTCATCGCCGTCCCCTATGTCCGCGATCCCAGCCAGAGCCAGCCGTTCGAACATCGCCTTCTCCGACGCAATACGTGCCTCACGCGCCTCTTGGTAGGCGAGCAGCGCGCTCGGCAGGTCGATCTCGTCCGCCGCTGCGGTCTTGAGGTACCGCCCGAGGTTGAGGTCGAAGCCGTTGCCCTCGATCTCGGCGAAGGTGACCAGGCGGACGTTGACCCCGCCCTCACCGTCCGGGTCGGCGCCGGTCCGGTAGGCGTCGTGGATGGCCGCCGAATCTTCCGCGCTCATGGTGTTCTGGTTCTTGCCCTTGACGAATCGGGCCGACCCGTCGACGAACAGCACGTGCCCGGCCCGCTCGCGCGGCTTGTCGGATCGGAACACCAGGATGCTGGCCGGGATCGAGGTCGAGTAGAACAGGTTCGGGGGCAGGCCGATCACGGCCTCCAGCAGGTCCTTCTCGATCAGGCATCGGCGGATCGCGCCCTCGGCCCCGCCGCGGAACAGCACCCCGTGCGGCATGACCACGCCGACCCGGCCGGTGTGCTCACGCATCGAGGTGACCATGTGCTGGATCCAGGCCATGTCCGCGACGTTCTTCGGCGGCAGCCCGCAGAACGCGCGGGGGTCGGCCGCCCACGTCTCGTGGCCCCAGTTCTTCAGCGAGAACGGCGGATTGGCGATCACCACGTCGAACCGGCGGATCCGCCCGGACGGCTCCCGGTACGCGGGCTCGCGCAGGGTGTCGCCGCGCACGATCTGGAAGTCCTCGATGTCGTGCAGGAACAGGTTCATCCGGGCGATGCCGGCGGTGGTCAGGTTCTGCTCCTGCCCGTACAGGCGCAGGGTGCGGGTGTCGCCGCCGTGGTCGCGGACGGTGTTGATCGTCTCCACCAGCATCCCGCCGCTGCCGCAGGCCGGGTCGACGATCTCCTCGCCGGGCTGCGGGTCCAGGATCCGCACGATCAGCCGCACCACCGCCCGCGGGGTGAAGAATTCCCCGGCCTTGGAGCCGGAGGCCTCGGCGAACATCCGCAGCATGTACTCGTACGCCCCGCCGAGCAGGTCGTTCGACACGTGTGCCGGGTCCAGCGTCAGGCCCTGGAACGCGTTGAGCAGGTTCACCAGCGACGCCTCGGGCAGGCGCTCCTTGTTGGCCCACGCGGCGTCGCCGAACACCCCGGCCAGGGTCTCGGGGTTGGCCTGCTGGATCCGGGAGAACGCGGTCTGGATCGCGTGGCCGAGGTTGGCCGTGCGCGTGGTGACCTCCTCCCAGCTGGCTCCGGCAGGCAGCGCGAACCGGTGGTAGTCGGCCTCGACCTCCGGCTCGACCTCGCCGCCGAACTCCTCGACCGCCAGCGCGCGTTCGTGTGCGTAGGTGTCGCTCAGCCACTTCCAGAACAGCACCGGGAACACGTAGTTCTTGAAGTCACCCGGGTCCACGGGTCCACGCAGCGCGTTCGCCGCGTCCCACAGCCGCCGCTCCAACTCCTGCTGACTGATGGTTGGCACGCGTCCGCCCCGTTCGTCGTCCAGGATCCTCCGCTGTGATTGTGTCGAAGGGGGGCCCTGAAGGCCCGTCGAGGAATCGTCCTGAGCACGCCTTGTCAGCGTGCCGTGCCGGGCACGACCTCCCGATCCGGCTGGTACAGCCCGCACGCCGTCCCTGGAAGTCGCCTTCATCACGGACGGACGCATAAGCGTGGGGGCCGCGATTCGATCTTCGTGTCGCTCAATAACTGTGGCGCGGTCTCGAGGCGGGATTCCGGGGAGGTGGTTTGCAGTCCAGACCTGCGGGGTACCCCGACAGGGAAGAGAAGTCCGGCTGGCACGAACCAACACCATGGTTCTGCGCGCCATCAGACGGGACGACCAAGAAGGACGGATACATGCAAGACAGATACACATGGCAGCGTGGTGACGGCGTGTGGGTTACCAGTGACAACGACCCCAATGGGTGGTTCGGCCTGGTCGTCGGAGGGATCGCCTTGCTCATCTTTGCAGGAGTCGTTGTCTTGCGCGGGCCTGACATGAACGCCACTCTGTCCGGCTATGGCGCGGAGGGCGTCATCTGGTACGAGGAGACGACGGGCATCGACCTGACTGCAGACGAGGAGGAAGATCTGGCGAAGGACATGCTCGCCGTATGCATCGTGCATTACCCCGACGTCACCACAGAGGATGATCAGGAACGAGTTGCGAGTGCGGCGAGCAAGTGGGGATCTAGCAACTGGTCTTACCTCGCCCGCACCGCCTCGAACCACATCGACGAGGGATGCTGAAGGGGTCAGGCTCCGAAGCAGGCTCCGATGCGCACTGGTTGCCGTGATCTCGGCGGAGTAGATGGCAGGCACGTCCGGGCCGACTCGATTCCGTCCGGTGCGTCCACCTCCTGGGCACGATCCACAGGTAGGGACGCCTTAAGGGTGGGGCCCGCTTCCTGGCTCCAGGCAGCATCCGCCATGCCTGATCCCCACACCATCACCCTGCAGCCAGAGCCTTGGCGGTCTCGCTCCTGACGATTGCTCGGACAGTCGAGGCGTGCCAGGTGCCGCCCTTGGATGTTGCGACGCCCTCGTCGTTCAATCTTCGGGCAATCGCGTTCATGCTCAGCCCTGCAGCGTGCATGTCGAGCACGCGGCGATAGGTCGGCAGGAACTCCGGTGCGACAACTCGCCCGAACCTCGCGCCCTCGCTCCTGCGCTGCGCCATGCCCTCGCGGGTGCGCACCGAGATGAGCGCCCTCTCGAACTCGGCGGCTGCGATGTGGATGTGGGCCGAGAACCTGCCCGAGGGGTCGGTGGTGTCGAGGGCGGTCGCGGTGAAGGTGAGCGCCCAGCCCCGCCGTTGCGCCCGCTCCATCAGCCCGGCGAAATCTACGACGGAGCGGGAGACACGGTCGAGACGCACCGCGAGCAGCACGTCAGCGTCCCCCTTGTCCAGGCGGTTGAGTGCATCCAGAAGCAGCGGACGGCCCTTGATCGACTTTGCAGATCGGCCCTCCTCGCGGATGACCTCTACCTGCCAGCCACGGCGCTCCGCCAACCCTCGCAGCGTCGCCTCCTGGGCGTCGAGCGACGCACCGTGCTCGGCCTGGTCGAGTGTGCTCACCCTGCAGTAAGCAAGGGCGCGGCGCGGGCTGTCAGAGTGCTTGGACACCGCTGCATGATACATAAGAGGTTCCCCTTATGTATAACGGGGACGCGCGTTCGACTGCTATCCGCAACGCTGAGGCGGCGGGTGCGATCTCAAGGACGGATGAAGACCGCAGCCACACAGCGGTCGCGCCACCTTGGGTCGCGGCAGGTTTGCACTCGCCCTCCCGAGGGAATCACCGAGGAAGTTGAGGACGCAACTCACATCAGACTTCAGGAGAGAGCCATGCAAGCGAGCCCACCGATCACGACAGCCATGTCACCGGACGGCCTTTGGATTTGGAACGGGACGGAGTGGGTTCCGAACACCACAACGTCGATGACTGACGAAACGTCGCAACTGCCACAGGCAGCGACGAAGAAGCGCCTTGGACGCAGGGTGACTGGCGGCCTAGTCGGTGTGCTGGTGATGTTGGGCATCGCGACAGCGGGCATCGCGGCGGTGGACCGGACTGACGCAGGCTCCGATGGCGCTTCGGTTGACGCGGCGTCTGCGCCGGTTAGAGGCGACGGAGAAGCCACAGCCGCGAAGCCAGGGGCGGCACCTGAGCGAGTCGCGGCGAACCAGAGCCCACAATCGGGCCCGATCACTGCTGGTCAGGAGGAGGCCCTCAATATGGCCCAAAACGCACTCGACCACGGTGGCTTCTCGCACTCCGGCATCATCGGATACTTAGAGTATTGGGGCATCTCTCATGAGGACGCGGTCTACGCCGTGGACGCGATCGACCCCGACTGGAACTGGCAGGCTGCCCAGGGTGCGTCAACCATGCTCTATACGGAGGACCTCTCCCGCTCTGGCCTCATCGAGCGGTTGGAGGGAGATGGCTTCACCCACGCACAGGCAGCGTACGGTGCCGACACGGCTCTCCAGTGGGCCGCCGACGAGGGGACCGACCCAGAGGTAGCCGACGAGGGGACCGACCCTGACGTAGCCGACGAGGGGACCGACCCTGACGTAGCCGACGAGGGGACCGACCCAGACGTAGCCGACCAGGCGACCGACCCAGGCGTCGCACAGGAAGGCGCAATACAGGAAAGCACGGCAGGTCCTTGACCGCTGGCACCATGGAGGCTCGCACTCCTGGGCGGGTTCTGACCGGCGCAGAGGAAGACTGCGACACGGCAGATGCGGTCTTCGATTGCCGCCTCGGGGGGAGCGCCTCGCGCGATCTCGCGGTGGGTTACAACACCGACGCGCTTCCGCGATCGAGCACGTCGTTTGGCACCAGCAGCCAGAACCCGGAGTCGGGAAGGTTTTGAGGCGGCCTTGAGATCACGCTGCGTATTGGGCTTCGGCTCCGTCAAGGCGGTGGCATCGAGAGGTCCTTCTCGAGTGCAACTGACGACACTCCGCCGAGGTGGACGAAAACCTAGGGACTGCGAAGGTTGCGCTCGGGCATGCTAGGTGTCAACCGCGCCTGAGGCTCATCCAGCACCACCTGGAGCGCATCCAGCGAGCCCGCTAGAAACGCACGCTGAACCGCCGTCGATTCGAGCGTCCCGGTGTCGATGCTCGTCAGCGTGTCAGCGACCCCGGCTGCTGTAACCCGGACGTCATCCTCGCTCAGCATGCGCCCGAGGCTACCCAGAAAGGACCCGTCCGGCTCGTCTGGCTTTCCGAGACGTCACCGGCGCTGTACTGGACCCTGCCGGATCTGAGCCCACGTTGGGAGAGCGGTCGAATTTGGGGGCCAGGTGACCACCCGGCGGACGAAATAGCAGATCCGCCACAGTTAATTGCGCGTTCAAGCATCATGCCGACTCGTCAGGTATCAGATCTCTCGGCGATGAGCCCCTTCTGTAAGCCGCCGCCCGGCCCCTTTCCGGTGCGCGGGAGCCCTTATAGATGCAGGCACGTCCGTCACCTGGACGCCACAGGTGCCCGCTGGGGCACAGGATCAGGTGCTTCAGTGGCTCACAGCCCTGGAATCTGATACGACGCGCCAGAGCGGGGGCGGGTCAGGCCTCCGGCGAGGCGATAGTCCGCTCGCTCATGTCTTTCGGTGAGCCAGCACGGCGCGCATCACCCACCCACCCCCTGAGGTGACCGGCAAGCGTCGGGCCCCGCGCCGGTCTGCGCCGCTGCCCAAGGTGATGGCCACCCCCTGTCGTCCTGCGCGAGCCACTACCTCGTCATCTGCTCGGCCTGCTCAGCGTCAGCCTGAGGGCTGATTTCCACAGCCCGTTCGTGCTGGTCCGCTGCCGCCGCATCCTTCCCTGCAGGTACGTCACGCCCCCTCAGGGTCGTCACGACCTATCCGGCCTCGGTTTGGCCAGCGTGCACCCGAGGTGCTACTCGGGCCTTGTGCGACTCCTGCGTCGCCGGGAGAACGCGGGAAGGAACCCTCCTGCCCCCGGCTTGGCTCGATGCCATCCATCAGTTCGTCCACCGGTCTCCTGTTGGCCGCTGCCAGGGCGAAGCCCATTCCAGGACACGCGCTTCTGTCGTCCAGCAGGACGGGGTCTGGTCTCCCCGGTGTCGCCGCAGGACTTCCTGGTGCAACAGGTCAGACAGCCGCTTGCGGACCCGTAGGAGTCCGGGTACCCCGCTGCATCTGTCACCTCGCTCATGGTCAGATCTTCACCCGCCCTGTGGGCGGTGCGGCAGTAGGAGGTCAGGTGACGCGACATCGTGCGCTTGGCCTCGGGTGGGGGCACCTGCTTCTAGGGATGTGCCTGAAGATCGCTACCACGGACAGTTGCCACGCTGCATCATTCCACTCATCGGATTCTGTGTGTTCAGGCGACAAGCACCTCACGGGGACTGTGATCATTGAGATCCAGGCGGTACATCACCCGAGGGGCGGCCTTGCTCAGGTCGCTGTGGCTCATGCCCGGTGCCCAGCCGATGCTGCGGAGCGCCGCTTGGTATTTGCGCTCTGTATCCCGTGCCACCTTCATGGGCCGCCCGTGCTCGGCAACCTCCAGCCAGCCCAGGGCGTGAGCCAGGGTCGGGAGGTCCTTGTCGGCCACGGCGAGGAACGGGTTATTGCTCGGGTCCTGGGCTGACCTTCGGGCCTGATCGATGCCTAAGCGGGCCATGCGCGACCGGAGGTACTCCGCGACCATCTGTGTGTCGAGGTCCTGAGGACTGCGACCCGCCGTGAACTTGATCAGGCGCTTGCCGCGAAGGCGGTCCTCGAACCGCACGAAGTTGCTGCCCGGCTTGGCATAGACCCCGATGTCCCGGCGACCCCAGCCAGCGTCATGCACCCGGAGCGAGCCGCGATCCTTGCGCTTGTACTTGAGCGACTCCCGCGTTGCATGGGTCCATGCGACGGGGTCGGCTGTCTCGAAGTCCGCCGCCATGTCGAGGCGGGTGAGCGTCCAAGCGGAGGTCCGGGCGGGGGCCGAGACCTCCCGCAGGCAGGTCTCCACGATGTCGGCAACCGTCTCGCCGGGGATGAGGTAGGGATGGGCTGGGTCCTTGGCGGTCATGGCCCTGCCAACGTGCAGGAGCACGGTCGTATCCCCGGATGCCCGCCCCGGATTCCGGATCTCCACTCGGGCACAGTCGGGCACCTCCAGCAGGGCATCCCGTCTCCAATGCACCTCCGCCCGATCGACGGTGAGGGCATACCCCGGAAGGCGACCGTGCTCAAGGCCGGAGCGCCAGTCGGAGCGGAAGGTAACCGCGATGGAGTCCACACCGATCACCGCTGCCTAGGAAAGTTCGTCGGCAACCTCTGGGGCCCTGTCCTCAGTGCCAGTAGGGACACAGGGAGCGGCGGCGATGCCACCAGTACCGGCGAGGCGGCGGTGACGGGGAGGTGATGGAGAGGACTGCTGTGACTGCTGTGCCGATGCAACTTCGGACGATAGTTACGACCTTGACGACTTCTTCGTCGTAGGGGGCCTCCGGCGGCTGCGGGAGCAGGGCGCTCTACCGACTTTGTCTTGCCGAAGCGGCCCCATCCTATCGGACCTGACCAAGCCGTGACGAAGGGTTCCGAGGAGGTCATCGGGAAGTCGGTCATGCGGTCCTCCCGAGGTGGGCGAGGAAGGCTTGCCTCGGAGAGCCAGTCGGGGCCTCGGTCCATCCGGTGCGACATGTTGACCTTCTGGGTGACCGCCTCCGAATGGCGGATGTCACAGCAGCGGGTGTTCTGGCAGAGGTGGTCCACGACGTGCCCGTAGGGGACCTCGCCGTGGGCGTGAAGGTAGGTCGTCCGATGGACCTTGACCATGACGCGATGAGCCCCGACGATCGGCTGGGGCAGTGCGATCACCACGTACCTCCCATCGAGGGCCCCGATCAGGCAGCCATCCGAGTGCTTGAGGCGGGGGCAGATCTTGTGCTCCCACCAGTCGGGCCCGCCGCGGCCTGGGGACGCCGGCGAGGGTGATCGTTGCTCGCGGAACGTCCGCAGGATGAACTCGTCGCGCGCTCGGGCCCTGTCGGCCCACTTGGGCGTCACTCCCCGGCCCCGTTCGCACTGCGAACCAGCAGGCCAGCGAGCACCGCCTGCTGCGCCGGGGTCAAGGGAGGCGCTGCCTCGATCAGCGCGGCGATCGCCATCTCGCGCGGGGTCACGACGCCATGCGAGGCCACCATGCCCCGCACCGGTGCGAGTAGGTGGCCGATGTCGCGGGCCCCCTTGTTGCTCCTGTTGCGCTCGGCGCGGGCTGCGTCCACCCGGCTCACGTCGCTGCCCCCCCGTCGGACGCGACGAGCAGGGCCTCACGCAGGGCTTCCCGGTCGGAGGCGACCTCGGCCACCCGATCAATCCATGCACCGGCATCCACAAGTGCTTGCACGGCGCCCTCGACCAGCCGGGCCAGCACATCCGGGCGCAACGCCTCGGCCTGCACCGTCTCTCCAGTGAACTTCCGCCGGTCCGTCGCCTTCGGCGGAGCCGTTGGCAGCCCGTACGCAGTGACGTGCTCGGGCAGCACAGCGACCCGAGCGAACTCGACGCGCCCCCCGTGCGCCGCCACGAACGCGGACACGTCCTCCATGGCGGACGAGAACACATGTACGCCGCTCGGGTCGTGGTCACCCACATGGAGGACCACCGTCGGCACCTCGCGCTCGGCGATGGTCAGGGCTGCCGTTCGCAGCGCCGTGACCGAGGAGAAGCCGCCACCGGAGCGCACAGGCACCCGGTGGTCGGCCACCTCCCTCGCGAGCATCGGGACCATGCCTGCGCTCTCGCTCCAGACCTCGACCCGGCGCGGCTGACCCACCCACATATCGGGTATCCAGAGGTCTGCGAGGCTCGGGTGGGTTTGGCGCGCGAGGAACTCGCGCCATGCCGGGAAAACGGTCGGCTCGTGACTGACGGCCCCGTCGTCACGCAGGGCCTCCCACGGCACATGCCCCATGCGGCGGGCCCTGTTGAGATGCTCGCCCAGTCGCTCGTACGCGTCATCAGTCTTCGGGTAGGCGTAGACCGCGACCAGCCGGTAGAAGCACTGTCTGATCGTCAGCGGCCACTGGCTCCGGTACTCGGCGAGGACGGAGTCGATCTGACCCAGGAGGACCATTGTTCTGGCCTGAGGTCGCCACGGCGCGTAACCACGGACTCGGCGGCTCATCGTGGGCCACCGCCGTCAGTGCCCAGCGCTACGCTGAGCCCTAGGTCTGGTCGCCTGCTGGATGCCGCCCCCACCGGGCGGCTTTTAGTATTCACGCCCTTGGCCAATTCGCACTGCGAAGCCACTGGGCGACCTCGGTCTGCCCCAGTCGTCGCTCCACGCGCATCGCGCTCGGCGCGAGCAGCGGCCAAGATCCGCCCTGCGGCCCGGATCGGATCGGGCAGATCGGTGCTCATGCCTGACCCCCGACCGCTGCGATTGCGGTGGCAAGTCGGATGACCTCGACGCGCTCGGCGTCGGTCATCGTCGGGGCAGCGAACCTCAGGGAACGGATGGCGAGGAAGGCATTCAGTCGGTCGCGTGCTTCTGCGGCCTCGACGGTGCGACCGAGGCGAGAGTGGATGGCGATGCGGGAACGCAGATAGCGGACCTGTGGGTCCTTGGGATTGCCGGGCACGTTTCGCTCCAGAGTCGGAGAGGGCAAGTGCCGTGCCCAAGGCATGCCTCAGACACAGCGCCAAGTGCTCCGTCGCCGGATCTCCCGGCACAATCTCCGATTCCCAGCGTGCGGCCCGTGCTGGTGTGCTCCATCACGCCTATTCGGCGTGAGCCTCAAGATAGTGGAACGAGTCCGTCTAGGCCACGGGGGCTCGGGTCGGCTCCCTCAGACCCTCCACGGGCACGACCGTGACAGTCGGGCGAATACCGCGACGCTCGCCGGGGGTGACGGTCACGGACTCGATAAGGGCCCCGAGCATCGCCCGGCGGGCCTCGACGGACAGGGTCGGCCACTCCTCGATCAGCCCTCGGGCCTCCACCGTCGGCGCCGTGCGCCGGACCTCGGCCAGCGCCTCGCGCTTGGCTGCGGCCTCGACCTTGGCGGTCAGCAAATCTCGGGCAGGACGGTAGGCCGCGTCGGGCACCTCACCTGCTGCCCACCCTGCGGCCAACTTGACCAGCGCCCGCTCGGCCTCGACCCGATCGCGCTGGGCTCGGGCAGCCCGCTTCGCGGTATCGGGAACGGGGGCAGGAGCCTCGCTGGCGGCCCGCTCGATGTCGTCGGCGTACTGGGCCAGCCAGTCGAGCACGACGGCCTCAGCGCGGCTCTGGGAGATCGTCACGCAGACCGGGTGCTTCCCAGCCCGCCACGCCGCGCAGGCGAAGCCGTAGCCAGCGTGCCGCCCCAGCCGGTCGGAGTTCATCCCAGAGCCGCAGACCCCGCACCGCACCAGCCCGGACAGGACGTAACGACGCTTCCCGGTGGACTTGTCCCCAATGCGGGCAGCCCGGTGGGCTCGGTAGCGCAGCCAGAGGTCCTCGGACACGAGGGCCTCGTGAGCACCGAGCGTCCACGTCGCGGCGTTGCGGATCCCGGTCGAGATCAGCCCGGCCCCGAACCCGCTGTCGAGGATTCGCGCGACCCGGTCGGCATACCACGGCCCGCCCTTGGGGCCGGGGACCCCGTCGTCGTTGAGCCTCCGGGCGATCGCGGCACGCCCCAAGCCTTCGGCGGCCCACCCGTACATCTGGGCGAGGATCGGTCCCGTCGTGGGATCGGGGGTGAACACGTCGCCGTGTCTGACGTAGCCGTATCGGTCGCCACCTTGGGCGGGTAGTCCGCGCTCGCGGCGATTGGCGTGGACGTCCTTCCAGACTTCGCCGATACGGTCGGACTCGAATGCGGTCATCTCGACCATCATTTCGCGAGTGAACCTGCCCACGGATGTCGCGGTGTCGGCATCCTCGGTCGCCGACTCCAGCCGACCCCCGGCGACGTCGATCCGGTCGAGGTTCACGTACCAGTCACGCCGAGTCCGCCCGAACCTCGACCACTTCCAGACGATCACGACGTCGGCAGCGCCCTGCTCGACGGCCTCGATGCATCGATGCATCGTGTCCCCATGGGCGAATTGTATCCCCTGAACGCGCCTCGTCGAGCGACTCCACGCCCAGGTGATGCACGACGGGGAGCCGCGGACGTATCAGGGCGTGACCGACACCGACGAGCTCGACTGACAGCGGGCGCGCGAAGGCGACGGTGAGGCCTTCGGCCTGCTGTTCGACCGGCACCGCAACCGGATCCTTCTGGC
>CAZOGW010000089.1:0-12359 GCA_964579415.1 uncultured Acidimicrobiaceae bacterium | reverse complement strand
GACCGCATCGCGTGCACAGACCCTGCTGAGCCGATCGGACGGAGGGGGTCTTTCTCTCAGGTTCGTGTTGAGCTCGCAGCAAGCTCACCGTGGGCGCGCGGTGAAGACCCCCCTCGACCCCGACTCCGCTAGCGCTCCGCCGGGGCCACTCCCCCCGTCAAAGCCCGGGGGGAGACGAAGAACCCGCCCCCGCAAGGCCGCAGACCCGGGGGGAGACGAAGAACCGCCCCCGCAAGGCCGCAACGCCGGGGGGAGACGAAGAACCGTCCACCCGTCACAGCCGGGGGGAGGTGATCAAGCCTTTCAGGCTCCGTCGTCGAGCAACCTGCCCTGGGCCGGGTCCGACGTCACCGGGACCGGCCTGCCCAGGTGGGTGTAGGCATGGGCGGTGGCCACCCTGCCGCGCGGAGTACGTTGCAGCAGCCCTTCCATGAGCAGGAAGGGCTCGTAGGCGTCCTCGACGGTCTCGGGGTCCTCGCCGACGGCGATCGCCAGGGTGGAAAGGCCGACGGGCCCCCCGCCGAACTTGTCGATGACCGCCTCGACGATGAAGCGGTCGACCTTGTCGAGGCCGCGCTCGTCCACCTCGAAGACGGTGAGGGCTTCGTCGGCGGTGACGGCGTCGACGGAACCCCCGGCTCGCACCGCGGCGTAGTCCCGCACACGGCGCAAGAGTCGGTTGGCGATGCGGGGGGTGCCCCGGCTGCGGCGGGCGATAACCGCGGCGCCGGGGACGTCGATGGTCACGTCGAGGATCTCCGCCGAGCGGGTGACGATTCGCGCCAGGGCCGACGGGTCGTAGTAGTCGATCCGCGCCACGTAACCGAACCGGTCTCGCAACGGAGGAGCCACCCTGCCCACCCTGGTGGTGGCGCCGACCAGGGTGAAACGGGGCAGTTCCAGTCGGATGGAGCGGGCCGCCGGGCCCTTGCCGACGATGATGTCCAGTTCGAAGTCCTCCATCGCCGGGTAGAGCACCTCCTCCACCGGGCGGGGAAGGCGGTGCACCTCGTCGATGAAGAGCACATCACCGGGCTCGAGATTGGTGAGCACGGCGGCGAGGTCGCCGGGCCGCTCCAGTGCCGGGCCCGACGTGGCGCGGAACGCCGCCCCCATCTCGTTGGCGAGGATGCCTGCCAGCGAGGTCTTACCCAGTCCGGGTGGTCCGGAGAACAGGACGTGATCGACCGCCTCGTCCCGCTCCCGGGCGGCCTCCACCAGGATCGACAGGCGCTCCTTGAGGTTCTCCTGCCCGATGAAGTCGTCCATCCTGCGGGGGCGCAGGCTGGAGTCGATCTCCGCATCTTCGGGGAGCGACGGCCCGGCGAGGATCCCTTCCTCACGCATCACTGGCCCTGCCGACCGAGAAGGCGGAGAGCGGATCGGAGTACGTCCTCGACGGTGGCGCCGGATCCTTCGGCGGGGTCGACCGCGGCCAGGGCGGCCCTGATCTCGGCGGGCTGGTAGCCGAGACCTTCCAGGGCGAGTCGAACCTCACCGGACACTCCACGGGCCGCCGGAGCGACCACGGTGTCCGGCATGTCGAGCTTGGGGCGTAGTTCCAGCATGATCTTCTGCGCGCTGCGCTTCCCGATCCCGGGCACGGTGGTTAGGGCGTCGATGTCGTCGGAGAGCACCGCCTGGCGGAGGGCGTCCGGCGAGAGGGACCCGAGGATGGCGACGGCCACCTTGGGCCCGATCCCCGAGACACCGAGGAGGACCCGGAAAAGGTTGCGCTCGTCGTCGCCGACGAACCCGTAGAGCGCCAACTGGTCCTCGCGCACGTAGAGATGGGTGTGCAGCACGCCCTCCTCGCCGATGCCGGGCAGGTCGACGAGCGCCCGCGGCGTTACGGCGACCTCGTAGCCGACTCCGCCCACATCGAGCACGACCCGCTCGGCGTGTTTGGCGACGACGACGCCGCGCAGCCGGCCGATCATCGTGCCCGTTCCAGTGCCCGGCGCCGTCCCGCGCCCTGGGCGTGGCACAGGGCGATGGCGAGGGCGTCGGCGGCGTCGGCAGGCTTGGGCGGCGCGGGTAGGCCGAGCCGCATGGTGACCACCCGTGTCATCTGCTCCTTGTCGGCGGCACCGTACCCGGTGAGGGCCACCTTCACGGCCGTCGGGCTGTACTCGGCGACCTCGATCCCCTCCCTTGCCAGTACCAGCAGGATGACCCCCGATGCACGCGCCACCTTGGTGGCGGTCTGCAGGTTACGGTTGGCGAAGACCTCCTCGATGGCGGCCTCGGCCGGGTTGTGGGCCCGCACCAGTTCGGTGAGGTCCCGCTCCAGCTCGAGCAGTCGCTGCGCCAAGGCCGCCTGCGGGTCGGTGCGGATCACCCCTGCGCTGACGGCGCCGATGCGATGACCCCGCACCTCGATCACGGCATAGCCGGTCCGTGTCAACCCGGGGTCGATACCAAGAACGAACATGTGTTTGGTGAGGGTAGTGGCCAGGTGCGACACATCCAAGGATGCCGCGGGGACGGTATCCAGTATCCGGTCCGACGCCATACCAAGTACCAGGTACCGACGAGACGCCGGCGGGAGTCGGCGCCGGCCGAGGCCACCAGAGTCTCGTCCCTCAGCCGACCTCGGCCAGAATCTCGTCCGGAATATCGAAGTTCCCGTAGACCGACTGGACGTCGTCGAGGTCCTCCAGCGCGTCCACCAGGCGCAGCACCTGCTTAGCCTTGGTGCTGTCCAGTTCGATCGTCACCGAGGGGAGCTGGGTGACGTCGGACGACTCGATGGCGACCCCGGCGCCCTCCAGCGCGGCACGGACCGCTGCCAGGTCACCGGCGGCGCACACGATCTCCCACAGCCCGTCGGACTCGTTGACGTCTTCGGCACCGCCGTCGAGGGCAGCCTCCATCACCGTGTCCTCCTCGCCGGTGGCGAGGATCTGGCCCTTCTGCTCGAACAGGTAGCCCACCGACCCCGGCTCGCCCAGCGATCCGCCCAGCTTGTTGAAGGTGGCGCGCACATCGGCGGCGGCACGGTTGCGGTTGTCGGTGAGGATCTTGACGTAGAGCGCCACACCACCGGGGGCGTAGCCCTCGTACCAGGCCTCCTCGTAGGCGGCGCCGTCGGTGTCACCGCCACCGCGGGCCACGGCCCGCTCGATGTTGTCCTTCGGGACCGAGGCGTCGCGGGCCTTCTGGATGGCGGTGGCCAGCGTGGCATTAGCCGCCGGGTCGGCGCCGCCGTTACGTGCTGCCGCCTCGATGGCGCGGGTCAGCTTGGCGAACAGCTTGCCACGGGCCGCGTCCTGGCGGCCCTTGCGGTGCTTGATGTTGGCCCACTTGGAATGTCCGGCCATCAGTCCTCCTCGACCATGTGCAGCATCATCTCGTGGACGCGGGTGTCGTTGGTCAGCTCGGGGTGGAACGAGATGGCGAGGATACGCCCCTGGCGGACGAACACCGCCCTGTGCTCCCCGGTCCGGTCGTCGGGGACGCCTGCCAGCACCTCCACCTCGGCGCCCACCTTGTGGATCCAGGGCGCCCGGATGAACACGGCGCGCATCGGGTCCGTCAGGCCGACCACGTCGAGGTCCGCCTCGAACGAGTCGACCTGGCGTCCGAAGGCGTTGCGCTCCACCACGACGTCGAGAACGCCGAGCTGGACCTGGTCGGGTCCGGTGGTGGCCGCGCCCAGGAAGATCATCCCGGCACAGGTCCCCAGCGTCGGCATCCCGGCCACGATTCTCTCCCGGAGCGGCTCAACCAGTCCGTAGATACGGGCGAGCCGGCCGATGGTGGTCGACTCCCCGCCCGGGATCACCAGAGCCTCAACGGCCTCCAACTCCTCAGGGGTCCGCACCTCGACGACGTCCACCTGGTCGAGGGAGCCCAGCATGGCGACGTGCTCGCGGAAGTCGCCCTGGAGGGCGAGGACACCGACGCGCACCGTCCCCGCCAACGTCAGAGCACCCGATCCTGCATGCGGTCTGCCGGCTCCAGCACGTCGATATTGATGCCGACCATCGCCTCGCCGAGGCCGCGCGACACCTTGGCGATCTTGTCGGCGTCGGCGTAGAAGGTCGTCGCCTCGACGATGGCCCGGGCCCGCTCCGAAGGGTCGCCCGACTTGAAGATGCCCGAGCCGACGAACACCCCGTCGCAGCCGAGTTGCATCATCAACGCGGCGTCGGAGGGGGTGGCGATACCGCCGGCGGCGAAGTTCACCACGGGAAGACGACCGGTCGAGGCGACCTCCCTCACCAGCTCGTAAGGGGCAGCCAGGTCCTTGGCGGCCACCATCAACTCGTCGGACCCGAGGGTGGTCAGGTGGCGGATCTGCGCCGTCATCATCCGCATGTGCTTGACCGCCTCGACGACGTTGCCCGTTCCCGGTTCACCCTTGGTACGGATCATGGCGGCGCCCTCACCGATGCGGCGCAGCGCCTCCCCGAGGTTCTTGGCGCCGCACACGAAGGGCACGGTGAAGGCTCGCTTGTCGATGTGGTGGTCGTCGACCGGGGTGAGCACCTCGCTCTCGTCGATGTAGTCGACGCCGAGCGACTGCAGCACCTGGGCCTCGACGAAGTGCCCGATGCGGGCCTTGGCCATCACCGGGATGGATACGGCATTGACGATGGCCTCGACGACGGCGGGATCGGCCATGCGAGCCACACCGCCGTGGGCACGGATATCGGCAGGCACGCGCTCGAGCGCCATGACGGCGCAGGCGCCGGCGTCCTCGGCGATCTTGGCCTGCTCGGGGGTGACGACGTCCATGATGACGCCGCCCTTGAGCATCTCGGCGAGGCCCCGCTTGACGAGGTCCGTCCCGTGCTCGACCTCGGGCAAAGACATGACGCACTCCTGGGAGATCGGGTGGCCGCCATTCTACCCGAGGCTCTCCCCTCGCCCTGCCGGAGCAACCCCGCACCCAGGGTTTCGAGACACCGCTCAGCGATGCTCCCAGCCCGAACTTCGGTCAGCCGTCCCCGTCACCTGGCGCGCCCCGGTGCTGCCACTGTGGCACCCGCTTGTCGAGGAACGCCCCGATCCCTTCCTGTGCCTCGGCGTCGGCGACGTTGGCGGCCATCACGTCCCGGGTGTAGGCGTAGGCGTCGTGCTCGCCGAGGTCGATCTGGCGGTAGAACGCCTCCTTGCCGACGCCGATGGTGGCCCGGCTGTACCGGGTGATGCGCGCCACCAGGTCGTCGACGGCGGCGTCGAGATCCTCCGGTTCCACCACCACGTTGACCAGTCCCCAAGCGGCGGCGGTGGCGGCGTCGACGGGGTCACCGGTGAGCAGCATCTGCATGGCCCGCTTGCGCCCCACCGCCCGGGAGATGGGGACCATCGGCGTGGAGCAGAACAGCCCGATGCGGACCCCGGGGGTGGCGAAGGTGGCGTTGGAGGACGCCACCACCAGGTCGCAGGCGGCGGCGAGCTGGCAGCCGGCGGCGGTGGCAACCCCGTGCACCCTGGCGATGACCGGCTGGGGGATCTGGTGGATGGCCTCCATCATCACCGTGCAGGCGTCGAAGAGCTCCTCGTAGAAGCCCGGGTCGCGGTCGACCATCTCGGTCAGGTCGTGCCCGGCGGAGAAGGCGGGGCCGTTGCCCTGGACGATGACGGCGCCGACGCCGGGGTCGGCACCGATCTCCCGTAGCGCCTCCGTCACCTGGTTCATCACGTCGAGACCGAGGGCGTTGCGCCGCTCCGGGCGGTCCAGCGTGATGCGCGCCACCGTCCCGTCCACGGCGACGTCGATGTGCTGGTACCGGGCCATACCCGGAGTGTACGACGTCAGCGCCGTGCGTCCCCGTAGGCGGCCAGGTAGCCGGCGAGGACGGCATCGCGCCCGAAGCGGGGAACGCGGGTGGCGGCTGCGTCGCGGAGCCGTGCCCGCAGCGAGGCGTCGCTCAGCGCCCGCTCCAGGGCGCCGGCCAGGCCGCCGGGGTCGGAGGGCGCCACGAAGAGCACCGCGTCACCGCCGACGTGGACGAAGCCCTGAAGAGCCGATGCGACCACGGTGCAGCCGGCGGCCATGCCCTCGGCGACGACGATGCCGAAGCTCTCCCCGCCGGTGTTGGGGGCGCACAGGACGCCGGACCGGCCCAGAACCTCCTGCTTGGTGACTTCGTCGACCTGCCCGAGGAAGGTGACACCACCCGGCGCCGGGCCGGGCCTGGTGGCGCCGACGACGGTGAGCCGCGCCCCGGGAACTCGGCGCTGGAGCATCTCCCAGGCGTCAAGGAGGACGCCCAGGCCCTTGCGCGGGTTGTCCCGGCCGACGAACACCACCGCCGACTCGTCCCGGTCGGTCGCCGGCCGGACGGCGTCCAGGTCGAGCCCGTTGGGGACGAGGCGGGCGGGGATCCCGGCGGGGATGAGCACCGCCGCCGGCGGGGACACCGCGGTGACGACGGCGGCCCGTCGCAGGACGCGGCGCACCAGCGGCCGGGCAACCCTCAGCAGGCGCCGCACCGATGCCGGCGGGTCGGCATGGAAGGTGGCGACGACCGGCTGGGTGGCTCGCATCGCGGCGAGCGACACCACCGGCATCAGCGGTTCGTGGACATGGACCACGTCGGAGCCTTCCACGGCCTCCCGCACCGCTGCCGCCACCCGCGGGTCGATGGCCACAGGCGTGTCCGATGCATTGGCGCGGATCACCCGCACCGGACCCACCAGGCGGGTCCCCTCCGGGCCGGTCTCGCCGGGGCCGACGATCCACGCCTGGTGGCCCGCCTCCTCCAGCCAGCGTCTCAGCTTTCCCACCTGGTCCTGGACCCCGCCGTAGCGGCCCAGGTCGTAAGGGCACACCAGGGCGACCCTCACCGGGACCCGACCTTCACCGAAGTCTCCTCCCGGTCGGACGGCCAGTTGGGCTGGAAGAGGTGCCACTGTTCGGGGGCCGCCTCGATGCAACGCTCCAGTTCGGTGGCGAGTAGCTGGGTCCCGGCCCGGACCCGGGCGTCGCGGGTGGGGAGGTCCGGAATCTCCAGCCGGTCGTGGATGACGTAGTGGTGGCCCCTGCCCTCCCGGAAGTATGAGCCCACCGGGAGGAGGATGGCCCCGGTACGGTCGGCCAGCGCCACCGGTCCCGACGGCATCGTGGTCTCCTCCCCGAAGAACGTCACCGGCACTCCCCGTCCGCTGAGGTCCCGGTCGGCGAGCAGCGCCACGGCGCCGCCCGCCCTGAGGCGTGCCAGCAGCGCCTCGGTGGATGTCCGGTCCCTGCCCACCACGACCACCTCGATGTCCATGCCCGCCCGGGTGGCGATGAACCAATCCACCAGCCGCTTGTTGGGGAGCGACTCGGCGGCGGCCAGGACCGATGCCCCCACCGACGCCGCCACCGCCCCCGCCACCTCCCAGTTTCCGATGTGGGGCAGGGCCACGATGACGCCCCGACCGGAGCGTGCCGCCTCGGCGAGGCGGTCGCCGCCCTCGATGGAGCTGTGGCGCAGGATCGCCTCTTTGCGGCGGGGCCGCGCCCAGAACGTCTCCGCCCAGTACCGTCCGTAGCTGGCGAACATACGCCGGGCCCGGGTGGCTGTGGCGGCGTCCTCCCCGACGACGCGTGCCAGGTTGCGGCGCACCAGCGCCAGCTTGCGCGGCGCCGCGAACGACAGCAGCCACCCGATACCTTCGCCGGACCGGCGCATCACCGGTTCGGGCAGGGCGCCGATGACGCCCGCCACGGCCCGGAAGGCCAGGTAGTAGGCGAACTCCTTCACTTGGCGAGTTGCTGCCACGTCTTGCGGATCCGTTGCGCCACCGTCAACCCGGAGAGCACGGCGAACACCCAGAGCACCACCAGGAGCACCTGCCCGCTGTCGAAGCCGCCGGCGAGGCCGAGGCCGCCCAGCAGCAGGATCATGCGTTCGGCCCGACCCATCCACCCGCCGCGGCCTTCCGCCTTCCAGCTCTCGGCCTTGGCCCGCACGTAGGGAGTGAGAAGCGAGAAGGAGAGTCCGAAGATGCACAGCATGAGGGCGGTGCCGTTGTCGCGCAGGCTGAAGCCGAGGCCGGCCCAGATGGCGATCTCGCCGAGCCGGTCGCAAATGGTGTCGATGAAAGCCCCCCGCTCGGAGGCCTTGCCCTGATGGCGTGCCAGCGGCCCGTCGAGGGCGTCGAGAATCGACCCGGAGGCGGCGACGGCCGCCCCGAGAAGGTAGCGGTCACCGGCGATGATCACTGCTCCTGCGATCGTCACCACCAACCCGGCCAGTGTGACCATGGTCGGGGTGAGGCGCATCTTCGACAGGGTCACCGCAATGGGATCCAGGATCGGAGCCATCCGGCTCCGGCCTCTGAGATCGAGCAAGTCGGATCCTCCTTCGGGCGAGAAACTACCACCTTCCACCACCCCGGGGTGCCCGGGGCTGCCTTCCGGGTGGCGGGCTACACTCCTTCGACCGGCCACCTGTCCGCCGAACCAAGGGAATCCCCCATCGATGACTGACGCCAGCGCCAGCCTTCGCCTCGA
Source organism: uncultured Acidimicrobiaceae bacterium (assembly GCA_964579415.1). Classification (GTDB taxonomy): domain Bacteria; phylum Actinomycetota; class Acidimicrobiia; order Spongiisociales; family UBA5794; genus CAZOGW01. The sequence goes on along the minus strand of CAZOGW010000089.1, from coordinate 3,904 downwards.
CGGCGACGATTACCCGCTCACCACGGTCCCCGCCCACATCGGATCGGCGGGGCTCGATATCACCAGGCTGCGGGCCGACAGGCATCACGTCACCTACGACCCCGGCTTCGCCAACACGGCCGGCACCGAGAGCACCATCACCTACGTGAACGGTGAGGAAGGCACGCTGTGGCATCGCGGCTACCGAATCCAGGACCTGGCAGAGCAGTGCACGTTCCTCGAGGTGGCATACCTGTTGCTCTTCGGGAACCTCCCCGATCAGGCGCAGCTCGACGGATGGACCGAGATGGTCTCGGTCCATACCCTGCTCAGCGAGGAGATGAAGCGCTTCTTCGACGCCTTTCCCCGTAGCGCCCATCCTATGGCGATCCTGTCGTCGGCCACCAACGCCATCTCCACCTTCTACGAGGAGTACTACGACCCGAAGAACGCCGAGGCGGTCGACCAGAGCGCCACGCGGCTCATCGCCAAGATGCCCACCATCGCCGCCTGGGCGTACAAGAAGTCGGTGGGACAGCCCTACATCTACCCCCGCAACGATCTCGACTACGCCGCCAATTTCCTTCACATGATGTTCTCGCTGCCGGTCCAGGAGACCGAGATCGATCCACGGGTGGCCAAGGCGCTCGATGTGCTGCTCATCCTCCACGCCGACCATGAGCAGAACTGTTCCACCGCCACCGTCCGCTTCGTCGGTTCCAGCCAGGCCAACCTGTTCGCCTCGGTGGCGGCGGGGATGAACGCCCTGTGGGGCCCCCTCCACGGCGGGGCCAACCAGGCTGTGGTGGAGATGCTGCAGAGCATCCACGACGACCCCGACATGACGGTGGCCCGGGCGGTGGCGCGAGCCAAGGACAAGGACGACCCCTTCCGCCTCATGGGCTTCGGGCACCGGGTGTACAAGAACTACGACCCCCGCGCCCGGATCCTCAAGGGCTTCGCCGACGAGGTGCTCTCGACCGCCGGCGGCGGTGACGCCCTCCTCGAGATCGCCCACGAGTTGGAGCAGGTGGCCCTGTCGGACGACTACTTCGTTGGCCGCAAGCTCTACCCCAACGTCGACTTCTACTCCGGGCTCATCTTCCGGGCGCTGGGCTTCCCGCCCCGCATGTTCACCGTGCTCTTCGCCATCGGTCGGATCCCCGGTTGGATTGCCAACTGGAAGGAGATGCAGTCGGACCCGGCGACCCGGATCGCCAGGCCACGGCAGATCTACGTGGGCGAACTGGAGCGGGACGTCCCGGACATCAGCGAGAGGTAGGAAGCAGTATCCAGTATCCAGTATTCAGTATGACGTAGTACTGAATACTTGATACTGAATACGTACTACGGAATTCCGACTACTGGTCTTCTTCCGGGATGGCTTCTTCGTACAGCTCCACCACGCTTGCATCTACCCCATCCACCCTCACCAGGCCGCGGCGGCTGGGGGGATCGTCGGCGGAGAAGACGAGGACGTTCCAGACAGGGCGGGAACGCCAGCCGCGGAAGCCGAGATTGGCCGAGGCGTGGCCGACCGGGAACCCGATGGTGCGGTTGGCCACCTCCAGAGCCTGACCCTCGCGGATGCCCAGATCCCAGGCGGTGAGGAGATGGTGGGCGGCGATGGCGACCAGGAGGCCCACCGTCAGCCACATGCCCGAGGGCAGCCCGGCGACGATGCCCAGCGCCGTGACCGCGGCGCCGGCGAGGTAGATCATCGCGGTGCGCCGCCGACGCACCGGCGAGGGAATGGCATACGGGCTGAGCAGGTCGGCGTCGAGGTCCTCGGGAAGCGCGGCCGCCTCGGCCACCTCCTCGGGAATGCGGATGCCCCGAGCCGGGTCGCGTCGCTCCGTCATGACGGCGGGGCGCACAAGGTGGCCAACTCCGCAACCGCGCCGTCGAGGGGCACCCCGCGGCGTTCGGCGTCGTCGCCCCGCAGCCGGAGGCCGACGGACCCCGCCTCGACGTCCCGGTCTCCGACAACCAGGATCGCAGGGCTCTTGGCGGTGATGGCACGGCGGATCTTCTCCCCCACCGTGTCGTCGGCCAGGTCCACCTCGACCCGTAGCCCGGCATCACCGAGCGCCTCCTCGACGGAGCGGGCGTAGACGTCGTGCCGGTCGGCGACAGGGACGATCACCGCCTGGACCGGGGACAGCCAGCCGGGGAAGGCGCCGGCGTAGTGCTCCACCAGGACACCGAGGAACCTTTCCACCGAGCCGAACTTGGCGCAGTGGATCATCACCGGCTGCTCCCGCTCGTTGGCGGCGTTGGTGAACTCGAGACCGAACCGTTCCGGTTCGTTCATGTCGACCTGGATGGTGGAGCACTGCCAGCGGCGCCCGATGGCGTCGCGCACGTGCACGTCGATCTTGGGCCCGTAGAAGGCCGCCTCGCCCTCGGCGATCTGGAAGGGGATACCCTCGCCCTCCAGGGCCCCGGAGAGCACGGTGGTCGACTCCTCCCACAGCGAGAGGTCACCCATCCACTTGTCCGGGTTGCGGGTCGACAGGTCTGCTTCGAAGTCGTCGAATCCGAAGTCCCGCAGCAGGGTGAGCACGAAGCGGAGGTGCCGTTCCAACTCGTCGGCGAGTTGCTCGCGGCGGCAGAACACGTGGCTGTCGTCCTGGGTGAAACCGCGGGCCCGCAGCAGGCCGTGGACCACACCGGACTTCTCGTAGCGGTAGACGCCCCCCAACTCGGAGAGCCGTATCGGCAGCTCCCGGTACGAGCGGGCCCGGCTCTTGTAGATGAGGACGTGGAACGGGCAGTTCATCGGTTTGACGCGGTAGCGCTCGCCCTCGTCGGCCTCGAGGGCGGGGAACATGTTCTCGGCGAAGAACCCGAGGTGTCCCGACGTCTCCCACAGCTCTTCCCGGGCCAGGTGCGGGGAGAACACGAAGTCGAACCCGAACCGCTGGTGCAGTCGCCGGCTGTAGTCCTCGGCAACTTTGCGCAACATCCCGCCCTTCGGGTGCCACACCGCCAGGCCGGAGCCCAGCTCGGTGGGGAAGGAGTAGAGGTCGAGCTCGGTGCCGAGCCGGCGGTGATCCCGCTTGCGGGCCTCCTCGACGCGGTGCAGGTAGTCGGCCAGGGCCTGGGAAGATTCCCAGGCGGTCCCGTAGATGCGCTGGAGTTGCGGGTTACGTTCGTCGCCCCGCCAGTACGAGCCGGAGGTGCGCAGCAGCTTCACCGCCTTGAGACGCCCGGTGGAGGGGACGTGCGGGCCGCGGCACAGGTCGACGAAGCTCAGGTTGCGATAGACGCTCACCTCGCCGTCGGCGGCGCCCTCGGTCTGCTCGGCGCCCTCAATGATCTCCCGCTTGAAGGGCTGATCGGCGAAGACCTCCAGCGCTTCCTCCTTGGAGAGGTAGCCCCGCTCGAACGGCTGGTCTTCGGCGATGATCTCCTGCATGCGGGCCTCGATGGCTGCCAGGTCTTCGGGAACGAACCCGCGGCCGATGTCGAAGTCGTAGTAGAAGCCGTCCTCGATGGGCGGGCCGATGGCGAACGCCGCCCCCGGGTACAGGTCGAGCACCGCCTGGGCCATAACGTGCGCCGCCGAATGCCGCATCACGTGCCTCCCCTCATCGGTGGAATCGGTGATGATCGCCACCTCGGCGCCGTCGGGGAGGGGGCGGGTGAGATCCCATCCGACGCCGTCGACGCTCACCGCCACCGCTGCCCGGGCCAGTCGCGGCCCGATGGAAGCGGCCACGTCGGCGCCAGTGACCCCGTCGGCGTAGGAGCGGGCGCTCCCGTCGGGCAGGGTGAGGTTGACCGCCACAGACACTCCTTCGTTGTCAGGTTCCACGGGAGCTACAGGCTAATGGCCAGGGAGGGTACTACGTACTACGTACTACGTCTCCCCCCGGGCTTTGACGGGGGGAGTACCCCTGACGGAGGCTTTGCGCAGGCA
>CAZOGW010000088.1:0-12451 GCA_964579415.1 uncultured Acidimicrobiaceae bacterium | reverse complement strand
TCGTAGAGGGCCAGGTCGGACATGAGGGACTCCCGGGGGACGGCGTGGTATCCGGTCGCCAGTATCGGAGATCCGGCGCGCCGCGGCCAGTCCGGCGCGGCGTCAACGGCCGTCGAGACGGGAGGTGACGGTGCGGGCGGCGGTCCACGGATCGAGGCGGCGGGCCGCCACGTCGTCGATGAGGCGGTCCCACTCCTCGTCCGCCAGGGTGGCCCGGACACGGCGCCTCAGGTCGGAGGCGACCGCGGTGCGGACTTCGGCGGCGAGGCGGCGACGGCGCAACCCGGCCACCGCGCCGGTCTCCACCAGATGGGTGCGATGGTCCTGGATCGCCTGCCACACGTCGTCGGCACCGGCACCGGTGGAGGCGACGGTGCGGACGATGGGCGGCCACCAACTCGGGGTGCCGCCCAGCTCCAGCATCTGCTGAAGGTCCTTCACGGTGCGATCCACGTCCGGGCGGTCCGCCTTGTTCACCACGAAGACGTCCCCGATCTCGAGGAGGCCGGCCTTGGCCGCCTGGATGCTGTCGCCCCAACCGGGGTTGACCACCACCAGCGTGGTGTCGGTGGCGGCGGCGATGTCGACCTCGGACTGCCCCACCCCGACGGTTTCCACCAGCACCTCGGGGAATCCCATCCCGTCGAGGAAGGAGACGACCCGCGGCGTGGCCTCGGAGATGCCGCCGAGGTGGCCCCGGGTGGCCAGGGAGCGGATGTAGACCTGGTCGTCGTCGATGTGGTCCTGCATGCGCACCCGGTCGCCGAGGATCGCACCGCCGGAGAAGGGGCTGGAAGGGTCGACGGCCACCACCGCCACCGGGTTCCCTCCTGCACGGAAGCGGGTGATCAGCTCGTTGGTGAGGGTGGACTTGCCGGAACCGGGAGCGCCGGTGAGCCCCACGGTCCAGGCCTGCCCGGACGTGGGGTAGACGGCGGCCAGGGTGGCGTCGCCGGCGTCGCCCGCGGTCTCCACCAGTGTGATGAGCCGGGCCAGGCTGCGCCGGTCACCGCCACGCGCCGCAGCGATCAATTGGGGAATGTCGTACCTGCGGGACATCCGGCGAGGTTACCGGGGCTTCAGACCGCGATGACTTCCTCGACGCCGGGAACCCGGTCACGCAGGATGCGCTCGATGCCGGCGGTGAGAGTCATGGTCGACATGGGACAGCCGCCGCAGGCGCCGACGAGTTGCAGGGTGACCTTGCCGCCGTTGGTGCCGAGAAGGATGAGGTCGCCACCGTCGGATTGGAGGGCGGGGCGGATGTACTCGAGCGTCTCTTCGAGGATCACCTGGTCGATGGAGCTGTCGCCGTCCACGGCATCGTCGGTCGCGGTGGGCGACCCCACCGTGATCACGGAGCTGTGTACGTGCTGATCGGTCATCGACATCCTCGTCCTGTCGGCCTCGTGGTCCTGGCCCTGCAACGCCGCGGGCGTCCCCGCCATTCCACTATCAGGATAGGGGATATCGGGGTGCCGGCGGTCAGTGGCGCAGTCTGCTCAGTAGGCGGGGGTGAGCGCATCGATCATGGGGAAGTGGTGGACGTTGGTCGTCAGAAGCTCGACGTCGAGGAAGAGGGCAGTCGCCGCGATCATGTAGTCGGCGTCGTCGATGCCGATGTATGCCTTGTGGTAGCGCCTCGTCAACGCCCCGGCAGCCCTGGCGACCGCCTCGTCGACGGGTACCCAGGTGACGGCGGCGAAGAACCGCTCGAGCTCGGCCATCTCGCCGTCCCGCACTCCGGCGAGAAGCTCGAAACGTACGACCTCGCTGGCAACCGGCCCGCCCTCCTCGGTGACGAGGCGCTTGAGGAGGTCCACGGCGGGTTGGTGGCCCCGTAGGTGGTCGACGGCGACCGTGGTATCGATCAACTTCATCCGAGGCCGATACGACGCAGTCGTTCGTCGAGGTCACCCCTGATGGCGTCGACGTACTCGGCGCCGGTGAAGTCCCGCCCGCTCCACGAGCCGGCGCTCGCCTCGAGGGCCTTGAGCTTCTCCGCCTCCGGCGTGTCGCCGTACACCCGCTGGACGGCACGACGGATGAGTTCCGAACGGGAGGCGCCGGTGGTTCGGGCGGCGTCGCCCAGCATCGCCAACTCCTGCGCCCCGAGATAGATCTGCGTCCTGCCCATGGAGTCACGATACGCCATTGTGTGTCGCCGTCAGTCCCGGTCTATCGCGGCTCCCAGGGCCGCCAGCTTCGGGACGAAGCCGTGGTAGCCGCGGTCGATGTGCTCGGCGTTGGTGATCACCGTCTCGCCGGTGGCGGCGAGGCCGGCGATGGCGAGGGCGGCGCCGGCGCGGATGTCGGTCCCGTCGACCTCGCAGCCGCTCAACTCCGCGACGCCGCGGATGATGACGTGTTGGCCGTCGGTCTGGATGTCGGCGCCCATCCGGTTCAGCTCCCCGATGTACCGGAAGCGGGCGTCGTAGACGTTCTCGGTGATGAGCGAGGTACCTTCCGACCGGGACAGGTAGGCCACCATCTGCGGGTGCATGTCGGTATGGAAGCCCGGGTAGGGAAGCGTGGCGAAGTCGACGGCACCGGGGCGGGCCGGGCCCACCACCCTGATCCAGTCGAGGCCGGTCTCGATCTCGCACCCGGAGTCGGCCATCTTGCGCAGCTCCATGCGGAGGTGGTCGGGGACGCAGTCGAGGATGCGGACGTCGCCACCGGTCATGGCGGCGGCAAGGGCGTAGGTCCCCGCCTCGAGGCGGTCGGGCACGACACGGTGGCGCACCGGCTGCAGTTCGGTGACGCCGACGATCTCGATGGTCGAGGTGCCTGCGCCGGCGATCTTGGCGCCCATGGCGTTGAGGAAGTGGGCCAGGTCGGCAAGCTCCGGCTCGCGGGCGGCGTTGCGGATCACGGTGCGGCCCGAGGCGAGGACCGCGGCGAGGAGAACGTTCTCGGTGGCCCCCACCGAGGGGAACTCCAGGTCGACCTCGGTGCCGTGAAGCCCTGCCGGAGCCCGCGCCTCGAGCACACCGTGGGCCAGGGAAATCTCGGCGCCCATCGAGGTGAGCCCGTCCAGGTGCATGTCGACCGGCCGGCTGCCGAAGTCGTCGCCGCCCGGCAGCGCCACCCGGGCTTCGTGGCAGCGGGCGAGCAGGGCGCCGAGGACGAGGATCGAGGCGCGCATCTTGCGCACCAACTCGAGCGGGGCCTCGGGGACGGGCTTGGCGGGGACGTCGATGGTGAGGGTGCCGTTCTCCCGGGTGCACGAGGCGCCGACGTGATCGAGCACATCGCCCATGATCTCGACGTCGAGGATGCCGGGGACATTGGTCAGCGTGTGCCGGCCCGGTGCCAGCAGGGCGGCGACCATGTGCTTGAGGACTGCGTTCTTGGCGCCGAGGACCGCCACCTCGCCGGCGAGCGGCCGCCCCCCGACGATACGGATCGAACTCATGGTGGGTGAGTCTACGGACCGCAGCCCGGTACCGATGGTTCCCAACATCCGCAAGACATGCAGACGCTCGCTTCTTGCGTATCCGCAGTTACTGCGGTACGATGCGTCGATGAGCACGAACGACCATCCCATCGCAGTGCCGCTGGCCGCGGCCCGTGACGAGCTCGACAGCGTCGACCCGGAGCATCCCGCCGATGCCCTCCCCCACCTGCGCGCCGCCCAGGAACACCTGACCGTCGCCCTCGACGAGGCCATGGCGGCCACCGTGATCGACGGCGCCAGCATCCGCTCCGCCGGGGCCCTGGCCGGGTTGTCGGAGAACGCGGTGGGCCCCCGCCTGGCGCAGACCCGCATGCTCGGCGCCTACGAAGACGGTTCGGGAAGGGTGACCGCCGGCGGCGTCGAACGTGCCCGCTACGACATCGAGGAGGGGCGCCACCGCGCCGAACCCCCCGCCCCACCCCTCGCCGCCGCCCCGCTGCGCTTCCGAGCACGGCGCAACACCCGGAAGGGAGACCAGACATGACCGACACCAACCTCACCCACATCTACTTCCTCCTCGACCGATCGGGATCGATGCAGGCGATCCAGGAGGCCACCGTCACCGGCTTCGCCGCCTTCGTCGGGGAGCAGCGCCAGGTGGCGGGCCGCTGCCGGGTCACCCTGGCGCAGTTCGACACCCGCTACGAGGAGATCTACGCCGACATCCCCATCGCCGAGGTAGGCCCGCTCGATCTGCGTCCCCGTGGCAGCACCGCGCTGCTCGACTCGATAGGACGCCTGGTCAACACCGCAGGGCAGCGACTGGCGGCCCTGCCGGAGGATGAGCGGCCCGGCACGGTGATCGTGGCCATCATGACCGACGGGATGGAGAACGCCTCCCGCGAGTTCACCTACGCGCAGATCCGGGCGCTCATCGAGCAGCAGACCGACGACTACGCCTGGCAGTTCCTCTACATGGGCGCCAACCAGGACGCCATCGAGGTCGGCGCCCGCATCGGTGTCGCCGCCGACCACTCCATCACCTATGCCCCCGACGCCGCCGCCGAGGCGTTCGCCGCCTCGTCCGCCTCCATGGCCTCTTACCGCGACGCCATGGCCGCGGGGATGCCCGCCCCGGAGGCCCGCCGCCGCTCCCGCTTCACCGACGACCAGCGCAAGCAGGCAGGAGGGTGACGACCACGCCGGGGCGCTGTCCCCCCAATCGGCGCCCTACTCCGGCAGCTCGTGGAAGATGCGGAGCAGGTTCCCGTCCGGGTCGGTGAAGGCTGCGTAGCGGATCGGGGGTAGATCGACAGGGTCGACGACGAAGGCGACATTCCCGCTCAACTCGGCGTGGAAGGCGTCGACGTCGTCGACCTGGAAGAAGCCGCCGGCGGGAGCTCCGTCCTGCGGGTCGTCGGTGTCGAGCATGACGGTGAGCTCCGACCCGGGAAGGGCCATGGCTGCGGTGGCGTCGCCCATCCGCCACGACTCGTCCCAACCGAGCACGTCCCTGTAGAAGGCGACGGCACGCTCGACGTCCCTGACGGGGTGATAGAGAAATGTGATCTTCATGGCGGCGAGCATAAATATATTACGGATATCCGTCAACCCGTTATGCTGAGGCGGTGCCGCACCACCCCGTCCCCATTCCCGGATCGGCCCGCGCCCGGCTCATCGAGGTGGGGATCGCCCAGTTCGAGAGTCTCGGGTACGAAGCGGTCGGCGTGGTCGACCTGGCCGATTCCGCCGGGGTCACCACCGGCGCCATCTACCACCATTTCGGTTCGAAGCTGGGCCTGTACCGGGTGATCCGCGACGAGATGGAGCGCCGCATGACCGAGCGGATGGAGGGCGCCATCGCGGCCGCCGGGAGCGGGCGCCACGGCGCCAACGCGGCACTGCTGGTCGCCTTCGATGCCGCCGTCCGCTTCGGGGTGGCCCGCATCCTCTCCGAGCCGGCCCCCGACCCGGGCCCCGACCCGATCGCGGCGGCGCTGGCTCCCGCGGTCGCCGACACGCCGCTGGCGGCGGCGTGCCTGGCGGCGGTCTGGCGGGGCGCCCTCGATGCCGTCGCCCGCGGGGCGGCCACGGTCGACGCCCGGGCCGGCCTGGAATGGGTCGTCGCCGGGGGCACGTGACCTCCGGCGCCCTCAGCCCAGCGGTTGCAGCGAGTCGGTGATGGCCAGGGCGTGGGCGGACCAGGTGGTGTTGGGGGCCCGCACCTCGACGGCGATGGCGTCGTCGCCGGAGAGAGGCACTAGCCGGTACCACAGGTGACCCCCGCCATAGCTCCCGAACGAGGCGACCGAACCGTCGTTGCGGACCTCGATGGTGTCCAGTTGGGCGCCACCGTCGTCGATGAGGCCCCAGAAGCTGCGAGCCACCTCGATCGGCGGCTGCGGCCAGGCCGACCCGGCGGCCTCGACAAGCGCCGCCATCCCGGTCTGGCCCACGGTGGCGACGATGCCCTCCGGGTCGGCGGGGTGTGCCAGGGTCACATAGTCATCGGCGGAGTCGACCACGGTCCAGTCCTGCGGGTAGTCGACGCAGAAGTTGGCTCCGCAGTACATCTCCACCGCCCCCACCGCAGGTGCCTCGGGGCCGCTGTCACCGCACGCCACCATGGCGGCGGCGAACGCCACCACCGCCAGCGTCCACAGTCCGGTTCTCAAGGGTTCCTCCGTGCGCCTGGATGTCACCGCATCGTATCCACGCCGTCACCCTGAGACCCCTACGATGGCGCGCGCATGGACCGTCCACCCGAGCACTACATCAACCGCGACCTGTCTCTGCTCTCGTTTCAGGAGCGCGTCCTCGCCCTGGCGGGACGGGACGACCTGCCGCTGCTGGAGCGACTCAAGTTCGTCGCCATCGTCAGCCAGAACCTCGACGAGTTCTTCCAGGTGCGGGTCGCCGGTCACCTCAACCAGGAGGCGGGCAAGATGGCGGTGCGCACCCCCGATGGGATGACGCCGCGCCAGCAACTCGAGGCGATCCAGGTGCAGACGGGGGCGCTGTGCTCCCGGATGGACGCCATCTACACCGATGATCTGGTCCCCTTGCTGGCCAAGGAGGGCATCGTCATCGTGGACCACGCCGACCTCACCATCGAGGAGAGGGATGCCGCCAGTGCCCGCTTCCAGGAGGAGATCTTCCCGGTACTGACGCCGCTGGCGGTGGACCCGGCGCACCCGTTCCCCTACATATCCAACCTTTCGCTCAACCTGGCAGTGGTGGTGCGCGACCTCGACGAGGACGAGCTGATGTTCGCCCGCCTCAAGATCCCGCCGCTGTTCGACCGCTTCCTCGACGTCGGCAACGGGCGGCTCCTGCCCCTCGAGCAGCTCATCGCCGCCCACGTCGACCGCCTCTTCCCGGACCACCCCGTCGTCGACAGCTTCGCTTTCCGCGTCACCCGCAGCGCCGACCTCTCCGTCGAGGAAGACGAGGCTCACGACCTGCTCGCCGCCATGGAATCGGTATTGCGCTTCCGCCAGCGCCAGGCCGGTGCGGTGCGCCTCGAGGTGGCACCCAGGGCCCGCCCGCAGGCCCTCGAGCTGCTGATGCGGGAGCTGGAGCTCAGCGACCGTGAGGTCTACCGGCGCTCCGGGATGCTCGACCTGAGCTCCCTGTGGGAGATCTACAGCCTGGACCGGCCCGAGCTCAAGGAGGCGCCGTGGTCTCCCACCACCAGTCCCCGGCTCTCGTTCTCCCCCGACGGCGATGTCGACTTCTTCGCCGCCATCCGCTCCGGCGACATCCTGGTACACCATCCCTACGAGTCCTTCGCCACCTCGACGGGCACCTTCCTCGCCCAGGCGGCCAACGACCCCGACGTCCTCGCCATCAAGCAGACGCTGTACCGCACCTGGGCGCCCGCCGATCCGGCCATCGGCGGCGAGGAGGCGATCGTCCAGTCCCTCATCACCGCGGCCGAAGCCGGCAAGCAGGTGGTGGTGCTGGTGGAGCTGAAGGCCCGCTTCGACGAGGCGGCCAACATGCGCTGGGCCAAGATGCTGGAGAGCGCCGGCGTCCACGTCGTCTACGGCGTGGTCGGCCTCAAGACGCACTGCAAGGCGGCGCTGGTGATCCGCCGCGAGGCCGGAGGTCTCCGCCGCTATGCCCACCTCGGCACCGGAAACTACAACCCGAAGACGGCAGGCCTCTACGAGGACATCGGGCTGTTCACCGACGACGAGGCCATCGGCAAGGACCTGTCCGAGCTGTTCAACGCCCTCACCGGCTACGGCATCCCCGACACGGCACGGCGGCTGCTCATCGCCCCCGAGATGCTCCGGGAACGGCTCATCGAGCGCATCCGCGAGGAAGGGAGCAAAGGCGCCGACGGTCGCATCCTGTTCAAGATCAACCACCTCGTCGACGCCCAGATGGTCGACGAGCTCTACGCCGCCTCCCAGAAGGGGTGCGACATCGACCTAGTCATCCGCGGCACCTGCTCGCTGCGCGCCGGTGTCCCCGGGCTCTCCCCCACCATCAAGGTCCGCTCCCTAGTGGGTCGCTTCCTGGAGCACTCCCGCATCTACCGGTTCGGCCACCCCATCGATGCGGCGGTGTATTACATGGGTTCCGCCGACCTGCTGACGCGGAACCTGGACAGCCGGGTGGAGATCCTGTTCCCGGTGACCGACCCGCGGCTCAAGTCACGCCTGGAGCAGATCCTCGACGTCTGCCTGGACGACGACGTCCTCGCCTGGCGTCTCGACGACGACGTGTGGAGCAAGGTCCCGGTCACCATCGGGATCGATGCCCAGGCCCGGCTGCAGGAGTTGGCCATGGAGAGGCAGACCGGCGAGGAGACCACTGCCTGATGCCCGTCGGCTCCCCCGTCGCCCGCGCCGCCGGCGCGGTCGTACACCGCCAGTCGAAGAAGGGCGACACCGAGGTGCTCCTCATCCACCGCAGGGCCTACGACGACTGGTCACTGCCCAAGGGCCACCTCGACGCCTACGAGAGCTACCGGGCCGCCGCCATCCGCGAGGTGGAGGAGGAGACCGGTATCACCGGCACGCTCGGCCCCGAGATCGGGTCGATCGGCTACCACGTCGGCCGGGGGCGCAAGATGGTGCGCTACTGGCTTCTAGAGGCCGAGAACGGCGAGTTCCGCAGCAACAGCGAGGCGGACGAGGGGATCTGGGTGTCGCCGAAGAAGGCGATGGGCCTGGCCTCCTACTCGCGTGACGCCAACGTCATCTCCGCCGGCATCGGGCTCCTCGCCAAGCCGGAGTCATCCACCGCCTACCTGGTGCGCCACGCCAACGCCGGCGCCCGCGGCCGCTGGATCGGAGACGACCCCCGGCGACCCCTCTCGGTGCGGGGAGCCCGCCAGGCGCGTCAGATCACGGAGATGCTCCTCCAGCACCCGGTCAGGGAGATCCATTCCTCGACCTACCTGCGCTGCCATCAGACGGTGCGGGCGCTGGCCGCCCACCTCGACCTGGTGATCCACAACGAGCCCTCGCTGCAGGAAGGGTCGGGGCCGGAGAGCCTGATCGCCTTCCTGGACCAGAACCGGGGCAAGCCACTGGCGCTGTGCACACACGGCGACATCATCGCCAACCTCATCGGGATGCTCCACGCCGAGGGCGTCGATCTCGACGGCCCTCTCGACTGGCGCAAGGCCTCCACCTGGGTGCTGGACCTCAACAAGGGTCGGGTCAGGGAGGGCCGCTACATCCCGCCGCCGACCTGAGAAGGCAGGTACTGAGTACTAAGTACCAAGTACCAGGTGGGCGAGCCAGTTGGCGGTGTCGGCGGCCACCTTCATGATCACGTCGTCATCGCTGAGTCCGGCGCTCCGGGGAACGTGGAAGCCGTGGTCGGCGCCGTCGAGGACCACCACCGTGGCGTCGGGAAGCGTGGCGGCGAGGGGGGCGATGAGATCGGGCCGGCTGAGGCGGTCACGGGTGCCGGCGAAGAAGAGCTGGGGCACGCCGGCGTGGTGGAGGTGGGAAGTGTCCCGGGGCTCGCCCTTGCCCAGAGGGACCAGGGGATAGCCGTAGTAGACCAGGCCGGCGATGCTCGACCGGAGAGGATCGTCCGCAGCCAGGTCGGCGACGACGTGACTGCCGATGCGGCCCCCCATCGACTTGCCGGCGGCGACGATCCGCTCCGTGTACCCGGCCATCCGCCGCAGTGCTGCCTTGTGGACCGCGGCGAGGCGCGGCGCCCGGTCGGGAGCGGAGCGGCCCGCCTCGGTGTAGGCATAGTTGAACGTCATCACCGCGTGGCCGGTGGCGGTGAGGGCGTCTCGCATCGCCACCATCCAGCGGTGGTCCTGCCCCGCCCCGGCCCCGTGGGCCAGCACGATCCCGACCGCGGCGGCGGGTCGAGGCACCACCAGGCGTGCCGTGACCCTGTCACCGCCAGCCTTGAGTGTGAGCCGTCGCGCCATGCTCAACACTCTGCCGAATCCCGTCAGGAGATGCGAGCCAAGCCGACATCGCCCGGCATCTGCCGGCCATTGCAGCCGAATCGGCAGGCACGGCGGCGCTGTCGCTCTCCCGACCTCCGGTTACCGTGGCGTTCATGATCTCCATCTTCGACAGCCACACCGAGGCGGCCCTGGCGGCAGCAGAACTGATCGCCGAGCACGTCGCCGCCGGCCCGGAGACCAACGTCGCCCTCTCCGGGGGGTCGACGCCGGAGACGGCGTACACCGCCCTGGCGGACCTGGGTGTCGATTGGGAACGGGTGACGCTGTGGCTCGGTGATGAGCGCTGGGTGCCGGCCGACCACCACGACTCGAACACCGCCATGGTCCGCGCCACCCTGGGGGAGGGAGCTGCCCGGCTGGTTGCTCCTTCGTACGCAATCGGGGACCCCGAGGAGTCCGCCGCCGCCTATGCGGTCACCCTGGAGGCCACCTTCGCCGCCACCGGCGACCGGCCCGACCTGGTGCTGCTGGGGATGGGCGACGACGGCCACACCGCCTCCCTGTTCCCCGGCACCTCGGCGCTCGCCGCCCGTGGCCGCGCCTACGTCGCCAACTGGTTGCCCGACCCGCAGGTGTGGCGCCTCACCGCCACATTCCCGCTGCTGCAGTCGGCTCGGCACATCGTGTTCCTGGTCACCGGCTCGGGGAAGGCGGAGATACTGCGCCGCATCCTCGTCGACGACGACCCCTACCCCGCCGGCCTGGTGGCCCGGCAGGCGGAGCAGGTCACCTGGATCCTCGACGAGGCCGCCGCCGCCCTGCTCGGCTGAGTACACGGTGTCGTAAGTTCACTCACGTATAGGGGAGTCCATCGCCGAGCCTGCTCAGATACGAATGGCGGTGCACGCAGCCTTCACTGGATACTGGATGCTGGATACTGGATACGCCGCCGCCCACCAGGAGCGTCACCGTAATTGCGTGCGGCGGCACCAAGCCGGCCCGGCCTCAGGGAATCGTCGTGGAGGTGGTAGTCGTCGTCACCTCGACAGGCTCGCCGACGACGCCCTCACGGACCAGTTGCAGGAGTAGTTGGGCAGCGGGGGACTGGGGCTCGATACCCTCGACCTCGGCGTTGATACGGACGTTGAGGGCCTCCAGGTCGCAGCCGAGCGAGGCCACCTTGGCGTCGATGTCGCGGCCCACCTCTTCCAGCTCGAGCAGTTCGGGCGGCGGGTCGTCGCCGGTGAGGCTGTCGAGCCGCAGCTCCTCGATGACCCGGATGTAGGCCCGGACCAGTTGGGCGCCGATGTCAACCATGTCGTCGCAGGTCTCCACCCGCTCCACCCGCTCCGGCTCCGGCACCTCGTCGGCCTCCCCCGACTCCCCCGTGCAAGCCATCAGCACCAGGACCAGCCCCAGCACGCCGACCGCCAAACCGGCGCGCCGCCTCCAGCCGCTACTGGATACCGGATACTGGATACTGGATACTCCTCCGCGCCACCGGCGCGACAGTCCCCCGCTACCCCCCACTACAACCCCTTCGGATGCCACACCGTCTTGATCTCGGTGAGCGCGGCGATGCGGTAGGGACTACGGCCGCCGCCGTGGACGACCCGCTTGACGTTGTCGGCGGCGAGGGCGGCGGCCTCGGCGGCCAGGTCGGCGGGCGCCCCGCCGACGTCGATGGCGTTGACGTCCATGTGACGTGCCAGCGGCGGCAGCAGCTCGGCGGGCGAGCCGGTGAGGATGTTGACCACCCCGCCGGGGACGTCCGACGTCGCCAGCGCCTCGGAGAGCGTCACCGCCGGCAGCGGGTACGGCTCCGACGCCAGCACCACCGCGGCGTTGCCCGGCACCAGCACCGGCAGCAGGGCGTCGATCAGCCCGGCCAGCGATGGCGCCGGCGGGGCCACCACGCCGACGACGCCGGTGGGCTCGGGTGTGGAGATGTTGAAGAACGGCCCCGCCACCGGGTTGACGTTGCCGAAGATCTGGGCGTACTTGTCGGCCCACCCGGCGTACCAGACCACGGCGTCGACGGCCTCGGCCACCTCGGCCTGCGCCTGGCGCCTGGTGGCCCCGGTGAGGGCAACCTGGGCGGCGAACACGTCGCGGCGGTCCTCGATCATCTCGGCGATCCGGTAGAGCACCTGGCCCCGGTTGTAGGCGGTGGCGCCGGCCCATCCCGCCTGGGCGCCGCGGGCGGCCCGCACCGCGTCGCGCAGGTCCTTGCGGGACGCCTGCGCCACCCGGGCCACCACCTCCCCGGAAGCGTCCAGCGCCGGGTAGACGCGCCCCGATTCCGAGCGGGGGAACTTGCCGCCGATGTACAGCTTGTGGGTCTTGCGGACGTCGACGCGGCTCATGACCAGGGGCCTTTCAGGTAGGCCTGCAGGCCGTGGCGGCCGCCCTCGCGCCCGAAGCCGGATTCCTTGTAGCCGCCGAACGGCGACGCCGGGTCGAACTTGTTGAAGGTGTTGGCCCACACCACGCCGGCGCGCATCCGGTCCGCCATCCACAAGATGCGGGAGCCTTTGGTGGTCCACACCCCGGCGGAGAGCCCGTAGGGGGTGTTGTTGGCCTTCTCCACCGCCTCGGCGGGCGTGCGGAAGGTCATGATCGACAGCACCGGGCCGAAGATCTCCTCCTGGGCG
>CAZOGW010000087.1:512-12548 GCA_964579415.1 uncultured Acidimicrobiaceae bacterium | reverse complement strand
CCTAAGGCATTGATCCTGCTACACGGCTACTTCGATTCTGCGCAAGCTGGGCTAAAGCCTGACCTACAGGAAGAAGAAGCAAGTCTCACGTTCCGCAGAACGTATTCAGCACGCGTTCCGACGGTTGTGGCGGTTGCTCGTATTCCCTGTTCTCCGGTTGCTCGTCATAAGGACGCTGCAGGATCGCGAGCAGCCGGTGGAACGGCGCGAGATCGCCGTGATCGGAGGCGGCATTCAGCGCTGCCTCGACGCGATGATTGCGCGGGATGAAGGCAGGGTTCACGCGTTGCATCTGCATTGCCCGATCGACAGCACTCTGCGGATCGCGCGTCAGACGCTGGCGCCAGTCATGCAGCCAGGCAGGGAAATCCGGGTTGCCGTTGAACAGTTCGTGCAGTGCGCTGTCGCCGTCCGGCTGTGCCGCGGTTCCCGCGAGCCGGCGAAATGCCAGCGTGAAATCCGCGCGGGTTGCGTGCATGACCGTGAGCAACCTTCTGACCAGTTCCCCATCGTCCTCTTCGCTCGATGCCAGGCCAATTTTCCGGCGCAGCGCGTCGAGGAAGTACGCGTTGACCTGCGTCATGAAGGATTGCAGGACTTGCGTCGCAAGCTCGACGGCCTTGTCCGAATCCGGATGGATGAACGGCAGCAATGCTTCCGCGAATCTCGCCAGGTTCCACTGGGCGATGGCAGGTTGATTCGCATAGGCATAACGCCCGCCCCGGTCGATCGAACTGAACACGGTGCCGGGATCATACTCGTCCATGAAAGCGCAGGGCCCATAGTCGATCGTCTCGCCGCTGATCGCCATATTGTCCGTATTCATGACGCCGTGAATGAAACCGACTCGCATCCACGCGGCCATGAGTGTGGCCTGTCGTGCAGCAACGGCTTCGAACAATGCCAGCGCGGGCACGGCTGCATCGCGCACGTGCGGATAGTGCCGTGCGATCACGTGGTCCAGCAGTTCGCGGATCGCCTGTTCGTTGCCCTGCGCGGCGAAGTATTGAAACGTTCCGACCCGGACATGGCTCGCAGCGATACGCGACAGCACCGCACCAGGCAGTGCACGCTCGCGATAGACCGGTTCGCCGGTCGACACCACTGCGAGCGATCGGGTGGTGGGAATACCCAGCGCATGCATGGCCTCGCTGATCAGGTACTCACGCAACATGGGGCCCAGCGCAGCACGACCATCGCCATCGCGGGAGAACGGTGTCGGCCCGGCGCCCTTGAGCTGAAGGTCACGCAGTACACCATCGCGATCGCGCAGTTCACCCAGCAGGATGGCGCGTCCATCGCCCAGTCGCGGCACGAAGCCGCCAAACTGATGCCCGGCATACGCCATGGCGATCGGGGTCGCATCTGCAGGGAGCGTGTTGCCCGAGAGGAATGCCGCTGCCTCCCGCTCGATGACGTCGGCATCGAGTCCGAGTTCCGCGGCCAGACTGCGATTGAAAACGACCACTCGCGGATCCGCGACGGGCGTTGGGTCGACCCGCGCATAGAACTGCGGAGGCAGCGAGAAATAACTGTGTTCGAATCCCAGGCGCATGCGGTCGTCGCGATAGCCGTGAAGGCTCGGCCATCGTACTCGATGGCCGCGGCCGCGCGAGGCCTTTACGAACCGGCGGCGCGTCGATCCGGCGCGCGCCTCAGGCGGCGCGCTGCCTGAACCGCACCGGCAGGCTCTTCAAACCGCGAAGAATGACCATGCTGCTGCTCAGATCGAGCTGATCGTCCGGCACGGCGAGTTCCAGGGATTCCACGGAATTCACGATTTCCCTGATCGCGCACTTCATTTCCTGCCGCGCGAGCATCGCGCCGATGCAGTAGTGAACGCCCAGACCGAAGGCCAGGTGCTGGTTGGTGTTGCCACGATCCATGTCGAACCTGTCCGGTTCGGGAAATCGCTGTGCATCGCGATTACCCGACGCCCAGCACAGCAGCACCATGGCGCCCGCGGGGATCGTCTTGCCGCCGAGGACGGTTTCCTGCTTCACGATGCGCGGCAACGTCGGCACCGGCGAGTAGAAGCGCAGGACTTCTTCGATGAACTTGCCGATCTCCTTGTCCTGCTCCTTGTCCTTCGTCGACTGCAGTCGCGCCAGCAGATCCGGCCGCGTCGCGAGCGCATGCATGGCAAACGCGATGCCGTTGCGGGTCGTGTCCACGCCGCCGGCAATGGCGGTCGTGGTAATCGCCATGAGTTCGCGGTTGTTCAGCTGCGACGCCGGCGAATCGTCGATACGCGCATGAACCAGTCCCGAGATGAGATCGGCACTGGGCTTGAGGCGTCGCTGATCGATGGCTTCCTGCGCGAAGCGTTGCAACTGCATCACGTTCTCGGCGTGCCGGAACACATCCTCGCGCGAACCGCCGGCGCCGACATGCGCCACCATGGAATCCGCACCACGGCTGACTTCATCGATGCGATCCATCGGCAGGCCCAGCGTGTCGCAGATGACCAGGATGGGGATCGGCATGGCGTATTCGCGCACCAGATCGGCGGTGCCCGCCTGCAGCAAGGCCGCCACTTTCTCGCGGCAGATCTCGGCAACGCGGGCTTCCATGCGCGAAACGACGGGCCCGGTAAACGCATGCGCCACCAGCTTGCGGCGACGCGCGTGCAGGTCGCCATCGACCTTGAAGCTGTCGGCGGGGTCCAGCACCATGAACCCTTGCGCCTTGATGTGTTCGTCGGCCTCGGGCTGGTGGGGCGAACGCAGGGCTGCAGAGACGCGCATCTCGTCGGAAAAGACTTCGGTATTGCGCGCGGCCTCGACGATGTCCTCGTGCCGGGTCACCAGCCACGTGCGGATGCGCTCATCGAAGTGCACAGGATCTTCGGCGCGCAGGCGCTCGAAATAGGGGTAGGGGTTCTGCGTGACCTTCGGATCAGCGAGGGTGTAACTGCTCAGCGGCTGCGTGCTCACAAGTGGATCCGTCATCTGCCCTGGAAACCGGGCAGACCTTACCAGAGTCGGAGCCCCTTCCCGCCTCACTGATCGCAGCACTACCGACCGAGTCAAACCCGCGTGCGTAAGCAGTTAAGGAACTGTTGCTTTGTCTGCCCCGCGACACTACCGGGCCCTTCCGCCCAGTCCGCTGCCGCCTTGACTGTCGATGTCGTACGGATCTTCCGAATCGTCCGGCAGCGGTTGCGCCAATCGGCCGGGAAAAAGCGGCATGCTATCGTCTGCACATGAACCTGCGCTCTGTCTCCGGCTGCATCGCGTTGGTATTCGTTGCCGGCTGCGCCACGCTGGCGACTCGCGCTCTCGACCAACGCTTCGGTCCTGCACAGCCGAAAGAAAACGTTGCCAGCGCGACGGCGCCCATCGAGTACGAGCGCGATGTGCGTCAGCTGATGAACAAGCGCTGCCTCGTCTGCCATGGCTGTTACGACGCGCCGTGCCAGCTGAAGCTGGATTCATATGAAGGTGTACTGCGCGGTGCAAGTCCGGCGCAGGTGTACAGCGTCGAGCGCCTGAAGCCGGCGCCCCTGTCGCGATTGTTCGAAGATCATCTGACCACGGCCGATTGGCGTGCCGCCGGATTCCATCCGGTGTTGAACGAGCGGCGGGATTCGCCTGAGGCGAATCTGCAGGCGGGCGTCATGGCCCGAATGCTGCAACTCAAGCAGGACCATCCGCTGCCGGCCGGCAAGGTGCTGCCGGAAACTTTCGATTTCTCGCTTTCCCGATCGCAGCAGTGCCCGACGATCGAATCATTCGATGCCTTCGCTGAAAAATATCCGCTGTGGGGAATGCCGTTCGGATTGCCGGGACTGAGCACGGCGGAACACCGCGTGCTGTCCGGCTGGCTCGCCGCGGGCGCGCCGGCCGCAGCACCTGCGGCGCTGCCCGATTCGCTCGCGACAGAAGTGGCTCGCTGGGAATCGCTGCTCAACGGCAACACACCCAAGCATCGTCTCGCCGCGCGCTATGTCTACGAGCATCTGTTCCTCGCGCATCTGTACCTGGAGGACCAGGGTCGCGACACGGTGTACTTCAAACTCGTCCGTTCGCGTTCGCCACCCGGACAACCCCTGAGCGTGATCGCGACGCGTCGTCCCTATGACGACCCTGGCGTCGCGCACGTCTATTACCGGCTGTGGCGTGATCCCTCGACCAATGTCGCCAAGACGCATATGCCCTACCGGCTGTCGAGTGCGCGCCGCGACCGCTGGCGCGAGTGGTTCATGGATGCCGACTATCGTGTGGACGCGCTGCCGGGTTACGACTCTGCGAATCCGTTCGTCACGTTCAGGCAGATTCCTTCCCAATCGCGCCATGCCTTTCTGCTCGATGAAGCGCAGTTCACCATCATGAACTTCATCAAGGGACCGGTCTGCCGCGGCAGCGTCGCGCTCAATGTGATCCAGGATCGCTTCTGGGTGTTCTTCACGGTGCCGCAGTCGGCCCTGGCCACAGAATTCTCGACCTTCCTGGCCGGGCAGAACGGACATCTGCGCCTGCCGGCCGAAGCAGAAAGCGGGCTGCTGTCGATCGTTCACTGGCGCCAGTATGCCAAGGCACAGAACCGCTATCTGCGCGCCAAGGGCGACTTCCTGCGCAGTAACGCCGCCACGCTCGGCACGGCGGGACTGAATGCCTTCTGGGATGGTAACGGCACCAACCGCAACGCAGCGCTGACGGTATTTCGTCATTCCGACAGTGCGAGCGTCGTTCAGGGACTCGTGGGTGAACCGCCGCAGACGGCATGGCTGATCGACTACCCCATCCTCGAACGCATTCACTACCTGCTGGTTGCCGGATTCGATGTCTATGGCACGGCTTCCCATCAGGTGATGACACGCATGTACATGGACTTCATGCGCATGGAAGCGGAGATGAACTTCCTGGCCTACCTGCCGCAGCAGCAGCGCATCGCCGAAATCGATCAGTGGTATCGCGGCGCGCAGAAGGATGTTCAGGCCTACCTGGACGCCTACTTCGAGCACGAAGTCCTGCCGGCACTTCTGACCTACCGCACGTCACAGCCGAAACTGGAACTTCTGTCGTTGCTGCAGGAACGACTGGCGGGCGCGCTGAATCATCAATACGAGATCGGGCTGTCGGGACTGTCGACGGCCAGCGTCGAGGCGCTGCGGAAGATAGATCGCGTGCGGGGTACGGCGGCATCGATCCTGCCGCAGGTGACAATGATCAAGGTGAAGGGTCATGGCCTGCTGACCGTGCTCAGCAACAGCGCCTACACGAATATCTCGTCCATGTTCGACGAGGCGTCGCGGCGTCTCGTGGCGGAGGACAGCCTCACCCTCGCGAACGGAGTCGTCGGAGCGTATCCGAACATCTTTCTCGAAGTGGACGAGCGGGAGATCCCTGAGCTGGTCGAACGCATCGGTGCCGTGCGAACCGAAGCCGACTACAGTCGACTGCTCGACCGCTTCGGCATGCGACGCACCGAGGCAGACTTCTGGCGACTCAGCGATACCATCCTGTCCGACTACGAAAAGGCCGAGCCGCTGACGGCCGGCATCCTCGACCTCAGCCGTTACGACAATCGATAGGACAGATCGGCACTACGAAGCCGGCCACCGGATGGCGTTCGCCCGGCATCGATGAATCACTTCCCCTGGAATCGACCGGGGCGGCGCTCGGTCATGGCGCGAACTCCTTCGGCGAAATCCTCGGTATTTTTCAGCTTGAGCTGCTCCCGATGCTCGCGCGCAAGCGCAGCACGGATGTCGTCGACCAGGCCGGTTCTCAGCGTCTCGCGGGTGGCCAGCAGCGCGAGGGGCGCGTTCTGCGCGATCTCATTGGCGAAAGAGAGTGCCGTTTCGGTCAACCGGTCGCTCGCCGCGAGCCGATCCACGAGCCCCCAGCCCAGGACGTCTTCCGTCTTGTAACGACCGCCGGTGAGAAACATCTGCGCGGCACGCTGATGGCCGATCGCGCGTGGCAGGGAATGCGTCAGTCCGAAGCCCGGATGGAACCCGAGTCCGACGAAATTGGCGGCAAAGCGCGCCTCGGGCGTCGCAACACGAAAGTCCGCAGCGAGCGCAAGTCCGAGCCCCGCACCGACCGCCGCACCCTGCACCGCGGCAACGATCGGTTTGCGGCTGGAGAAAATCCGGATGGCCTGTGCGTAGAACTCCGCCAGGGGATCGTCGCCCGTCGCACCGAAGCCATTCGGTGACACCAGATCCGCCCCGGCACAGAACGCCTTGCCCTCGGAAGCCAGCACGACTGCGCGTACCTGCGGGTCTGCATCAAACGCGTCGAGCCTCTCGGCGATCTCACGCAACAGCCGTACGGTGGCGAAATTCTGCGGAGGGTTGCGAAAGCACAGCAGCCGGATGTGGCCCTGCGATCGCACATCGATCTGTTCGTTCATGGACTCACACGTGAGGCTCGAAGCTCAGACGTCCCCACCGGTCACGCATCCGTCGGCTTGATGTTGGCATTCAACCGGAACAGGTTGGTCGGATCGTATTTGTTCTTCAGCGCAACCAGCCGCTGATAGTTGCTGCGATAGTTATCGTTGATCTCCGCGGAGGTTGCTTCACGCGCCATGTCGTTCACATAGAAGCCGCGCGTGAATGGCTCGAGTCCCTTCCAGTAGCTGCGCGTGGCAGCGATGTGATCGGCGGGATCGCTGCCCTGCTGATAGCCAACGACCGCCATCATGTTGGCGACGGCATCGCGGTGAGCGAACGCAGTGGCTGCTTCGGGTACCCGCGAAGGAGCGCCGCCGCAGTGCTGAAAGAACAGCAACGTCATGCGCCGGGGATCCGGCCGGATGCCGTCCACAATGGCCGAGACGAGTTCGCCCGGCAGCCGGGTGACAAAGCCGCTCTTCATATACGACGCAATGGCGCGCGAATCGCCCGAGTCATTGGCGCGCTGCACATCCACGTAGTCCATGGCCTTGATGCTGTCGCTGGCGGGCGTACCCAATTTCCGGATGGGCGCAAGTGCGGCCTCTGCACCTGTGGGCGAACCGGAATAGCACACCTCGAGAGAAATGCTGCCTGGAGCGCCACCGGGCGGCAGCGCCAGTACGGGATCGACATAGAAATCTTCCGAAGCCGTCGGTGCATAGTCGGCCCACATGCTCAGCGCATCGCGCGCCTTGCTCGACGGAAAACTGACCGAACCGGCAATCACCCCGCGCTGTCGCGGGTGCAGGCGAAACTCGAACATCGTGACGACACCGAAATTGCCGCTGCCGCCGCGTACACCCCAGAACAGATCGGCATTTTCCTTCTCGCTGGCATGACGCAGCTCACCGTCGGCCGTCACCACGTCCACCGACTCGAGATTGTCGATCGCCAGCCCATAGTGCCGGGAGAGACGTCCGAAGCCGCCGCCCAGGGTCAGTCCGCCCACGCCGGTGTGCGATACGGTCCCCAGCGGCGTCACCAGTCCGTGACTCATGCATTCCCGATCCACCTGACCGAGCAGCGTACCGCCCTGCACCCATGCGCGACGCTGTTGCGGATCGACGCGCACCCCACGAAGTTTCGCCAGATCGATCAGCAGACCCTTGTCGCAGGTCGACTGCCCGGAATGGCTGTGCCCGCCGCACTTCACCGCCACCAGCAACTGGTGAGCTTTCGCGAACCGGACGGTCGCCTGCACATCCTGCGCGGTGACGGGCAGCGCGATCAGTGCAGGATGTTTGTCGAATGACGGATTCAGTATCAGACGTGCGGTGTCGTAGCCCTGATCGCCTGCGAGCAGCAGGTCACCGGTGAGCTGCGCCGCGAGTTCGTCGATGTCGCTGCCGGGCAGCGTGATCTCGCGACCCTCGCCGGTAACCGCATCGACGGACGGCGCACGACCGGTGCGAGCGGCAAGTACGTAACCGGATGGGAGGGCGGCAGTGGCCCACAATGAGAGCTGCAGGAAGCGGCGACGCTGCATAGACGCATTCTCCCCTGGCATCGTTGTATTTTGCGTCGCTAGTAAAAGCCCGCCCCTGGATGAATGCAAGCCCGTCCCCACCGAAGTGACGGAAGAATTGATCAGACCTTCCCCTGGAAATCCGCCACGGCCGGGATGATCTCGCGACCGAATTTTTCGATGGGCGCGATCTCGTGCACGTTCGGCATGTTGAAGATGACGTGCTTCACGCCCACCGCCGCGAGCGCACGACATTTTTCGACCACGTCGCCGACGCTCATTTTCCCCGGTGCGAGGTGCACGGTGTTGAGCACGGTGGTGTCGATGGTGTCGAAGTCCCTGCCCAGGCGGTCGCAATGCTGCCGCAGAACAGCCAGCTTGGCCTTGACTGCAGGTGGATCGCCGAACAGGTTGCAGGCATCCGCATACTGCGCGACGAGCCTCAGCGTCTTCTTCTCTCCACCGCCGCCCACCATGATCGGCGGATAGGGACGCGACAGCGGCTGCGGACTGCAGAGGGTCTGGTCGAGCTGGAAATGCTTTCCTTTATAGGGACCGTCGTTGGTCGACCACATCTGCCTTGCGATCTGCAGCGTTTCCTCCAGCCACTCGAAACGTACGCCAATCGGCGGGAACGGCGTGCCGAGACCGCGCGATTCCTGTTCGTTCCAGGCAGCACCGATGCCGAACCAGGCGCGGCCGCCGGAGAGGACATCGAGCGTCGTCACCGTCTTGATCAGGATTCCCGGGTGGCGGTAAGTCACGCCGGTCACCAGTGTTCCGAGCCGGATGCGTTTCGTCACGGCCGCCATGAAACCCAGCGCGGCATACCCTTCCAGCATGTCGTTCTCTGGCGGGCCGACGTAAGTAATCTGGAAAAAATGGTCCATGACCCAGAGGCTGTGAAAGCCGGCATCGTCGGCGGCCCGCGCAATGTCCGCCAGCGTGGCGCCGATGGTCGCGGCTCCGCCCGGCCAGGTGAAGTTGGGGACCTGTAATCCGATTTTCATGAACGTTCTCCGCAGCCTGACCGCACCCAAGCCTGCGGCAGCGCGCGGAGCGAGTCCAGTGATGGAAAACGCGGACGGGAATTCCTCGACCGACCCACAAGAAGAGCCTCATCTGCTCATTCTTCTCATCAAGACCAGTCAGCGATCCTTACAGCAGGTCGTGCTTGGAAATGGAAATGGGGACATTCCTCATTTCCCCGCATTTCGCGACCGTCCGACGCGAGGCAGGCAGAAATGAGGAATGTCCCCATTTCTGCATTTCTGCGCACTACGCAGCTCGCGTATTCAGTACTTCCTCGCGCACCTGCTCCGACGTCAGCGTCGTTGCGCTGGCCAGCGCGCGGCCTGACCGCGCAGGCGGCCTGCGGCGCCGGTGTTCTCACCGACGAGCAGTGTGTTGCGGGTGGTGGCTTCCTCGAGATGCTCCACCGCCTGCCTGATCTGATTCATGCCGGAGGCCTGGTTGTAACTGCGTACTTCGGCCTTGAAAAGGCATGCCTTGAGGGTCGGGCGTAGTGGATCCGCGGGCAGGTGGCGGAAGTGCGATGCGTGTCGGATTTAGACCTTTCCCTTGCACTTTCATCTGCAGCTCCAATGCTCGCGACTGACCCTGGACAGACATCGCACTGAAGCATGCGTCTGTACCCGCAGCAGCACCGGGTATACGGTGGCCGCCTCGATTCTCAGGAGGCGCACCGATGAAGTCAGGATGTCTGACCGGATTGCTCTTGCTCTCGCTGGCTTCGCTGACGCAGGCCGACGACCGGATTTTCGACGTCCACGTCCACATATGGAGTGGCGAAGAGTCAGTGAAGCAGTACCTGGCCCAGGTCGAGTCCAGCGGGCAGCACGTTACCGGCTTCGGCGCGATTCACATGGCGCGCCGCGGCGAGCTGGCGCAAACCCGCGCAAAGAACGACGAGCTCATCGCACTCGCCGGGCGCTATCCGAAGCTGCTGCCCATCGCTTCAGTGCATCCCTACGACGGCGACGCTGCTTTCACCGAGCTGAAGCGGCTGGCCGGCCGCGGCGTCAAGGCGATCAAGCTGCATCCGCATACTCAGAAGTTCGATGCGGCGGATGATCGCGTCCTCGCCGTCACGAGGCTCGCCGGTGAACTCGGATTCGTCGTGCTGTTCGACAACGCGAATATCCTTCCCGGCGACAACCAGAAGCTGTTCAACCTGGCCTTGCAGTGCCCGAAGACCCACTTCGTATTCACTCATCTCGGCGCGCTCGAATTCCGCTTCTGGAACACTCTCGTGCTGGCGCGCACGGCCGAGAACCTCATGGAGGACAACATCCATTTCGACCTCTCTGCCACTGTCACGCTGGTGGCGGACTCGCCTCTCGCAGACGAATTTGTCTGGACGCTGCGCAACGTGGGCATCGACAACGTGCTGCTCGGCTCGGATTTTCCGCAACTGTCGCTGCAGCAATCGGTGGATGCGCTGGAGCGGCTGAACCTGACCGACGAAGAGAAGCGGAAGATCCGCTGGGGCAATGCGAGCCGGCTGTTCTCGCTGGAGTGAATCCGCGCATCCGGCATCGGATCAGTTGACTGCGCGATTGCGCCCTTCCCAATGCGGCTTGCGCAACTGCGTCTTCTGGATCTTCCCGGCCCCCGTCATCGGCCCTGGGTGAGGTACATGGGCATCGGGAGTCAGAACACATTCTTTCTCAGCTTCTTGACCGCAGAGTCCCGCGGTTTTCCCTGCTCCGGCCAACCGCCCGCCGGACGCTTGCTTGCCAGCGCCTTCTTCATCGTTTCAGCCCAGTCGGCCTTGGGCGCACTGCTCTTCTTTTTCGACGATTTCTTCCTGGTGGCAGCCATCATCATCGTCCTCGCGAAACCTGCTCGGCCGGCAGTGTCGCCCATTTCGCGCCGCACCGGGGTTCGGAATTTCCGTCACAGACCGCGGGGATGTTCGTCGACGCCGAAGTACAGGTGCCGCACTGACACCGATGTGTAACGCGGCACTCAGCGAACGCGACGGGAACCTGATTTCTTCGCAGTTCGAGCTGGCGCGGTGCGTACCTTCTTCGCGGCGCCGCCCTTCACGGCAGCAGTCGCGGACACCTGTTCCTGGCTCAACGCCCTGTGCAAGCCGTCGATGAGCGCACGGACCACCATCTCGAACTGCAGGGCCGGATCGATCCGTACATCGAAAAGCGTGCGCGCCCCCGGCAGCCACGAAAGCATCTCGGGATCCGGTTTGTCTATCTCATGGAACATGGACTCCTCGCGCACGAGCCCGATCACGGCCATGCTGCTTGCCGCCGCCGCGCGAACCGCGTTCGTGAGGCTGAGCCCACTCTGCTGCCACAATGTCACCCACCGCTCCGTGAGTCGAAGCACCGACGGTGTCCAGGCTCTGTGGACACGACGCAGGTGCATGAACTGCGGATGCGCCAGCATGCTCTGACGCGACATGCGCGCCATGTTCCAGAGATCCTCGCGCCAGTCGTCCGTGGAGGGCGGCAGCGGCGATTCGCTGTTGGCCACATCCATCATCAACGTGATCAGTTCGGCCTTGTTGCGAACGTGGTGATACAGCGCCATCGGCGTGACACCGAGCGCCTTGGCCACTGCCCGCATGCTGAACCCGGCCACACCGGCCTTGTCGACGACGGCCAGTGCCGTTGTCGCTATTCGTTTTCGATCCAGATCTGCCACTGCTGTCCCTTGAAACGCCTGCGTCCGCGATGTGCGAAGTCGCGCGATCTTACTCGACCGCCGCATCGGTCATCGAGCCGTCACGACGCTGCGTGCACACACCTGCTCCGATTCATCATCCATGTTCGGCGGGCCTCGGTATCGAGCCTATACAACGTATAGTTATTGATGTATAGATGCAAAGAGATGAGGCATCGAGCCCACAACGTCACCAAGAAATTCTGAAAGCAGCAGGGGGCTACTCATGACGATCGATCGTCGAACATTCGTTCAGGCCGGTGCAACGCTGGTGGGCGGCACGCTGGCCGGATATTCATTCAATGCATCTGCAGCAAGCGAGCCGGCAGCGCCGCAGGGCGGCACCGTGAAGTACGACAAGCCCTATCTGGATATCGACGAATGGCGCGACACCCCCGTACGTCATCGCTACGTGCACGGCGGCTTTCGCGACACCGAGCTGCTGTTCTCGATGTAC
>CAZOGW010000087.1:0-502 GCA_964579415.1 uncultured Acidimicrobiaceae bacterium | reverse complement strand
CTCACGCGAACTTGCCGCCGACATGTACGGCAAGCATCGTCCCTTCGGCTACGTCTACGGCGGCAGCGGCGGCGCCTTCAAGACGATCGGCTGCGTCGAGACGCAGCCGGGTGTGTGGGATGGCTGCATTCCCTTCGTCCATGGCTCGCCCGTCGCGATCCCGAATGTCTTCACCGTGCAGGCTCACGCGATGCGCATTCTGTGGGACAAGTTTCCGCAGATCGTGGACGCGCTCGATCCGGGCGGCAGCGGCGACATGTATGCCGGCCTGAACCAGGAAGAGCGCGAAGCGCTGCAGGAAGTCACGCGCATGGGCTTCCCGCCGCGCGCGTGGTTCAACTACCCAAAGATCGCCTTCGGCTACACGGGTGTATTCACGACACTGATCGATCGCATCGTCGATGACGATCCGACCTACTTCGATGACTTCTGGACCAGGCCCGGCTATCTGGGCGCGAATCCGACCGAGTCGCTGAAGCGTGCCCGCATCCAGCAACCGACC
>CAZOGW010000086.1:0-12572 GCA_964579415.1 uncultured Acidimicrobiaceae bacterium | reverse complement strand
GGGGGGAGTGGGCCGCCCGGAGGCTTTGCGGAGGGCGGGTCGAGGGGGGTCTTCGCCACACCGCCCCCGCTGCGCTTGCTCCATGGTTTCCGGTCCGGCGTCGGGTGACAGCACAGACGACCACTGTGGCGAAGACCCCCTCCGGCCGATCGGCCCAATGCAGCGACTCATACGCGATTAGGTCTCAGCGCGCCAGGCGTGCCGATCGGCCACCTCCCCCACCGAAGCGGCGGGGGAGGATGAAAACCTGCCGAAGCGGCGGGGGAGGATGAAAACCTGCCGAAGCGGCGGGGGAGGATGAAAACCTGCCAGCGGCGGGGGAGGATGAAGCAGTCACGCTCGGCGGCGCAACTCGGTGAGCATCTCTGCGGGCTCTACGCCTCGTTCGGCGAGAAGGACCAGGAGGTGGTAGACGAGATCGGCGGCCTCCTCGGCGAGGCGGGTGGCGGGGACGGTGCCGGCGGCGTGGTCCTTGGCGGCCAGGAGGACCTCGGTGGCTTCCTCGGTGACCTTGCGGCCGGCGGCGTCGACACCGCCCTCGAGGAGCGAGGCGGTGTAGCTGCCTTCGGGCCGGGTGGCGGCCCGGTCGGCGATGACGGCCCACAGCGACTCGAGGGAGGAGAATCCCTGGAGCTCCGCTCCGGCGGCGTCGTCGAAGCATGAGACCATCCCGGTGTGGCAAGTGGGCCCGGCGGGCCGAGCCGAGATAAGCAGGGCGTCCCCGTCGCAGTCGGTGGAGATGGCGACGAGATCGAGCACGTTGCCGCTGGTCTCACCCTTCATCCACAGTTGTTGCCGGGACCGTGACCAGAAGTGGACCTTTCCCGTGGTCACGGTGCGCTCCAGGCTCTCGGCGTTGAGCCACCCCAGCATCAGCACCTTGCCGGTGTCGGCGTCCTGCACGATCCCGGCGGCGAGCCCGGATTCGTCGAACCGTACCCCCTCGGGCAGTGACGCGGTCATGTGACGGCACCCACCCGCACCGGCACGCCGGCGGCGGCGAGGCCCGCCTTGAGGTCGGCGATCTCGATCTGGCGGCGGTGGAAGATGGATGCCGCCAGCACCGCGTCGGCCCGGCCCGGAGCCAGCGCCTCGATGCAGTGCTCGATGGTGCCCGCCCCACCGGAGGCGATGACCGGAACCGACACCGCGGCCCGCACCGCCTCGAGCTGGGCCAGGTCGTAGCCGTCGCCGGTGCCGTCGCGGTCCATCGAAGTGAGCAGGATCTCCCCGGCGCCGCGCTCCACACCCTCGGACACCCAGGCGACCAGGTCCCGCCCGGTGGGGGTGCGCCCACCGTGGGTGACGACCTCCCAGCCGGCGCCCGACCTGCGGGCGTCCACGGCGAGCACGACACACTGGCGGCCGAAGACCCGGGAGCACTCCGAGATCAACTCGGGGCGCTGCACCGCGGCGGTGTTCACCGACACCTTGTCCGCCCCGGCGCGCAGCGCGGCGCGCATGTCCTCGACCGAGCGGATGCCGCCGCCGACGGTGAGCGGGACGAACACGTTCTGGGCGGTGCGGCGCACCACGTCGAGCATGGTCTCCCTCTCGTCGCTGGAGGCGGTGATGTCGAGGAAGCAGATCTCGTCGGCGCCCTCGGCGACGTAGCGCTCCGCCAGTTCCACCGGGTCGCCCTCGTCGACCAGGTCGAGGAAGCGGACGCCCTTGACCACCCGGCCGCCGGTCACGTCGAGGCAGGGGATGACGCGCTTACGCAGCATGCCGGCACCAGGCCACGAAGTTGGCGAGGATGCGCAGACCGGCGTCGCCGGAGCGCTCCGGGTGGAACTGCACCCCGGCGAGGTTGCCGGAGGCGACGGCGGCGGCGAACTCGGAGCCGTAGCCGGTGGTCCCGATGACCGTGGAAGGCTCGGCGGGCACCGGGGCGTAGCTGTGGACGAAATAGAACGGCGTCGACGGGACGATGCCGTCGAAGATGGGGTGCGGCGTGGTCTCCACGTCGTTCCAGCCGATATGGGGGAGCAGGGGGGCGTCGGGGAGGCGGCGCACCGAACCGCCGAGAAGCCCCAGGCAGGGGCTGCCGCCGTTCTCCTCGGAGGTGTCGAAGAAGAGCTGGAGCCCGACGCAGATGCCGAGCAGCGGGCGGTCCCACTCCCGGAGCGGAGCCACCCACCCGGCAGCTTCGAGTCGCTCCATCGCCGCCGAGGTGGTGCCGACGCCGGGGAGCACCAGCCCATCGGCGCCGGAGATCCTCCGGGGGGAGTCGAGCACCTCGACGGAGGCGCCGGCGTGCTCCAACCCGCGGGCGATGGACACCAGGTTCCCGGCACCGTGGTCGACGACGACGATGCGGCTCATGTGGCTCCCTTCGTGGAGGGGATGCCGGTGCGGCGCGGGTCGTCGGCGACGGCGGCTCTGAGCGCCCGGGCCAGCGCCTTGAAGGCGGCCTCGGCGATGTGGTGGTCGTTGCGCCCGGTGGCGGAGAGGTTGATGGTGAACCCCGAGGTGCGGGCCAGCGCCTCGACCATGTGGGGGATCATCTGGGTCCCCAGGGTCCCGATACGCTCGGAGTGGAACACGATGTCGGTGACGGCGTAGGGGCGGCCACCCACGTCGACGGCAGCCCTGGCCAGCGCCTCGTCCATCGGCAGCGTCGAGTCGCCGTAGCGGGTGATGCCGGCGCGGTCTCCCAGGGCCTCGGCGAAGGCCGAGCCGAGCACCAGCATGGTGTCCTCGGCTGTGTGGTGCTCGTCGATCTCCAGGTCGCCGGTGGCCTCGACGGTCAGGTCGAACATGCCGTGGTGGCCCAGGGCGGTGAGGAGGTGGTCGAGGAACCCGATCCCGGTCGACACCGACGTGGCGCCGGAGCCGTCGAGGTCGAGGGTGATCGCAATGTCGGTCTCACGGGTCTTGCGGTTCACCGTGGCGGTGCGGCTCATTCCGGGTTCCTCTCTTGGGGTGGGTCGAAACGGATGTCGGCGGCGAGGCGGTGGGCGGTGAGGCCCTCGGCCTGCGCCAGGGCGGTGATGGTGGGCCGCAGCGCCGCCAGGCCCTCCTCGGTCAGTTCCTGCACCTGGCGCCAGGAGCCGAAGTCCTCCACCGACAGCGGCCCGTAGGCGCCGGCGAGCCCACCGGTGGGGAGGACGTGGTTGGCGCCGGTGGCGTAGTCGCCGGCGGACTCGGGTGACCAGTGGCCGACGAACACGGAACCGGCCCGGGTGATCCCGGCGGCCACGGCGGCGGCGTCGGCGGTGTGGACGCTGACGTGCTCCGAGGCGTACTCGTTGGCGACCTCCACCGCGGTGTCCAGGTCGGGGACCACCACCGCCGTGCCATGGTCGCCGAGCGACTTGGCGAGTACCGCGGAGCGCTCCAGCGACGGCAGCAGCGCGGCGACGGCGGCGAGCACCCGGTCGGGAAGCTCGGCATCGTCGGTGACCAGGGTGACGGGGGAGTCGGGGCCGTGCTCGGCCTGGCACAGCAGGTCGGCGGCGACGATCCACGGGTCGGCGGAGCCGTCGGCGACGACGAGCGCCTCGCTGGGCCCGGCAGGAAGGTCGACGGCGCAGTCGCCGAAGACGGCGAGCTTGGCGGCGGTCACCCAGGAGTTGCCGGGGCCGACGATCTTGTCCACCGGTGCCACGCCCTCGGCGCCGTAGGCAAGGAGGGCGATCGCCTGGGCGCCGCCGACGGCATAGATGGCGTCGACGCCGAGCATGTGGGCGGCGGCAAGCAGCGTGTCGTCGAGCCTTCCTGCCGGGTCGGCGGGGCTGGTCACCACCAGTTCGGGGACCCCGGCGATGCGGGCCGGGATCACCCCCATCAGCAGCGACGACGGGTAGGCGGCGCCACCCCCGGGTACGTAGACGCCGACGCGACGCAGCGGCGTCCAGCGCCGGTCGACGTGCACACCGGGGATGACCTCCAGGGGATGGTCAGTGGGCAACTGGGGGGTGTGCGCCGTCCTGATGTTGGCGGCGGCGGCGGCCAGCGCATCCCGGACGTCGGGCGACGTGCGGTCCCAAGCCGCCGCCCACTCTTCCCGGGGCACCTCGAGTGTCCCGTCGCCGCGGCCGCCCCCGAAGCGGGCATTGGCGGCCACCACGGCGGCGAATCCTCCGCGGCGGACCTCGTCGACGATGGCGGCGGCGGCCCGCCGGACATCCGGATCGGGCACGGCGGAGCGGCGCAGCAGGCGGCGACGCTCCTCGCCGGTGGCGGTGGCCCAGTCGAGGACGCCGATCATGGGATGAGCTGCTCGATGGGGAGTACCAGGATCGCCGACGCTCCGGCCGCCTTGAGGCGGGGGAGCACCGACCACACCTCGTCGGCGCCGACCACCGAGTGCACCGCCACCATGTCGCTGTCGGCGAGCGGCACCACGGTGGGGGCGTCGAGGCCGGGGATGATGGCCGACAGCGCCTCCACTTCGGCACGGGGGGCGTTCATCAGCACGTAGCGGCGGCTGCGCCCCGCCATGACGGCGCGCAGCATGGTGGTCACCTGGCTCGCCAGTTCCGCCTCGACGCCGTCGAGCCCGGGGCGGCAGATCAGCACCGCCTGGGACTCGAGCAGGGTGGCCACCGGGCGCAGGCCGTTGACCCGCATCGTGGAGCCGGTCGAGATCAGGTCGACGATGGCGTCGGCGACGTCGAGGCGGGGGGCCACCTCCACCGAGCCGCGTAGCGGGACGGTGGTGACGGCGATGCCTTTGCCGGCGAAGAACCTGTCGGTGATACCCCGGTGCGAGGTGGCGATGCGCAGCCCTGCGAAGTCGGCGATGCTCTCGACGTCGGAGTTGACCGGCACCGCGGCGGCGAGCCGGCACCGGCCGAAGCCCAGCTCCAGCGACACGTCCACGGCGATGCCGGATTCCTCGATGAGGTCGAGGCCGGTGATGCCCATGCCGGCGACTCCGTCGGCGACCAGTTCGGGGATGTCCTCGGTGCGCACGAAGAGCAACTCGACGTCGACGTTGGCCACCGGGACCGACAGCGAGCGGACCGTCCTCTCGAAGCGCATCCCGCTGTGGGCGAGCAGCTCCCGAGCCGGTTCCTCCAGGCGGCCCTTGTTGGGGACGGCGATGCGCAGGGTGGTCACGGTTGCTCCACCATGTCGATACCGAGGCGCTCCAGCATGCGGCGGTAGCCTCCGGTGCCCCGCTGGAGCCACTGGTTGATGCGGGTGATGGTGGCGGTCGAGGCGCCGGTCCTGTCGTGGATCTCCCGGTAGGGGAGCCCGGCGGCGAGTTGGCGCACCACCGCCCAGCGGGCGGTCATCTCCTCCAGCTCGCGGTGGGTGCACAGGTCACGGAAGAAGGCAGCAGCCTCGTCGGTGTCGTCGAGGCTGACGACGGCGCCGAGCAGTGCCTCGGTATCCTGGTCGCGCCAGTCGTCGCTGCCGATCGGTATCACCACACCTACTCCTGTCGCTGGTTTGATAGCATGCTAATGTTTTAACATGGTAGCACAAGAGATGTCGATCATCCCCGCCGTCGACGTGCTCGGCGGCCGGGTGGTCCGGCTGGTGGAGGGTGACTACGACCGGGTCACCGTCTACGGCGACGACCCGGTGGGCTGGGCGAAGGGGTGGAACGACTCCGGCGCCGAGATCGTCCACGTGGTCGACCTTGCCGCGGCGCGCTCCGGCGAGGCTGGCCCGGCTCTGTGGGAGTCGATGGCCGCGGGCGGAGTCCGCTTCCAGGTCGGGGGCGGCATCCGCGACGCGACGACCGCGGCGTCGGCCGTCGACGCCGGCGCCGCCCGGGTGGTCATGGGGACGGCGGCTGTGTGGCATCCGGAGATCCTCGCCGAAGCCGTGGGGCGGATCGGTACGGCACGGGTGGTGGCCGCCATCGACGTCAGGGGAGGCAAGGCGACCGGCGCCGGCTGGCTCGACGGGGGGCGTGCCCTCGACGGCGTCCTCGCAGCCGTGGTCGACGCCGGCGTGCGCACCGCACTGGTCACCGGCATCGGCACCGACGGGACCATGCAAGGCCCCGACCTCGCCCTCCTCGCCGAGGTGCGCCGCCTGGCGCCGGACCTGTCAATCATCGCCTCCGGCGGCGTCGGATCCCTCGCCGATCTGCATGCACTGGCCACGTCCGGTGTACGTGCCGCCATCGTCGGCCGCGCCCTCTATGAGAACCGATTCTCGCTCGCCGACGCTCTCGCCGTGGCGCTGAGCCTTACAGGAACGGATTGATGACTCGGATTCCGTCGTAATCCTGTCCGTGGTTGAGGTCTTCGGAGAGCACGTGCGTGCAACCCATCAGCCGCCCCGCTTCGATGATGGCCGCGTCCCAGTAGGAGATCTGGAATCGCCGGCAGGATGCCATGGCAGCGTGGACCAGCGCCAACGTCGTCTCCTGAATGGGGAACCGCCCGAATGCGGTCACCAAGGACGCCGCCTGCTCGTGGGTCAATGGCGACGAACGGGTTGAGCGGGTTGCCTGTACGTAGAACTCCTGTAGCACCTGCGACGAGAGGGCCAGGTCACCGTTGTCCAGCAGCGCGTTGGCCGCTGCAGCCTTGGATGCTTCGGCAGGCTGGCGGGAGATGGCGTACAGGAGGATATTGGTGTCAGCGAAGCGCACGTTCGTGCACCTGGTCACGTTCGAGTCGGTCGGCGGCGCTGAACTCGACGATCTCCGCCTGGACGGACCGTTGCAGGGCCTCCAGCCGGGCGAACTCGGCGCCACCATCCGACAGTGCGGTGAGGAACTCCGCTACCAACCCGCTCACGGACCGGCCCTGCTCGGCGGCGCGGATTCGAGCCGTGCGGTAGACGTCATCGGGGACAGTGACAGTGATGTTCTTCATGTTGGTCACAGTAACACAGGTGCACAGAAACACGGAGACTGGGGGCTGTGGTAAGTGTGGACGAACCGTAAGTAGCAGCTTACAGTAGCGGGATGATAGCCATGCAGCTGGATGCGCTCGGAGCGGAGACGCGGCGGGACATCTACACGATGCTGGCGGCGTACCCGCGGGCGGTGGGCGACCTGGCGGCGGAGCTGCCGGTGAGCCGTCCCGCGGTGTCGCAGCATCTCAAGGTCCTGCTCGACGCCGGGTTGGTGTCGGTGACAAAGGTGGGGACCCGGAACATCTATGCCGCCGACCCGGAAGGGGTGAAGGAGTTGCGCCAGTGGATCGACGGCCTATGGGAGGCGGCGCTGGCGAGCTTCGCCGAGTTCGCCCGCCGCGAGCACGAGAAGGGGACACGGAATTGAGCGCCATCCACCACGCCGGCCTGGAGCCGGTGGTCAAGCACCTGACGGTTCCCGGCGACCCGGCCGCCGTCTTCGATCTGTTCACGGCGCGGATGGGGGAGTGGTGGCCGCTGATCTCCCACTCGGTGACCGAAGAGGACGCGGTCGGGGTGCGATTCGAACCCGGAGTAGGCGGCGGCATCTTCGAGTTGGTACGGGACGGCTCCGAGCACGAGTGGGGGAGGGTGACCGCCTGGCAGCCCGGAGCGCGGGTCGGCTTCACCTGGTATCCCGGCGTCCCGTCCGGGGAGGCCACACATGTGGAGGTGACGTTCGACGCCATCCCCGAGGGGACCGCCGTCACCTTGCGCCATTCCGGCTGGGAGGCCCGCGGCGAGAAGGCGGCAGCGGTGCGCCACGGCTACGGCCCCGGCTGGGATTACGTCCTGGCGCGGATACCCGGCGCCGTACCCGCCATCGAGCCCTGATCCTGCGTCATCGCCCACCGGCTGTGCTGCCGGCGCCTCGACGACCTTCGTAAATGGCGTGTCGAAGGGAAGACAGCCGTAGCCGCGGGCGGCTAGTCCCCGTCCGGTTGTGTAGGGCCGAGTCCCTGCGACGCCCGGGTCCGTCCCACGGCGTGGTCGATGTCGGCTGCGGTGACCGCCATCGCCTTGGAGTCGCGGCGCAGGGCCTGCAATGCCGCCTCCCGCAGGATGCCGGTCATGTCGGCGAACGAGAGCCCCGCGGTGGCGGCGACGACGTGGTCGCGGTCGACGTCTTCGGCGAAGGGGACGTCGCTGATGTCGAGGAAGGCCCGCCTCGCCTTCTCTTCGGGCAGGTCGAGGAGCAGGTGGGTCTCCAGACGCCCGGGGCGGAGCAGGGCGGGGTCGACCAGGTCGCGGCGGTTGGTGGCTCCGATGACGAACACCTCGCCGCGCTCGCCGACGCCGTCCATTTCGGTGAGTAGGGCGGCCACCACCGAGTCCGTCACCGAGTTGTTCGAGTTGCCCCGCACCGGCGCCAGGGCGTCGATCTCGTCGAAGAACAGGATGGCGGGCGCCACGGCGCGGGCCCGGGCGAAGACCTCCCGCACCGCCCTCTCCGACTCGCCGACGTATTTGTCGAGCAGCTCGGCGCCCTTCACCGTGATGAAGGCGGCGCCGGCTTCGTGGGCCAGGGCGCGGATCACGAAGGTCTTGCCCGTCCCCGGCGGGCCGTAGAGGAGCAGCCCGCGGGGTGGTTCGATCCCGAGACGCTCGAAGCGCTCCGGCTCGGTCATCTGCCAGATCACGGACTCGGTGAGGCGCTGCTTCACCTCGTCGAGGTTGGCCACCTGCTCGAAGCCGTGCGAGGGGATCTCGCCCAGGCCGGTGGTCCCCAGCGACGGCGTGGTCTGGTCGATGGCTTCGAGGACGCCTTGGTGCGACACCGTGCCGCCCTCGGTGGCGATCATGGCCGAGGCGTGAACCACCGCGGCGAGGATGTCCGCCCCGGAGAACCCGGCGGTGCGGGCGGCGAGCTGGGCGAAGTCGATCTCCCCGCTGGGTACCCGCCTCAGGGCGGCCTGGAACAGCAAGGCCCGGCGGTCGGTGTCGGGCGGCGGGACGGTGAGGGTGCGGGGCAGCAGCGGCGACGACGTCACCGACTCGGGTAGCTTGGACAGGGCCGACACACCGAGCACCGCGGCGACCAGGGGACGGCCGGCCACGGCATCGAGGAACCAGCGCATGATGGCGGCGACCTGGGTACGGAACATGGCGTCGTCGCCGACGACGGCGTCGAGGCGGTCGAGGAAGATCACGGTAGGCCCGGAGCTGCTGTTGACAGCCGCCTCGAGGCGCTCCAGCAGCTTGTCGGGTTTGAAGACGAGGTCGAGGGAGACCTCGTGTACCCGGGCGGTGGAGCGCCGGGCCGCCTCGGCCACCAGTTCCGACTTGCCGCACCCCGCCGGGCCGGCGAGAAGCACACCGGCGACGCGGGGCAACCCCCACGCCTCGGGAAGCGACCGCGTCGAGGTGAGCAGCGACAGCCAGCCGGTCATGATGTCCAGCTCGTTGTCGAGCCCGGTGAGGAGCGCCTCTGCCGTCGTCGGTGCCGATGACGCCGTCGGTGCCGCGGCGGCATCCCCTGCCGGCGCCGCTGCCAGGGCGGCGTCCTCGGTGCCTTCCTCGACGACCAGCGTGGAGCTGCCGATGAGGCCGGCGGTGGGCGGGTCGACGGCGATCACCTTCAGCTCGAAGACCTCGGTGGACCCGCCATCGCCGTAGGCGGCGTCGGCTGCCACCTGGTCGCCCTCGGTGACGGGAAGCCCCTGCAGCGACCGTGCCAGCTGGCGGATATCGAGATCGTCCGGTTTGCCGCGTACGGTGACCCGCCTCGCCTCGGAGAGAGCGGCCCGCACCACGTCGACGGTGTCACCCTCCCGCACCCCGGCGTTGCGCCGGGTGCGGGGGCCGAGCAGGATTGCCGTCGGTGACGGCACCTCGCCCGGTGCGACGCGGCAGTGTGTGTCGCCGATGCGGATGCTGCCGCCGCCGGGGAGCCCCAGGGCGCGCAGCAGAGCCGCATCGGCGCGTGCCGTGGGATCGCTGCCGGGCCGGGCGATGAAACGCATGAGCCGGCAGGCTAACGCACCCCCGGCTGTTGCGATCAGTGCGCCGATTGGACCTTGAGCGTGAGCTTCCCCTTGACCGGGGTCTCCACCAACGCCAAGGCGCCGACGAAGCACTCTTCGGCGTTCTTCGGCACATTCAGCTTTTGCTTCTTCCTTGCTTCACTCCAGCGCCGTCACACCGTCGCGGTCAAGCCAACCCCACACCAGCCACATCTCCTCGGCGGCGGTGACGGTGGGCGGGGTCTCGGTGACCTCTTCGGCGGGTGTCGCCACCGGGTACAGGGGTGCCGGCTGGCCGGAAGCCCACGAGGAGAGGAGCCTCCCGTTGCCGACGACGATGCCCTCCCCGCAGGTGTCCTCCGTCCTCACGATCCCGCCGCTGAGCCGCCGCCAGATGCGACGGGTGGCGAGCGCCCTGGAGAGCGCCTGGTGCCGGTCCCGCACCTCGGCGGCCTCCTCGTAGCGGCGCTCCTCGGAGAGGCGCGACATCCGCGCCGCCAGCGGGCCGAGGAGGCGCTCCGGGTCCCCGTCGAGCCCGGCCAGCAGGCTGTCGACGACCCGGCGGTAGGCCTCCACCGGCACCGAGCCGTCGCAGGGACACAGTGCAACCCCGAGTTGGGAGAACCGGCACCCCGGGTGGGGCCCCTTGCCGATGCAGCGGCGCAGCGGCACCGCGTCCCACAGGGCGTGCATCACCTGCTCGGCGCCGCGACGGTGGCGGAAGGGGCCCAGGTGCGCCAGCGCCTTCCCCGCGGGGGAGCGCACCAGCGAGAGGCGGGGGAAGTCCTCGGCGGTGAGGCGCAGCCAGTAGGTCGCCGCCGGCACACGCGAGCGGCGGTTGTAGCGGGGTTGGTGGCGGGCGATGAGCCGCACCTCGGTCACCGACGCCTCCACCTCGGTGGGGCAGACGATGTGGTCGACGGCCTCCAGGTCGCGCAATAGCTGGTGGATGCGCCGGCGCCGGTCGGAGTGGAAGTAGGAGCGGACCCGGGAGCGGAGGTCCTTGGCCTTCCCCACGTAGATCACCTCTCCGCTGCGGTCCCGGAACAGGTACACGCCGGGCCGGCGGGGGAGGCGGTCGGTGAGGCGCAGCTTGGAGTAGTGGGCGGCGCCCGACGCGGTGGGCAGGTGCAACAGGTCGTCGAGGTGGGTGACGCCGATGGCGCCGGCACGGCCCAGCAACTCGAAGAACACGTGGGCGGTGGCCCGGGCGTCGTCGAGGGCGCGGTGGGTGGGCACCACGGGGGAGCGCAGGTGGGCGGCAACGGTGCGTAGCTTGTGGTTGCGCACGTCACTGCCGAGGAGGCGGCGTGCCAGCGCCGCGGTGTCCGACGTCTTGTTGGCGAGCGGGCCGTAGCCGAGGCGGCGGGAAGCGGCGTCGAGGAACGACATGTCGAAGCGGACGTTGTGGCCGACGATGACGGCGTCGCCGATGAACTCCAGCAGTGAGGGGAGTGCCTCCTCGATGCGGGGAGCATCGACCACCATCGCCTCGGTGATGCCGGTGAGGATGACGATGGTCGGAGGGATGGCCGCTTCCGGATTGACCAGGGTGTGGAACGTCCCGGTGAGCTCGCCTCCCTCGTAGCGCACCGCCCCGATCTCGGTGATGGCGCACGTCTGCGCCGACCCGCCGGTGGTCTCCAGGTCGAGTACGCAGAACGGCACCGCGAACAGAGGCGCTCCCAAGTCGTCGAATGTCCGCTGTACGCCGAGCATCTTCCCGTCCTCGTCCGGAGTGGGCACGCTAGACGAACATATGTTCGAGAACAACCACCCGACCCATGCGAGCTGCTTGTACCAAGTACCAAGTACCAAGTACCAAGTACCCTCCTGCCATGGAGATCAGCGGGACGGTTTACTTCGACTTCGAGAGCCTCGACTGCTGGCGACTGGTGCAACTGCTGGCGGCGGCCGAAGCCGAGCGGGTGCGCGTCGACCTCACCTGGAGCGGTTTCGCTGCCGACATCCCGGCGCCCGGGCTGTCACTCCCGCCGGGGGTGCGGGCGCTGGCGGCGCACGCATCCGTCCACGACCCGGTGAAGCAGCGCACGGTGCGCCAGGCGCTGTTCACCATGCACCACGGCCAGGGCGACTCCCTCGACGACGACCTCACCTACCGGGCCGCGGCCCGCGTCGCCGGACTCGACGAGGACGTGCTGCTGGCGGCGATCGAAGAGGTGGGGATGCGAACCCTGCGTTCCACCTCGGACCACGCCAGCCGGGTCGGGGTGGAGGCGGTGCCGTCGCTGGTCGCCCACGGCTCGCCGCTCCTGGTGCAGACCACCTCGGCGGTGCTCGACGGCCCTGCCAAGCCACGGGTGGCGGCGATCATTCAGGTGATGGAGGACGACGGGCTGTGGAGCCTGAGCAAGCCGTGACCACCTACCGCTGCTCCCAGTGCGGCAACCGCACCCGCTTCGATGTCTACGAGTCGCTGCGCCGGCGCCGCTTCGCCCACTTCACCCTCGGCGGCGAGGTGACGATCGAGGAGGAGGAGATCCTCGACGCGACTACCGAACGCGTCGTCTGCCGCTGGTGCGACCGGGCCGATACGGTGGAAGAGGTCTCGCAGGGGGCTTTGGGCTGAGCTGTCGGCGGGGAGGTACTTGGTACTTGGTACTTGGTATCCGCGCCTGCCAAGTACCAAGTACCAAGTACTCACTGCCGCGAGATGCCTTCGCTCCTGCGACTGCGCTGCCGGTGGGCCTCGTACACCAGGATGGCCGCGGCGGTGGAGGCGTTGAGGCTGTCGGTGAGGCCGGACATGGGGATGGT
>CAZOGW010000085.1:0-12609 GCA_964579415.1 uncultured Acidimicrobiaceae bacterium | reverse complement strand
GTTACCAGAGGTTGGCCCGGAGGGCCGTCGGTCTGGATGCGGTGTAGTTACTAAGTACTAGGTACTAAGTACTAGGTACTAAGTACTAGGTATTACGTAGTACGTATTACGCTCGCGACCAAGGCGGCGATCGTGGGGGGATCCGGGGTGGTTTTGATGTGGAGGGTGGCGGTCTGGCGGTAGGCGGCGACGCGGCGGGCGTGTAGCCCGGCGAAGGTGTCGCCGGCGTCGGCGAGGTCGCGGCGGTGGTCGCCGACTGCGGCCCTCTCCGCCAGAGCCTCCACCGGCGGGTCGAGCCATACCACGTACGCTCCCGCCAGCGCCTCCCGGCATACAGGATCGTCGACGACACTTGCGGCGGCGGCGATGACCGTCGGCACCTCCGAGGCCAGCGCCTCCAGCAGGTGCCGAGCCTCCAACCGGTGTAACTCGTCCACACCGTCCCGCCGCGCCACCTCGGCGCCGGTCACACCGGCGACGCCCTCGATCCACTCATCCGAGTCCGAGAACGCCCACCCCAGCAGCCCGGCCACGAGCTCTCCCACGGTCGTCTTCCCCGACCCCATCAACCCCACGAGCACGACATGGTGGGAACGCAGCATCATCATGCAGCGTAGACCGGGCACCTGCGTAGTACGTAGTGCGTAGTATATGCTCAGAATCCCACGCGCGTGATTCTCGGCCAGGCGCGCCCTGTTACCCTCCCGTACAGCGCTGTAAACACTTGCGGAGGCCACCCGTGGAGATCGAGATCGGCATCGCCAAGTCGGGTCGTCGGGCATGGGGATTCGACGACATCGCCATCGTCCCCTCCCGGAGAACCCGCGACCCTGACGACGTCGACCTGAGCTGGGAGATCGACGCCTACACCTTCGACCTACCGATGATGGCGTCGGCGATGGACTCGGCGGTCAGCCCGGAGACGGCGATCGCTGTGGGGAAGATCGGCGGCCTGGCGGTCCTCAACCTCGAGGGCCTGTGGACCCGCTACGAGGACCCGGTACCGGTCTTCGACGAGATCAAGGGACTTCCCGCCGAGAAGGCCACCCGGCGCATGCAGGAGCTCTACCTGGAGCCGGTCAAGCCCGACCTGATCGGGCAGCGGGTCAAGGAGATGCTGGCGGGCGACATCGTCACCGCCGCCAGCCTCACCCCGCAGAACGTGGGCCGCTGGGGCCACCTGGCCATCGACGCCGGCCTCCACATCCTGGTCATCCAGGGCACCGTGGTCTCGGCGGAGCACGTGTCCACCCGTTCGGAGCCCCTCGACCTCAACGCCTACGTCGCCTCGGCAGACGTGCCGGTGATCCTCGGCGGCTGCGCCTCGTACTCCGGGGCGCTGCACCTGATGCGATCCGGCGCCGCCGGGGTGCTCGTCGGTGTCGGCCCCGGCGCCGCCTGTACGTCCCGGGGTGTCCTCGGCATCGGGGTGCCGCAGGCCACCGCCATCGCCGACGCCGCCGGGGCCCGCATGCGTTACCTGGAGGAGACCGGCCGCTACGTGCACGTCATCGCCGACGGCGGCATGCGCACCGGCGGCGACGTGGCCAAGGCCATCGCCTGCGGCGCCGACGCCGTCATGATCGGCTCGCCGCTGGCGGCGGCCGAGGAGGCGCCGGCGAGCGGGATGCACTGGGGCATGGCCACCTTCCATCCCACGCTGCCCCGCGGCGCCCGGGTGGAGACCCGGGTGCTGGGCACCCTGGAGGAGATCCTGGTGGGTCCCGCCCATGAGAACGACGGCCGCCGCAACCTCTTCGGGGCGCTGCGGGTGTCGATGGCGACCACCGGGTACGCCAACGTCAAGGAGTTCCAGAAGGCCGAGGTGATGGTGGCCCCGGCGCTGCAGAGCGAGGGCAAGCAGCTCCAGCGGGCCCAGCGCATCGGGATGGGATGAACGCCCCCGCCGCAGCCGGTCACGCATCGGCATCCGGTTTCGACCGGGTCCTCGTCGTCGACTTCGGCGCCCAGTACGCCCAGCTCATCGCCCGTCGGGTCCGCGACGCCCACGTCTTCTCCGAGATAGTCCCCCGCGACGTCACCGCAGCCGAGGTGGCGGCGCGGGCACCGGTGGGCATCATCCTCTCCGGCGGGCCCGCCTCGGTGTACTCCGAGGACGCCTACCGGCTCGACCCGGAGATCCTCGACCTGGGCATCCCCGTCCTCGGCATCTGTTACGGGCACCAGGTGCTGGCGCAGTCCCTCGACGGGGTCGTCGACCGCACCGGCACCGCCGAGTTCGGCCGGGCCGAGCTGGAGGTGACCGAGCCGGGCCGGCTCTTCGCCGAGCTGCCCACCACCCAGACGGTGTGGATGAGCCACAACGACGCCGTGTCCCGACCTCCCGACGGCTTCCGGGTCACCGCCTCGACGGGAGGCTCGCCGGTGGCGGCGATGGAGAACCCCGACCGCGGGTTCTACGGGGTCCAGTTCCATCCCGAGGTGGGCCACACCGAGCGGGGCCAGGAGATCCTGAAGCGGTTCCTCTACGACGTCTGCGGTGCCCGCCCCACCTGGACCCACGTCGGCATCATCGAGCGCTCCGTCGAGGAGATCCGCCGCACCGTGGGCGACGGCACCGTCATCTGCGGCCTGTC
This sequence comes from uncultured Acidimicrobiaceae bacterium, assembly GCA_964579415.1. Lineage (GTDB taxonomy): Bacteria > Actinomycetota > Acidimicrobiia > Spongiisociales > UBA5794 > CAZOGW01. The sequence goes on along the minus strand of CAZOGW010000085.1, from coordinate 10,012 downwards.
GGGCGGTGTCGACTCGGCGGTGGCGGCGGCGCTGGTGCACAAGGCGGTGGGGGACCAACTGGTGTGCGTGTTCGTCGACCACGGCCTGCTCCGCCTCGGCGAGGGTGAACAGGTCGAGGCCACGTTCCTCGACCACTTCCACGTCAACCTGATCCACGTCAAGGCCGCCGACCGCTTTCTGGAGCGCCTCGCCGGCGTCACCGACCCCGAAGAGAAGCGCATGGCCATCGGCGAGACCTTCATCCGGGTCTTCGAGGAGGTCGCCGCCGAGGTCTCCGACGCCAAGTTCCTCGTCCAGGGCACGCTGTACCCCGACGTGATCGAGTCGGGCACCAAAGACGCGGCCAAGATCAAGAGCCACCACAACGTGGGCGGCCTCCCCGACGACATGGACTTCTCCCTGGTCGAGCCGCTGCGGGACCTGTTCAAGGACGAGGTGCGCGCCATCGGTGAGGAGTTGGGGCTGCCCGAGGAGATCGTGTGGCGCCAGCCCTTCCCCGGCCCCGGACTGGCGGTGCGCATCATCGGCGAGGTGACCCGGGAGCGGCTCGACATCCTGCGCGCCGCCGACGCCATCGTGGTCGAGGAGATCCGCCGCGCCGGTCTCTACAACGAGATCTGGCAGAGCTTCGGCGTCCTCCCCGCCATCCGCACGGTCGGCGTCCAGGGCGACGGCCGTACCTATGCCTACCCGCTCATCATCCGCGCCGTCACGTCCGACGACGCCATGACCGCCGACTGGGCGCGTATCCCGTACGACGTGCTGGAGCGCATCTCGACGAGGGTGATCAACGAGGTGCCCGGGATCAACAGGGTGGCGTACGACGTGTCATCGAAGCCGCCGGCGACGATCGAGTGGGAATAGAAGGTACTAGGTACTAAGTACTAGGTACTAGGTAGTTAAATACCGCTGTATACCGGCGTTGAGATTGCTATGAGTAAGGTATACTCATCCCATGAGTAAACGTCTGCAGGTCGTGCTGGGCGACGAGGAGTTCAAGGCCGTGGAGGAGGCGTCGCGGTCGGAAGGCTTGACGGTGTCGGCGTGGGTCCGCTCCGTGCTGCGGCGCGCCTATCTGGGACGTCCGGCCGCAGACCGCGACGCCAAGCTGGCCGTGTTGCGCCAAGCCGTGGAGCACGAGTTCCCGACCGGCGACATCGATCAGATGCTCGCCGAGATCGAGGCCGGCTACCTCGGGTGATCTTCGTCGACTCCAACATCCCCATGTACCTGGTTGGAGCCGAGCATCCCAACAAGGATCGCGCTGTTGCCGCGGTGCAAGGACATGTGCTTGCCGGCGAGCCGCTTATCACCGACGTCGAAGTGTTTCAAGAGATCCTGCACCGGTACGCCTCCATCGATCGGCGGGCGGCGATCGACCCGGCGTTCGCGGCACTCGACGGCCTGACCGAGCACGTCGAGCCGGTGAGCTTCGAGGACGTAGGTGAGGCGCGGCGGCTCGTTCTCACGATGCAGGGCCTGTCGGCGCGCGACGCCGTCCATGTTGCCGTGATGAGGCGTCTGGGTTGCACGAAGATCCTCAGCTTCGATCGAGGGTTCGACGGGGTCCAGGGTCTCACCCGGCTGCCCGCTTAACCCGCCGGTACTATCCGCGTATGGACCGGTCGTCGCTTGCTGTCACTTTGGATGCGGTCATCGTCGCCGTCACCGATGACCGGCCGCGGATACTCACCGTGGACGCGGTGGGTGGGGGAGTGGGGATCCCGTCGGGACCGCTTGACCCGGTGGGTGACAAGACGCTGGAGCGGGCGCTGCGGCGGTGGATCGCCGAGTTGACGGGACTGCGCATCGGGTACGCCGAGCAGCTCTACACCTTCGGGGACCGGGACCGCCTCCCGTCCGGTGACCCGGGGGCACGGTGGTTGTCGGTGGCGTACCTGGCCCTGGTACGGGAGGAGACGCCGGCCGAGGGGGCCGCCTGGCGGGACTGGTACGACTTCTTCCCCTGGGAAGATCACCGCCGGGGCCGCCCGCCCGTCGTCGACGAGGTGCTGGCGGCGCTGCGGGCGTGGACGCCCTCCGACCCTGACCGGCAGGCGGGGCGGGAGGGCCGCGTCGCCGAGAACTTCCAGGGCAACGGCACCTGGGACGGCATCCGGGCACTGGAGCGCTACGAGCTGCTGTACGAGGCCCGCCTGGTGGGTGAGGCCTTCGCCGACGACGGAGATTCGCCCCCGCCCGGCCTCGCCGGCGATCCGATGGTGCTCGACCACCGCCGCATGGCGGCGGCTGCGATGGGCCGGCTGCGGGGCAAGCTCACCTATCGCCCCGTCGTCTTCGAACTCCTCCCCGAACAGTTCACCCTGGGCGCGCTGCAGCAGACGGTCGAGGCCCTGTCCGGGGTCCGCCTCCACACCCAGAACTTCCGCCGCCTCGTCGAACGCAACCGCCTCGTCGAAGGCACCGGCCGCCGCACCACCGCTACCGGGGGCCGCCCCGCCGAGCTGTTCCGCTTCCGCCCCGAGGTCCTCGGGGAACGTCCCAGGCCCGGCGTCGGGGTGCCGTATCGATAGGAGCGTACTACGTACTACGTACTACGTTGTGTCCACGGCTTCGAGGTAGGCCTTGCCACGGGGTGAGAGGCGGTAGCCGACCTTGAGGCTCTCGGTGAGGCCGAGGGCCTTGAGCTTGCGGACGTCGGCCTTGAAGGGCTGGGTCTCCATGCCGCGGCCGGCGGCGAGGTCGGGGGCGCGCACCTCGGGCTTCTCGGCGATGAGTTCCAGCACCTCGTGGGTCCACGGCCCGTGCCGCGAGGCGGCGTCATAGCGGTCGAGCCGCTTCTGGATGTACTCCAGGTCACCCTTGGCGAGGTCGGCGTAGTTGCGCAGGGCGATGCGGGGATCGGGCCCGGCGTAGTGGAGCCTGACCCGGTACAGGGCCCGGTCGGTGCGGTAGTCGACCGCCTCCTCCAATGCCGCCAGGTCGGGATGCCCGGAAGCGGCGGCGTCGGCCTCGGTGAGCGCCTCCGGGTCGACCACCTCGACGGAGTCGATGCCGAGCACGCCGAAGCTGGTCATGAGGGTACCCCCGGCCTTCACCGTCGGCCGCACCCAGCGGCGGAAGGCCACGGTGACCTCCCCTGCGTAGATCGCCTTCAGCTCGTCCCGTCGCAACAGCATCCGCGCACGCTACTGCACCCGAGCCGGCCGGCCCGCCCCGACAATGACGGGGCGGGCCGCAGGCGGTATCTCAGGGACAGCCGAGTGTCGCCGAGAGGTCGTTGGTCAGGTGCGTCAACAGGGCGGCCTGGTCCGGGGCGAGAGCAGGCCGCCGGTTGGCGAGACGGTCGATCTCCGCCTGGTACTGGTCCACGGCGCGGCAGGCGTTCGGCTGGTTGCCGGCGGCGATCTCCCGGTCGATGCGATCGAGGAACCGCACCAGGTTGAGATGAGCCGGCTCCAGATCGATGGACTCGACCGCCTCCCGCAGTGCCGCCGCCGCAGCCTCCGGGTCGGTCGGCGCTTCGGCGCGGCGCAGCACGAAGTGGTCGAGGAAACCGGAGTAGGACCCCGTCGTCCCGGCGTCGAAGGAGATCCCCAACCCGTAGTCGGTCACCTCGATGCCTTCGACGGTGTATTGCCGCCAGATCATCCGGCCGCCGGGGACGTTGATGGTGCGCACCTCGGCGGTGTACTCCTCGCCGCCGGCGGTGGCGGTGAGGCTCATCGCCGTGGCGCCGTCGGTCTGGTTGTCGCCGCGGGCGAACACCGTCAGGTCGTACTCGCCGTTGGGAATCAGGACGTCCTGGCTCAGGGTCACCGATTGCCCGCCGGCCAGGGACAGGGCGAACGAGTGGTCACCGGCATAGGCCTCGGTCACCCAGTCCTCGGGGGTGACCACCCCGGCGGTGTCGGCATCGCCGGTCACGCTCCAGCCGGTGAGGTCGCCGTCCTCGAAGCCGCCGTTGACCAGGTAGTGCCCGCCGTAGTCGTACACCGCCTTGTAGCGGCGGCTCACCTCTGGGCTGTTGCCGAGGAGGGTGGCGTCGGTGCCCCACTGCCCCGACACGTAGTTGTAGCCCATCCGTGCCGCCACCGCCCTGACCTGCACGTTCTGGGCGATCTCGATGGGTCCGGCGTAGACCCGTATCGAGTCGTGCTGGCGCACCCACGGCGATCCCGCCAGCTCCAGCGTCGAGCCGGCCCCGTTCTGCGGAGCGGAACCGTCCACGGTGAAGAAGATGCCGGCGTTGGCGGTCTCCGTGGCCAGCTCGAAGGAGCCCGCCTGCACCGGCTGGCGCGCCGAGTGGGAGTACCCGTCGGGGGCGGCGGCGAGGGCGCTGCCGTCGTCCAGGCTGAACGTCGGGGACACCGCCGTGGCCGCCGCCGACTCCCTCACCACGACGTGGGCGAAGGCGTTGTCGGGTATTCCGGCCACGCTGCCGAAGACGACATACTCGCCGGGGGTGTTGACGTCCACCGTGGCGAGATCGCCGGCGTTCCACACCACCGGTTGGCGGTTGGTGACCCCCGGGGCGTTGCCCATCCGGCCGTTGTTCTTCACCGCCAGGACAGTCGTCGGCATGGTGGGCGTCGCCCCCTGGTTGACGGTGACCCACGTCTCCCAGCCGTATGACCAGGCGTCGGCGTCTTCGGGGACCTCCTGATCGCCGCGCACCAGGCTGAACGTCTGCACCGAGGGCAGGACGTGGCCGTTGACGTCGAAGAGGCCCGCCGTCTCCCAGCCGGTGCCGTACGGGGCGGCCCAGCCGTTGGTGGGGCCGGCCAGCCAGGCCGGCTCCCAGTACATGATGCCCAGACCCTTCTCGTCGTTGATGCCGGCGGCCACCTCGATCACGTCGCGCAGCGCGGTGGCCTGGCCCTGCGGGCTGGCGGCCACGGCCAGGGTGCTCACGTCCCCGTGTTTGAAGTTCTGCGGAGTGTCGTCGCCGGCGTTCTCCCGCAACGTCCACGGGTAGGCGGTCTCGGCGATGTAGGTGAATATCCCGCGGGTGGCGGTGATGTTGTTCAGGTTGTTGCGCACCTGCGCCGCGGTGCCGTGCCACGACGGGTAGAAGGAGGCGCCCAGGGCGTCGTAGTCGACCCCGTTGAGCTGCAACGCCAGCGTGAAGTTGTTGTAGAGCGAGGCGTTGTTGCCGTTGGCGAGGTGGAACGACACCATCGCTCGGCGCTCGGGGTCGTCGGCGTTGGGATCGGTGCTCCGTACCGCGGCGGACCCCGCCTTGAAGACGGCCACCGCCACCGGGTTCATGTTGCCCTGCGCGTTGAGCTGCAGGTTGACGTCGACGATGTTGCTGTTGGTCTCGTTGCCGATGGTCACCATGTCGGGGTAGACCCCGGCGTCGCGCATCTTGATCAGCGACTCGGTGGTGAACGCTCCGAGAGCGTCCACCAGGGGCTGGCCGGTGAGCTGCGACCAGGCGGCCGGGCGGCGCTGCTGGCCGGGATGCGCCCAGAAGTCGCTGTAGTGGAACACCACGTTGACCTTCATGCCGCGTTCCTTGGCCTGCTTGGCCAGCTCGATGGTGGTGTCGATGGTGGCGTTGCCGCCCCCGAAGAGGTTGCCGAAGGGGTCGGCGGGGTCGTTCCAGACGCGGAGGCGCACCCAGTTGACCCCGTGCTCGGCGAGGATGTCGAGGGGATGGGCCTCGTTCCCCTCCAGGTCGTAGTACTTCTTGCCGGCCTTCATCACCTGGTAGAGCGACGAGACATCGGCGCCCATCATGAAGTCGGGCCGGTTTCCGTTCTGCAGGGCCGCCACCGGTGTCACGATGGGGGCGGGGCCCGCCGCCACGGAGACGTCGATGGTGTCCACCCATCGGCCGCCGGCGGCGTCGGTGGCCTCCAGTGAGACCGTCGCCTCGCCGGCGCCGATGGCATCGATGCGGCCGGTGGCGGCATCGACGATGACCACGTTGTTGACATCGACGTCCCAGGAGGCGGCGACGATCTCGGCGCCCTGTTCGACGTCGAAGCGGAGGACGTCGAAGTCGCCCGGGACCATCATCCGGTCCCCGTCCCGGATCGTCACCGGCGCCTGCGCCGCGGTGCTCGCCGCTGCCGCCGTCATCGCCGCCCCCAGCAGCGCCATCGCCGCCAGCACAGTCATGGTTGTCCTGAGCCTTCTCACGGTTCCCTCTCTCCCCGGAGCGGCACCCGATGCGGCAACGAACCGCGCCCATCGCCCGGGGGCGCTCCACTCGGCCTCTGCCATCGTTGGCAAGATTCTCTGCCAACGTTAGCAAACGCCTCATGGCGGGGGGAGGGGATTTCGACGGGTTCTCCATTTTGCACAGGAATACCCGACGTGTTACCTTTGTTCCGTGAGTAATGCTCAAACTGAGCAGAACCCCTCCCGAGTGGGGTCACGAACACACTGGAGCCGAACCGCATGACCGTCACCGCACCCGCCGTCCCCATCGAGCTACGCCTCGACGGCGTGGTCCCCGATGCGGAGCGGTTCGTGATGGAGCCCCTCATCGCCGAGATCGAGGAACTCAAGAAGCAGCGCAACGCCGTCGTCCTGGCCCACAACTACATGACACCGGACATCTTCCACGGCGCCGCCGACCTGCGCGGCGACTCGCTGCAACTCGCCCGCCTCGCCGCCGACACCGACGCCGACGTCATCGTCATGGCCGGCGTCCACTTCATGGCCGAGACCGCCAAGATCGTCAGCCCGGACAAGACCGTCCTCATCCCCGACCTGCGCGCCGGATGCTCGCTTGCCGAGTCGATCACCGCCGCCGACATCCGCCTGCTCAAGGAGCGCTACCCGGGCGTCCCCGTGGTCACCTACGTCAACACCTCGGCGGAGGTCAAGGCCGAGTCCGACATCTGCGTCACCTCCTCCAACGCCGTCGCCGTGGTCGAGTCCCTCGGCGTGGACCGGGTGATCTTCCTCCCCGACCAGTACCTGGGCCGCTGGGTCGCCACCCAGACCGACGTGGACGTCATCCTGTGGGAAGGGAGCTGCATGGTCCACGAGCGGTTCACCGGGGACCAGCTCCGCGAGTACCGGGCGCTCAACCCGGGCATCCAGGTCATCGCCCACCCCGAGTGCCCGCCCGACGTGCTGGAGGAGGCCGACTTCGTCGGCAGCACCGCCGGGATGATCGACTGGGTGCGCACCGAGGCGCCACCATCGGTGGTGATGGTCACCGAGTGCTCCATGGCCGCCAACGTCGCCGTCGAGTCGCCCGCCACCCGCTTCACCCAGCCGTGCAACCTGTGCCCCCACATGAAGCGGATCACCATGGAAGGCATCCGCGACGCCCTCAGGGACATGCGCCACGAGGTCACCGTCGCCCCCGACGTGATCGACCGGGCCCGCCTCGCCGTCGACCGCATGCTGGAGGTTGGGAAGCCGGTGACGGTATGAGCAACCCGCAGGCGGTGATCGTGGGCAGCGGCGTCGCCGGGCTCACCACGGCGCTGGCCCTGGGCGACTGCATGGTCATCACCAAGTCCGAGCTGGGAAGCGGATCGAGCACCATGGCCCAGGGCGGCATCGCCGCCGCCATCGGCCACGGTGACGACCCCACCGCCCATGCCGCCGACACGGTCGCCGTCGGCGGCGGGCTCACCGACCCGGCGGTGGCGACGCTGGTCACCGCCGCCGCCGCCGAGCGCATCGCCTGGCTGGTGGGACTCGGCGCCCGGTTCGACCGGGACGGCGCCGGGGGGATCACCCTGGGCCGCGAGGCCGGCCACGGCGCCCACCGCGTCGTCCACGCCAACGGCGACGCCACCGGCGCCGAGCTGATGCGCACCCTGCGCCAGGCGGTCCGCCTCCGCGCCGACATCGAGGTGCGCGAGCACAGCACCGTCCTCGACGTCCTCCGCAGCGACGGGCGCGCCGCCGGCGTGGTCGTGCTCGGACCGGACGGGGAGCAGGAGATCGTGGTCTCGCCGGCCGTGGTCCTCGCCACCGGCGGCATCGGCAGGCTCTATGCCGCCTCCACCAACCCGGTCGAGGTCACCGGCGACGGCATGGCCATCGCCATCCGCGCCGGCGCCCGCGTCGTCGACCCCGAGTTCGTCCAGTTCCACCCCACCGCCCTGCGCTCGGCCCTCGACCCGCTGCCGCTGCTCACCGAGGCCCTGCGCGGCGCCGGCGCCGTGCTCCTCGACGCGGCGGGGGAGCGGTTCATGGTGGAGGAGCACCCTGACGCCGAGTTGGCTCCCCGCGACGTGGTGGCCCGGGCCATCTGGCGCAAGCTCGAGGCCGGCGCCGACCCCCGCCTTGACGCCACCCACCTCGGCGCCACCTTCCCCGACCGGTTCCCCACCGTGTTCGCCTCGACGATGCGGGCCGGTATCGACCCCCGGGTGGAGGCCATCCCGGTGACGCCGGCGGCGCACTACCACATGGGCGGCGTCGCCGCCGATCACGCCGGCCGCACCACCGTGCCCGGCCTGTACGTGGTGGGGGAGGCCGCCTCCACCGGCCTGCACGGCGCCAACCGCCTTGCCAGCAACTCGCTGCTCGAGGGTCTCGCACTGGGTGGGGCCGTCGCCTCCGCCATCGCCACCGCTACCACTGCGCCGGTCCGTGACCTCCGGGTCGCCGCCTCGGCGCTGGACGTCGGCGACGACGACCCCGAAGCGGTGGCCCGCCTGCGCAGCGTGATGTGGGACCACGTCGGGGTGATGCGCCACGGCAGCGGCCTGCGTACCGCCCTGGCGCGCATCGCCGCGCTACAGCCCCGCCTGATCGGGCCCAGCGGCCGCAACATGGCCCTGGTCGCCGAGACGGTCACCCGGGCCGCGCTGGCCCGCACCGAGAGCCGGGGCGGCCACCACCGCCTCGACCACCCGGAGCCCGCCGAACAATGGCACCGCCACACCGTGGTCGACCCGGCGTCGGAGGCGCTGGTCCCGGTGCGACGCCTCGCCGGGGTGGCCTGATGGCCGCTCCCGCCGCAGGTCCCGTCCTACCGCTACCGCCGCTCCTGGTCGACGGCGTGCTGCGCGCCGCCCTCGCAGAAGACCTGGGCCGCGCCGGCGACATCACCACCAATGCCACCATCCCGGCAGAGGCCCGGGCCACCGCCCGCATCGTGGCCCGCGGTTCCGGCGTCGTCGCCGGGCTGGAGGCCGCCACCCGGGTGTTCACCCTGCTCGACCCGGACGCGCTGGTGACCCTGCACACAGCCGACGGCGATCCCGTGGCCGCAGGGGAACTCCTCGCCACCGTCGAGGGCAGGACCAGGGCGCTACTCACCGGCGAGCGCACCTGCCTCAACATTCTCGGCCACCTCAGCGGAGTCGCCACCGCCACCGCTCGGCTCGTCGACCTGGTGCACGGGACCGGTGCCCGCATCGCCGACACCCGCAAGACCATCCCCGGGCTGCGGGCCCTGCAGAAGTACGCGGTGCGCTGCGGCGGCGGGGTCAACCACCGTTTCGGGCTCGACGACGCCGTCCTCGTCAAGGACAACCACATCGCCGCCGTCGGATCACTGCCCGCCGCCGTCGCCGCCGCCGGCGCCGCGGTGGGCCACACGGTGCGAATCGAGGTGGAGGTGGACACCCTGGCCCAACTCCAGGAGGCCCTGGACGCCGGAGCCGACGCCGTCCTCCTCGACAACATGACCCTCTCCGAACTGGAGAAGGCCGTCGAGATCGTCGGCGGTCGCTGCGTCACCGAAGCGTCCGGCGGCATCACCCCAGACACCGTCGCCGCCGTCGCCGCCACCGGCGTCGACCTCATCTCCGTCGGCTGGCTGACACATTCCGCCCCCCAACTCGACGTCGGGTTGGACCTGTAGCGGTTTCGTCCTCCCCCGCCGCTTCGGTGGGGGAGGTGGGCGATCGGCTCGCCTGGCGCGATCAGACCTCATCGCGTCCGCAGCCTCGAAGCAAGCCGATCGGCCGGAGGGGGTCTTCGTCTGAGGTGGGCGTTGAGCTTGCTGCGAGGTTGTGCAGGGTGCGCGATGAGGACCCCCCTCGACCCCGACTCCGCTAGCGCTCCGTCGGGGCCACTCCCCCCGTCAAAGCCCGGGGGGAGATGAAGAGGTCGGGTTTC
>CAZOGW010000084.1:0-13417 GCA_964579415.1 uncultured Acidimicrobiaceae bacterium | reverse complement strand
GTCGCCCGCTACCAGATCCTCGGCGAGACCGACGGCATGGTGAAGATCGTCACCGAGAAGGGCGGCCCCGTCGTGGGCGCCACCGTCGTCGGCCCCTTCGCCGGGGACATGATCCATGAGCTGATGTACGTGGTGACCTGGGAGGCACTCGCCACCGAGGCCGCCGCCAACATCCATGCCCACCCGTCCCTCGCCGAGGCCATCGGCGAGACCCTGCTGGCGGCTGCCGGCAGGCCCCTCCACTGACCGCGATCGAGTAAGGAGCACGAGGAAATGGCTGTAACGGTGACGATGCCACAGCTCGGTGAGACCGTCACCGAGGGGACCATCCTCTCCTGGGCCAAGAAGCCCGGGGACACCATCACCGAGGACGAGGTCCTTCTCGAGATCTCCACCGACAAGGTCGACACCGAGGTGCCCTCTCCCGCCGCCGGTGTGGTCACGGAGATCCTCGTCGAGGAGGGCGAGACGGTCAGCGTGGGTACCCCCCTTGCCGTTATCGCATCCGCCGACGAGGCCGCCGGCGGCGACGCTCCCACCGCCCCCGAGCCTGAGGCGGCCGCGCCGGCGCCGGTACCCGAGGAGCCTGCCGCCCCGCCGGCGGCCCCGGAGCGGGAACCCGCGGCCCCGGTCGTCGAAGCCCCGGCCCAACCTGCCGCGGCGCCTCCCGCCCCCGAGCCGGTGGCTGCCCCGGCCGCAGCGGCCGCGCCGCCGGCGCTGGTGCCCACCGAGGAGGCCCCCCGCCGGGCGGTCCTCTCCCCGGTGGTGCGCAAGCTCGCCGCCGAGCACGAAATCGACCTCAACGACGTCCCCGGCTCCGGCGACGGGGGGCGCATCACCCGCAAGGACGTGATGTCGTACATCGACACCGCCGCCAAGGTCGCGGTGGAGTCGCCGGCGCCGGCGACTGCCCCTGTTGCTCCGGCCGCTCCTGCCATCCCGGCTGCTCCGGCCGCGGTGGCCGCCCCCGCCCCGGCCCCGGCACCCGAGGCTCCTGCCGCGGTGGCTGAGCCGGCAGCGGCTGCTGCCGCGCCCGGCGCCACCACCACCGAGATCAGCCGCCTACGGCGCCGCATCGCCAACAACATGGTGCAGGCCAAGAGGACCGCGGCCCACGTGTGGACCTCTGTCGAGGTCGACTTCGAGGATGTCGAGATAGTGCGCCGACGCCACAAGGACGCCTTCAAGGCCAAGGAGGGCTTCTCGCTCACCTACCTGCCGTTCATCTCGCGGGCCACCATCGACGCCCTGGCCGCCTACCCGGAGGTCAACAGTGCCTTCGATCTCGACGCCGGCGTGCAGACCTTCAACGACCGTGTCCACCTCGGCATCGCCGTGGACCTCAACCGGGAGGGCCTGGTGGTCGTCACCCTGAAGAACGCCGACGGCCTGCGCCTCAAGGGCATCGCCCGCGAGGTCGCTACCAAGGCCGGCCGGGCACGGGACGGCAAGCTCGAACCGGACGACGTGGCGGGCAGCACCTTCTCGATCACCAACCCGGGACCTTTCGGGTCGTTCATGAGCGCCCCCATCATCAACGTGCCCAACGCCGCCATCCTCTCCACCGACACCGTGGCCAAGCGACCCACCGTGGTGACCCTGCCCGACGGCACCGACACCATCGCCATCCGCCACATCGGGTACCTGGGCCTCACCTGGGACCATCGGGTGTTCGACGGTTCCACCGCCGTGCTCTTCCTGCGCCGCATCAAGGAGAACCTGGAGACCTGGGATTGGGAGCAGGAACTTTCGTGAGTTCCGCTCCGCGCCTCAGGGTGCGCTGGCTGGGTCGTTTGGAATACGACGAAGCATGGGACCTTCAACGCGCCGTGTGGGAGGGTCGTTCCGCGGGCCGTACCGAGGATGACTACCTGCTGCTGCTGGAGCATCCGCACGTCTACACGGTGGGGCGCAACGGTGACGGGTCGAACCTGATCATCACCTCGCAGATGGTGGAGGCGGTGGGAGCGACGCTGCATCACGTCGACCGCGGCGGCGACATCACCTACCACGGCCCGGGCCAACTCGTCGGCTACCCCATCTACGCCGTCCCCCGCCTCCCCGGCGGGTTCGACATGGTGGGCCACGTGCGCCGCCTCGAGGCGGCACTGATCGCCACCCTGGCTCAGTTCGGCATCGAGGCGTGGGCCGAGGCCGGGTTCACCGGAGTGTGGACGGCCCGAGGCAAGATCGCCGCCATCGGAGTCCGTGTCTCCCGCGGCGTGTCCATGCACGGCTTCGCCCTCAACGTCGACCCCGACCTCTCCTACTTCGGGCACATCGTGCCCTGCGGCATCGCCGACCGTCCCGTCACCTCCATGTCGGAGATGCTGGGCCGCAAGGTGAGCCTGGAGGAGGTGGTGGAGGCCGTCGAGCCGCACCTGCTCGCCGCCTTCGGCCACGAGGCGGCCGAGGTGCAGCACGGCGCTTTCGCCCGCGGGTCCCGCCGCACCACCTACGACGTCGACCAGATGGTGGCCGCCGGGGTGTTCACTCCGCAGTCCCGCACCGAGATCCCCGTCACCATCCGCGGCGTCCTCTCCGGCGAGCCGGAGCGGCCGGAGTGGATGCGGGTCAAGGCCGCCGTCAACACCGAGGGTTACCAGGACCTGAAGCGGATGATGCGGGACCTCGAGCTCAACACCGTCTGCGAGGAGGCGGGTTGCCCCAACATCTACGAGTGCTGGGGCCAGGGCACCGCCACCCTGATGCTGCTCGGCGACAAATGCACCCGCGCCTGTGCCTTCTGCGACGTGCAGACCGGCCGACCAGGGGAGGTGGACGTCGACGAGCCCCGCCGCGCCGCCGAGGCGGTGGAGAAGATGGGCCTGCAGCACACCGTACTCACCTCGGTCAACCGCGACGACCTCGCCGACGGTGGGGCCGGCATCTTCGCCGAGACGATCCGCCGCATCCGCGACCGGCTCCCCGGCTGCGCAGTCGAGGTGCTCATCCCCGACTTCAAAGGGGACCAGGGACCGCTGCGGACGGTGATGGACGAGGGCCCCGACGTCCTCAACCACAACACCGAGACGGTGCTCCGCCTCCAGCGCGACATCCGCACCGCCGCCAACTACGGCCGGTCGTTGGCGCTGCTGGCCCGGGCCAAGTGGCTCAACCCCTCCGGCACCGTCAAGTCCGGCCTCATCGTCGGCATGGGCGAGACCGAGGAGGAGGTGCTGGGGGCGCTGGCCGACCTGCGGGCCGTAGGTGTCGACATCGTCACCATCGGCCAGTACCTGCGGCCGACGGCGCGGCACCGCCGCATCCACCGCTACGTCCACCCCGACGAGTTCGCCCGCTACGCCGCCGAGGGCGACCGCCTCGGGCTGCCCCACGTGGAATCCGGGCCCCTGGTCCGTTCCTCGTACCACGCCCGGGACTCGCTGGCCGCGGCGCATTGACAATCCTGGAGGAACCCATGTTCGACTACGCGGCGAGGGTCAAACGGCTCCGCGCCGAGATGGAGAGCCGCGGCATCGACGCCGTGCTGCTCTCCGTCGGTGCCGACCTTCCCTACCTGACCGGATACACGGCCACACCGATGGAGCGGCTCACCATGGGTGTGGTGCCCCGGGTGGGACCGGTCACCATCGTCGTCCCCGCCCTGGAGGCCCCCCGGGTGGCGCTGCAGGGAGACCTGTTCAACGTCGTCCCCTGGGACGAGTTGGAGGATCCCGTCGGCATCGTGGTCGACCTGCTCGCCGGAGCGGTCGACGGCCCGCTGGGCACCACTCCCGCAGCCGCCATCGGCGACCACACCTGGTCCCGCTTCCTCCTCCTCCTGCAGGCACGGTTGCCCCAAGTGAAGTTCGTCCCGGCGACGCCGGTGACGGCGCCGCTACGGGTACGCAAGGATGCCGAAGAGGTCGGTGCGCTCCGCGCCGCGGCCGCCAATGCCGACCGGGTGGCGGGTCGGCTCGCCGACCTGACCTTCTCCGGACGCACCGAGCGGGAACTGGCCCGCTGGGTCGGTGCAGCCCTCCTCGAGGAGGGCTGCGAGTTCGCCGCCTTCACCATCGTCGCCTCCGGACCCAACGGAGCCTCACCCCACCACGAGCCCGGCGACCGGGTCATCGGCGCCGGGGACACCGTCGTGGTCGACTTCGGCGGTCCGGTGCACGGCTATGCCTCCGACACCACCCGCACCTTCTCGGTGGGGGAGCCGTCCGCGGAGGTTGCCGGCGCCTACGCCGTTCTCAAGTCCGCCCAGGCTGCCGGCGTGGGGGCGGTTCGGCCCGGCGTGGCCGCCGAGCACATCGACGACGTGACCCGCACCGTCATCGACGGTTCCGAGTTCGCCGACTACTTCATCCACCGCACCGGTCATGGCATCGGCCTCGAGGTGCACGAGGACCCCTACATCGTCTCAGGGAACTCGACAGCACTCGAGCCGGGCATGGCCTTCTCGGTCGAGCCCGGGATCTACATCCCCGGCCGGTTCGGCATGCGCATCGAGGACATCGTCGTCGTCACCGATGGCGGAGGAGAGCTGTTGAACAACTCATCCCATGATCTGGTAGTCGTGGGATGACCGGTCCATCAGGGCGGGGCGGTACTTGGTACCAGGTACTAGGTACGGAGAGGAGCTAGCGAATGTCCGAGATTCAGCGTAAGGCGGCCGACGCCATCCGGGTGCTTTCGATGGACGCCGTCGAGAAAGCGAACTCGGGGCATCCGGGGATGCCGATGGGAATGGCGGACATCGCCACCGTGCTGTGGGGGAAGTACCTCACCGTCGACCCGGACGCACCGACCTGGCCCGACCGTGACCGCTTCGTCGTCTCCAACGGGCACGGCTCGATGCTGCTCTACTCGCTGCTGCACCTGAGCGGGTTCCCTCTCACCATGGACGACATCCGCGACTTCCGCCAGTGGGGGTCGCACACCGCCGGTCACCCGGAGCGGGACCTCTCCCTCGGCATCGAGACAACGACCGGGCCCCTGGGCCAGGGCTTCGGCAACGCCGTCGGTATGGCGCTCGCCGAGCGGCAACTCCGTGCCCGCTTCGGTCCCGACCTGGTCGACCACCGCACCTTCGCCCTGGTTTCCGACGGCGATCTCATGGAGGGCGTCGCCGCCGAGGCCGCTTCGCTCGCCGGCCACCTCGGGCTGGGACGCATCGTGTTCCTCTACGACGACAACGCCATCTCCCTGGAGGGCCCCACCTCGTGGACCTTCACCGAGGACGTGCCGGAGCGTTTCGACGCCTACGGCTGGCACACCGTCACCGTGGACGGCCACGACCACGCCGCCATCGACGAGGCCATCGCCGCCTCGCTCGCCGAGGCCGACCGGCCCTCGCTCATCTCCTGCAAGACCGTGATCGGCTACGGCAGCCCCGGCAAGCAGGGCACCGCCGCTTCCCACGGCTCCCCGCTGGGCGCGGAGGAGGTGCGGCGGGTGCGGGAGGCTCTGGGCTGGGACCTGCCCCCGTTCGAGATCCCGGGGGACGTCTACGACTTCTTCGGCGGCGCCATGGACAGGGGCCGCCAGGGATACTCCGCCTGGGAGGCACGGAGCAGCGCCGCCCTGGCCGCCGACACCGACCTGGCAGAGCGCTGGGAGGCGCACTTCTCGCCTCCGCCGGTGACGATCAACATCCCCGACTACGACGGG
The DNA here is from genome assembly GCA_964579415.1 of uncultured Acidimicrobiaceae bacterium. Lineage (GTDB taxonomy): Bacteria > Actinomycetota > Acidimicrobiia > Spongiisociales > UBA5794 > CAZOGW01. Next base: position 7,798 of record CAZOGW010000084.1, on the reverse strand, counting down.
GACGCCACCGCGGCGACGCGGGTCATCTCCGGTGACGTCATCCAGCAACTCGCCACCGCCCGGCCCGACATGCTCACCGGCGACGCCGATCTGGCCGGCTCCACCAAGTCACTCATCGAAGGTGCCGCCGACTTCTCCGCCGACACCCCCACCGGCCCCAACATCCGCTACGGCGTGCGCGAGCACGCCATGGGCGCCATCGTCAACGGCATCACCCTCCACGGCGGCCTGCGTGCCTTCGGGTCCACCTTCCTCACCTTCTCCGACTACATGCGCGGCTCGGTGAGGCTGTCGGCGCTGATGGGGATCCCCAGCATCTGGGTGTGGACCCACGACTCGGTGTTCCTCGGAGAGGACGGTCCCACCCACCAGCCCATCGAACACCTGGCGGCGCTGCGGGCCATTCCCAACCTGTGGGTGATCCGTCCCGGCGACGCCGTCGAGACCACCGGTGCCTGGCAGGTGGCGATGAACCGCCTCGAAGGCCCCACCGCCATCGTCCTCAGTCGCCAGAACGTGCCGGTGGGGGAGCCCGACCGGGACCCTTCGGTGGTCGGTCTCGGCGGCTATGTGATCCGACCCGGAGACGACGCCGTCCTGGTGGCCACCGGCAGCGAGTTGCACGTCGCCCAGAAGGCGGCCGAGATCCTCGGTGACCGTGGCGTCTCGCTGCGGGTGATCTCGATGCCATCTGTCGACGCCTTCTTCGAACAGGAGGAGAGCTACCGGACCGACGTGTTGGGGGAGGGGCTGCCCCGGGCCTCGCTGGAAGCGGGTTCCACGTTCGGCTGGGCCTCCGTGGTCGGGTCGGACGGTCTGACGATCGGGATCGACCACTTCGGGGCGTCCGCCCCCGCCGGCGTCATCGCCGAGAAACTGGGCCTCACCGGCGAGGCCGTCGCCGACCGCATCGCGGCCTGGCTCGCCTGAGCCGGTAGATGGAGCTCACACCACTGCTGATCCTCGCCATGTGGGCGGCGGGTACCGCCGCCGGTGGGGCGTTGGTGGCGAAGTGGGCCATCGTCGGGCCCGGCTACAACTGGCTCAGCGGGGCGCTCTGCCTCGGTCTCGGCCTTGCCGTGTACGGGGCCGGAGGAGGCTGGCAGGGCTTGGCCGCCGCCGGGCTGGGGCTGGTGGCAGTCGCCCTGGCCCGCCGGCCCACCGCCACCGCGGCGGTGCTCGCGGTGGCGTCGGCCCTGCTGGTGTGGGCCGGGATGAGCGACGCGCCGCTCCCTACCGTCGCGGTGGGGGCGCTCTTCATTGGCGGAGTGACCTCGGAGATGCTGCTGGCCCACTGGTACCTGGTCGACCCCCGCCTGCCCCGCTGGTCGCTGCAACGCCTCGCTCTCCTCGGTGGTGTCGGCCTGCTCGCCGAGGTGGCCCTGGTGGTGGGGAGGCTCATCGCCACCGGGACCACCAGCGAGTCGGTGTTCATCTGGGCCTACGTGGCGCTGGCCGTGATGACCGGGCTGCTCATCGTCGCCGTCTGGTTCTCCCTCGCCGAGCCCCGCTACACCGGCGTGATGGCCGCCACCGGCCTCAGCTACCTCGCCATCCTCACCGCCTTCGGCGTTCTCTACCTGGGCCGGTACATAGCCTGGGGGTGAAGACACGTACTACGTACTACGTACTACGTGCCCCAACGGCGCCCGTAGCGGCGGTAACCTCGGCGACCGGATGCTGGATACTGATGAGACAAGGAGACTCACATGCTTGAAGTCACCGGTGGGCCGGACCTTGGCGAGGTGGAGGGCGACGTCCTGGTGGTGCCCGCCTTTGCCGAGAGGGTCTGGGGGCCCGGAGCCGATCGTGTGGTGGAGGCGCTGGGGGAATGGATCGACGATTACCTGGCGGGACGCGGGTTCACCGGCAAGGCGGGGGAGACGGCGAGCGTGCCCGGGGCCGGGGCCCTTCCCTTCGAAGAGATCCTCTTCGTCGGGCTCGGTGACGAGGTCGACGCCGAGGCGCTGCGCCGGGCGGCCGGTACCGCCGGCAAGGCGGCGAAGAAGAGGCGGCGGGTGGTGACCACGCTGCATCAGATCGACGTCGACGGCGCTGAGGATCTGGTCACCCTGGGGTTCCGTCTCGGTCAGTACCGCTTCGGGGACTTCCAGACCGCCGAGCCGCCGGCGGCGACCGAGACCCTTGTGCTCGCCGGCTCGGATGCCGACACGACCCGCGGCACCGTGATCGCCGAGGCGGTGGCGTTCGCCAGGGACCTGGTGAACACGCCGTCGCGCGACAAGGCGCCCTCGGTTCTGGCCGGTATCGCCGCCGAGCGTCTCTCCGCCGCCGGTGTCGAGGTGGAGGTTTGGGACGCCGACCGCATCGCGGCGGAGCGCCTCGGTGGCCTCGAGGCGGTTGCGCTCGGCTCCGACGAGCCCGCCCGCCTCGTCCTCGCCCGCTACACCCCCGAGGGAGCCACCAAGACGGTCGCCTTCGTGGGCAAGGGCATCGTCTTCGATTCGGGTGGCCTCTCGATCAAGACGGCATCGGGCATGGAGACCATGAAGACCGATATGAGCGGCGCCGCCGCCGTGTTCGGAGCCGTGTGGGCGGTGGCCCGCCTCGGTCTCCCGGTCTCGGTGGTGGGCATCACCCCGCTCACCGAGAACATGTCAGGTGGCTCGGCGCTGCGCCCCGGCGATGTCTACACCGCCCGCAACGGCAAGACGGTGGAGGTGCTCAACACCGACGCCGAAGGTCGCATCGTCCTCTCCGACGGGCTGTCACTGGCCTCGGAGCTATCACCCGACCTCATCGTCGACATCGCCACCCTCACCGGAGCCTGCATGGTGGCGTTGGGCGGCAAGATCGCCGGCGCGTTCGCCCGCCACGACGACGCCGCCGCCCTGGTGGAGGCGGCCGCGGCGGCGGCCGGCGAGGCGGTGTGGCGGCTCCCGCTGGAGAAGGAGTACCGATCCAAGCTGGACAGCACCATCGCCGACATGAAGAACATCGGCGACCGCAACGGCGGTGCCATCACCGCATCGCTGTTCCTTGAGGAGTTTGTGGCCGACCTGCCCTGGGTCCACCTCGACATAGCCGGTCCCGCCCGCGCCGATTCCGACGAGCACTACGTCTCCAAGGGAGGCACCGGCTACGGGGTGAGGACACTGGTGGCGGTGGCGGAAGCGCTTACGTAGTAAGTACTACGCAAGAATTGTCGTAGTCGACCAGTGGAGGTGGCTGCGTTTCGTCCCCGCAGGCGGGGCAGTCCGGATTCCGCGATACCCGCAGTGTCATGAAGCTCTGCTCGAGGGCGTCGTAGGTGAGGAGGCGGCCGGTGAGGGGATCGCCGATGCCGAGGAGGAGCTTGACGGCTTCGGTGGCCTGCAGGGTGCCGACCACACCGGGAAGCATGCCGAGCACGCCGACTGTGGCGCAGTCGGTGGCCAGCCCGGCCGGCGGCGGCGCCGGGTACAGGCAGCGGTAACAGGGGCCGTCGTAGGGCGTGAAGACCGAGACCTGGCCTTCGAAGCGGTAGGCGGAGCCGTGCACCACCGGCACCCGGGTGTGCAGTGAGGCGTCGTTGACCAGGTAGCGGGTGGGGAAGTTGTCCGACCCGTCGATGACCACGCCGACGTCGCCCATCAGGGTGAGGGCGTTGGCGGCGGTGAGCCGTCCCGGGTGGGTTTCGACACGGACCTCCGGGTTGAGAGCGGCGATGGCGGCTCTCGCCGACTCGACCTTGGGCGTACCCACCTGCGAGGTGCCGTGGATGACCTGGCGCTGCAGGTTGGACTCGTCGACGGTGTCGCCGTCCACGATGACCAGGGTGCCCACCCCTGCTGCCGCCAGGTACAGAGCTGCCGGTGATCCCAGCCCGCCGGCACCGACGATCAGCACCCGAGCCTCACCCAGCCGCTGCTGGCCCTTCTCGCCGATTTCCGCCAGCGTGAGGTGCCGCTGGTACCGGGACCGCTGCGCCTCGGAGAGGCCTCCGTCCGGCACCTCGACCGGCAGTTCCGCCGCCCGCCACGCCACCAGCCCGCCGCGCACGGATACCACGTCGGTGAACCCTGCCTCCTGCAGCGCACCGGCCGCCAGCGCCGAGCGCACCCCGACACTGCACAGCAACACGACCCCCGCAGACGTGCCGGTCACATACCTGCCGATGCCCTCCACGATGTCTTCGTGCGGCACCGGCACCGAACCCGGGACCTTCCCGGTGGCAGCCTCGTCGGGCCGGCGCACATCAACCAGCAACGCCCCGGCACCCACCCGCGCCCAAGCCTCCCGAGGCTCCACCTCGACAACGACCCCACGACCCGCCTCGATGGAGTCACCGAACGATGCCATCATCCAATGCTACCGGTAACCTACGCGCCGTCCGGGCGCAGGCACCAAGTACCAAGTACCAAGTACCTCCCCGCCACGCCGAAGACCAAGACCCGCGGAGGAGCGATTGCGGATCCTCGTTACTGGCCACACCGGCTACATCGGCTCCGTCCTGGTGCCCATGCTGCGTGACGCCGGCCACGACGTGGTCGGGCTCGACACCGGGTTCTACCGGGGCTGCGCCTTCGGGCCCACACCTGACGAGGTGCCGGCCCTCGACCGGGACGTCCGCGACGTTACCGCCGCCGACCTCGACGGGTTCCAGGCGGTGGCACACCTGGCGGCGCTCTCCAACGACCCGCTGGGGGATCTCAACCCTTCGATCACGTACGACATCAACCACCACGCCGCCGTCCGGGTTGCTGCCGCCGCCCGGGATGCAGGGGTGGAGCGCTTCCTCTTCGCCTCCTCGTGCTCGCTGTACGGGGCCGGCGGTAACGGGCGGCTCGACGAGGAGTCGCCGATGGCGCCGGTGACACCCTACGGCGAGTCGAAGGTCCTCGCCGAGCGCGACATCTCGCTGCTCGCCGGCGACGGCTTCAGCCCGGTCTACCTGCGCAACGCCACCGCCTACGGCGTGTCGCCGCTGCTCCGGCTCGACATCGTGGTCAACAACCTCACCGCCTGGGCGGTCACCACCGGGCAGGTGAAGATCCTCAGCGACGGCTCGCCGTGGCGGCCCCTGGTCCACGTCGCCGACATCGCGGCGGCTTTCGTCGCTTGCCTCAGCGCAGACCGGGCCGCCATCCACGACCAGGCGATCAACATCGGCCGCAACGGGGAGAACTACCAGATCCGCGACATCGCCGACATCGTCGGCTCCATCGTTCCCGGCAGCGTCGTCACCTACGCCGCCGGAGGCGAGCCCGACACCCGCAACTACCGGGTCGACTTCTCCAAGGCCGGGGAGCTGCTCCCCGGCTTCGACCCGCAAGGGAGCGTCAAGACCGGCGCCGAGGAGCTCTACCAGGCCTACGTCGCCGGGGGACTGCAGGAGGTCGAGTTGTCCGGCGACCGCTACCTGCGCATCGGGCGCATCCGCAGGCTGCTTGGCAGCGGTGCCCTCGACGAAGACTTGCGCTGGGCGCGGGCATGACCACCACCGGGACGGCACCGTCGCCGTCGCAGGCGTCCCCGGAGGTCGGCGGACGCCCCTGCCGGTTCTGCGGTGCCCCGCTGTCGTTCACCATGGTCGATCTGGGCACGTCGCCGCTGTGCCAGACCATCCTCACCGCCGACCAGCTCGACGAGATGGAGCCCTTCTACCCGCTGCGGGCCCAGGTGTGCGGGGAGTGCTCGCTGGTACAGGTGGGGGAATACGTCAGCCCCGAGGAGATCTTCGGCGACTACGCCTACTTCTCCTCCTATTCCGACTCGTGGCTGGATCACATGCGACGCTACGCCGACGCAATCGAAGACCGCCTCGGGCTCGGCCCGCACTCGCAGGTGGTGGAGCTGGCCAGCAACGACGGCTACCTGCTCCAGTTCTTCGTCGCCAAGGGCATCCCGTCGACGGGGGTAGAGCCGGCGGCCAACGTCGCCGCGGTAGCGGTGGAACGAGGCGTGCCCACCATCGTCGACTTCTTCGGCCCCGAGCTGGCGGCGCGGATGGTCGCCGACGGCCTCGCCGCCGACCTGGTGTGCGGAGCCAACGTCCTCGCCCAGGTGCCAGACCTCAACGGCTTCGTCTCCGGCATCGCCACCCTGCTCAAGCCGGAGGGGGTGGTCACCATCGAATTCCCCAGCCTGTTCACGCTGCTCGACGGGACCGAGTTCGACACGATCTACCACGAGCACTTCTCGTATTTCTCCTTCACCTCGGTGGCTCGTGTCTTCGCCGCCCACGGCCTGGAGTTGTGGGACGTGGAGGAACTGCCCACCCACGGCGGCTCGCTGCGCATCTACGGCCGCCATCATGGAGCCGGCGGTGAGGTCACCGACCGGGCCCGCCGCATGTTCGCCTACGAGGCGGATCGGGGCGTCGACGACCTCGCCACCTACGCCGCTTTCGGGGAGAAGGTGCAGGCAGTGAAGCGGGACCTGCTCTCGTTCCTCATCGAAGCACGCCGCCAGGGCCGTGCCGTCGCCGGCTATGGAGCGCCGGGGAAGGGCAACACGCTGCTCAACTACTGCGGCATCCGCTCCGACCTGGTGGAGTACACAGTGGACCGCAGCCCGACCAAATACGGCAAGTTCCTCCCCGGCACCCACATCCCGGTCTTCCAGCCGGGTCACATCTTCGAGACCCGGCCCGACTACGTTCTCATCCTGCCCTGGAACCTCAAGGACGAGATCATGTCGCAGATGGCCGGTATCGGCGAGTGGGGTGGACGCTTCGTGGTCCCCATCCCCCAGGTGGAGATCTTCGACCCGCCGGCGGCGACGCCATGAAGGTGGTGCTCTTCTGCGGCGGCCGCGGCATGCGCCTGCGCGACTACTCCGACGCCATTCCCAAGCCGCTGGTTCCCGTCGGCCACCGCCCGGTGCTGTGGCACGTCATGAGGTACTACGCCTCCTTCGGTCACAAGGACTTCATCTTGTGCCTCGGCTACCAGGGGGAGGCCATCAAGCGCTTCTTCCTCGACTACGAGGAGACATCCAGCAACGACTTCGTCCTCACCGGCGGCGACCGCAGCGTGGAACTGCTCGCCTCCGATATCGACGACTGGCGCATCACGTTCGTCGACACCGGGGCTGCCTCCAACCTCGGCGAGCGGCTCACCGCGGTGCGCCGCCACCTCGAGGGCGAGGAGGTGTTCCTCGCCAACTACAGCGACGGCCTCACCGACCTCCCCCTCGACACCTACCTGGCCGAGTTCGAGAGGTCGGGCCGCATCGCCCAGTTCCTCGCCATCCGTCCCCCGCTGTCCTACCACCTGGTGCGGACCGACGAGGACGGCATCGTGACATCCGTCGACCCGATATCCAACGCCGATGTGTGGATCAACGGCGGCTACTTCGCCTTCCGCCGGGAGATCTTCGACTACATGCGCCCCGGCGAGGAGCTGGTGCTGGAGCCCTTCGACCGCCTTCTCGCAGAGCGCCAACTCGTCGCCCGTAAGTACGGCGGGTTCTGGGCCCCGATGGACACCTTCAAGGACAAGCAGACACTCGACGACCTGGCCGCCGCGGGAAAGGGCCCGTGGGAGGTCTGGAAGCAGCAGCAGTGACCGCGCTGCTCTCCCTGGCCGGCGTGTCCTCGGTGGTGTGCCTGGGTGCACACCCCGACGACATCGAGATCGGCGCCGGCGCCACGTTGCGCACTCTCCTCGGGGCCGGTCCGGGGGTGGTGATGCGCTGGCTGGTGCTCACCGGGACACCGCAACGCGCCGGTGAGGCCCGGGCCTCGGCCGCCTCCTACTTTGCCGCCTCTCCCGGTTCGACGCTGCAACTGCACGACTTCGCCGACGGTCGGCTCCCCTACGACGATCCTGCCGCGGTGAAGCTGGCGGTGGCG
>CAZOGW010000083.1:0-13527 GCA_964579415.1 uncultured Acidimicrobiaceae bacterium | reverse complement strand
GCTCGACTTCGACGAGGACGGACTGCTCGACCTGGTGATCGTGGAGGACCACTACCGCGGCGGCAACACCCGCCTCTACCGCAACATGGGCGGCCTCCGCTTCGAGGATGTCACCGGGAGCGACCTGTTCCCTCTCGGCGTGGCCGGGCTCGGCATCGCCACCGGCGACCTCGACGGCGACGGCCACACCGACCTGTTCATCGGCGGCTCCAACCGCCTCTTCGCCGGCACCGGAGACGGCTTCGTCGAGGTCCCGGGCGCGGTGCCGGAATGGGCCACCTACGGCAACGAGGACGACGTGGCCGGAGCGGCCATCGCCGACGTCGACCGTGATGGCCGGCCCGACCTGGTGGTGGGGCACCACTTCAACAGCACCCACAAGGGAGCCCAGGTGCCGGTGCGGCTCTACCTCAACCGCACCGAGGCACCCGGCGGCATCCGCCTCGAGGACGTCACCGAGGCGGCCGGGCTCATCGGGCTCCCCACCAAGGCGCCGCACGTCGACATCGTCGACCTCGACAACGACGGCTGGCCGGACATTCTCACCACCGCCTCCGCCGACGGCGGCACCCGGCCGGCGGTGTTCCGCCATCTCGGCGTGTCCGACGGGATTCCCCGCTTCGCCGCCCCCGACGGGCTCGGCGAGTTGCAGTACTGGGTGACCGGACCCACCGCCGACGTCGACCGCGACGGCCGCGTGGACGTCCTGCTGGTGGAGTGGTACCCCGAGCTCCCCTCCCTGCTCCTGCGCAACACCGGCGGATCGGGACACTGGCTCGAGGTCTCCGTCGACTCCTCCCCCGGGGGCGGCGTGGGCACCCGGGTCGAGGTCTACGAGGCGGGCGGGCTCGGAGACCCGGACCGGCTCCTCGGTGCCCGCGAGATCGTCGTCTCCTTCGGGTACACCTCAGGCGTCGAACCCACGGCCCACTTCGGCCTCGGCGACACCGACACCGTCGACGTGCGGATCGTCCCGCCGCTGTCGGAGCCGATCTTCCTCGAGTCCGTCGCCGTCGACCGCCACATCAGGCTGCCGTCGGGCTGCTGAGCGATCCCGGCCCCCGTCAGCTCAGGGGATGCCGGTCTTCACCTCACACGAAGAACCGGTATCGGTGCCTGCTCCGCCCTTGCAGGTGTCGTTGCCGGCGCCGCCGTTGAGGGCATCGGCCCCGGCGCCGCCGCTGAGGACGTCGGCGCTGCCTTCTCCCCACAGCTTGTCCGCCCCGGACCCGCCGGTCAGGGTGTCCTTGCCGGTACCGCCGCGCAACTGGTCGTTGCCCGAGCCGCCGTTGAGGGTGTCGGCGCCCGACCCTCCGTCGAGGGTGTCGGCGCTCGCCTCGCCCCACAGCTTGTCGGCCCCGGACCCGCCGCTGACGGTGTCCTTGCCGTCACCGCCCCTCAACTGGTCGTTGCCCGCCCCGCCGATGAGGGTGTCGGTACCGCTGCTCCCGGTTGCGATGTCGGCGCCGGCCTCGCCCCGCAGTGTGTCGTTGCCGGTGCTGCCACTCAGCGTGTCGTTGCCGTCGCCACCGCGCAGGTCGTCGTTCCCGGCCCCGCCGCTGAGGGTGTCGTTGCCGGCGTCGCCCCAGAGCTTGTCGTTCCCGGCCCCGCCGCTCAAGGTGTCCTTGTCACTCCCGCCCCGCAGCTCGTCGTTGCCGCCTGCGCCGTTGAGGACGTCGTTGCCGGCGCCGCCGGAGAGCTTGTCGGCGTCGTCCTCGCCCCACAGGCTGTCGTTGCCGGCGCCGCCGTTGACAGCATCCTTCCCGGCGCTGCCGCGGATCTGGTCGTTGCCGTTCTGGCCGTTGAGGGTGTCGTTGCCGGCGCCGCCGAACAACCGGTCGTTGCCATCGCCGCCGTTGAGGACGTCGTTGCCGGAGCCGCCGCACACGGTGTCGTTGCCGCCCAGGCCGTGCACCGTGTCGTTGCCGGCACCGGCGTGGATCACATCGGCGCCGGACGTGCCGTTGAGGGTGTCGTTCCCCGGGGTCCCGGTGATGGTGGCGACCTTGCCGTCGCAGTAGACGGGCGGGTCGCCGCCGCCTTCGAGGGACTTGACGAACACGTCGGCGATGTTGTCGCTGTCGCTCGGGTGCAGGTTGGTGGCCGACGACGAGAAGGCGGCGACCGTGCCGTCGGGGGAGATAATGGCGGCGGCGGCGCCGTGGTTCGCCTTGTCCCCGCTCGCCGACGCCCCGGCCAGGATGACCTGCCCCGTGGTCAGGTCCTTCACGTAGGCGTCGGACTCGCCGAAGGTGTCGTCGGGGTGCAGGTTCGAGGCGTTGGAGTAGAACCCCACCCGGGTCCCGTCCGCCGACAGGGTCGGGTCCCAGCTCCCGGCGTTGCCCTTCGCCCCCGACGCGGAACGGGACACCAGCGTCACCGCACCGGTGACCAGGTCCTTGACGAAGAGGTCCGCCAGCGTGTCGGTGTCGTCGGGATGGAGGTTGGAGGCGAACGAGAGGAACGCCACCTTGGTGCCGTCGGCCGAGACCGACGGGTGGGAACTGGCTCCGTTGCCCTTCACGCCCGTCGCCGAGCGGGAGACCAGGGTGAGCTGGCCGGTGTTCAGGTTCTTGAGGTACACGTCCTCGGTGATGTCGGTGTCGTCCGGGTCGAGGTTCGACGCCCGCGAGTAGAAGGCGACCCTGGTGCCGTCGGCCGACAGCGACGGCGCGTAGCTGGAGTTGGTCCCCTTCACTCCCGCCGACGACCGCGACACCAGCGTCAGATCACCGGTCGCCAGTTTCTTGACGAACACGTCCTCGAGGAGGTCGGTGTCGAGGGGGTGGAGGTTGGAGGCGCCGGAGGAGAACGCCACCTCGCCGGCGTCCCCGGAGATGACCGGGGTGACGCTGGGACCGGTCCCCTTATCGCCGGTCGCCGACCGGGACACCAGCGTCACCGCACCGGTGACCAGGTCCTTGACGAACACGTCGGGGAGGATGTCGGTGTCGGAGCCGTGCAGGTTGGCGGCCGTCGACTCGAAGGCCACCTTGGTGCCGTCCGTTGACAGGACCGGCTTGCTGCTGGCGTTGTCGCCCTTGGTCCCGCCGGCCGTCCGGGACACCAGTGTCAGTGTGCCCGTCCCCAGGTCCTTGACGTAGATGTCGGTGACGCTGTCGTGGTCGGTGGGATCCAGATTTCCCGCTGCGGTGACGAACGCCACCCGTCCGCCGTTCCCGGAGAGGGATGGATCTATGCTCCAGAAGTCGCCCTTGACGCCGCCCCCGGTGATCGACGCCAGGGCCAGGGACCCTGGGTCCGAGGTCGCCGCCGCGGCGACGGCCGGTAAGCAGGCCAGGACCGCCACGACACACATCGCCGACATCCGGCATCTTCTCGCCAAAGCCACTGAACCCGCCACAACCGACCCCCTTCGGAGAACCCGTCATCCAGTGCAGATACCGAACTGCGACCAGTGATACGGCGAATCCCGGCCGCCAGCGGACGGGCGTCACTGTATCACGAGCCTCCCGGCGTCGGTGAGGCGCTGCAGGGTGCGGGACCGGCCCAGGACGGCGATCGACTCGAACAGCGGTGGGCTCACCGACGAGCCGCTCACGGCGACCCGCAGCGGTTGCAGGCCCTTGCGGGCGGAGATGTGGAGGTCGTCGAGCACGGAGCGGAGGGCACCCTCCACCGACTCCGCCGTCCACGTGTCGAGGCCGTTGAGCGCCCTGAGCGCCTTGCCCAGGACCAGGGGCACGGTGGGCTCGGTCATCACCTTGGCCCACGACGCCTCGTCGTAGGCGAACCCGGCCGGGTCGTCGTCGAGGAGGAACGCCACCTGGGGACCGATCTCGTCGAAGCGTTTCACCCGTTCCTGCACCTCGGGGGCGATGGCGACGATGCGGTCGGTCTCCTCGGGCTGGAGCGACCGGCCCAGGCCCTCCTCGACGAAGGGGAGAGCCCGGCCGATGAAGTCCTCGGCGGACAGGTCGCGGATGTAGACGCCGTTCATCCACTCCAGCTTGGTGGTGTCGAAGACCGCCGGGCTGCGGGAGACGGCGTCGAGGTCGAAACGCTCCACCATGGTGGCCCGGTCGACGACCTCCTCGTCGGCGCCGGGCGACCATGACAGGATCGCCAGGTAGTTGACCATGGCCTCGGGGACGTACCCGGAGTCGTGATAGGCCTTGACCGCGGTGTGGCCGTGGCGCTTCGACAGCTTCGACCCGTCCGGTCCCAGCAGTAGCGAGAGGTGGGCGTAGGTGGGAGGCGTGGCCCCCAGCGCCTCGGTGAGCAGCACGTGTTTGGGCGTCGACGGCAGCAGGTCCTCGCCGCGGATGACATGGGTGATCCCGAAGTCGACGTCGTCGACGGTGCTGGCCAGGTGGTAGGTGGGCGAGCCGTCGGAGCGGAGGATCACCAGGTCGTCGATCTGGGTGTGATCCCAGCGCACCTCGCCGCGGACCACATCCTCGATGACCGTCTCGCCGGGACGGGGCACCGCGAAACGGATCGGCGCAGCCTCACCCGCCTCGATACGGCGGGCGGCCTCGTCGGGATCGATGCGGTAGCGGCCGTCGTACGCCGGCGAGCGGCCCTCGGTCTGGGCCTGGTTGCGGAACTCCTCGAGTTGCTCGGCGGTCTCGAAGGCGTGGTAGGCGGCGCCGGAAGCCACCAGCGACTCGGCCGCAGCCTTGTAGCGGGCCAGGCGCTCGCTCTGCCGGTAGCTGCCGTGGGGCCCGCCCACCTCGACGCCCTCGTCCCAGTCGAGACCGAGCCAGCGGAGCTGCTCGACGATGTCGGCGGCCAGTTCGGGCAGGGAGCGCTCGGCGTCGGTATCGTCGCTGCGCAGGATGAACGTCCCCCCGGCGGCGCGGGCGAACAGCCAGTTGTAGAGGGCGGTGCGCACGCCGCCGACGTGCAGGTGCCCGGTCGGCGACGGCGCGAACCGTACCCGGGGTGTGCCGGTCATCCGATCACCGGGTTGACCAACACTCCGACGCCCTCGATCTCCACCTCGACCCGGTCGCCGGCGGTGATGGGCCCGACGCCGGCCGGGGTGCCGGTGAGTATCACGTCACCGGGGAGCAACGTCATCACCCGGGTGATGTACGACACCAGCTCCCCCACGCCGAACACCAGGTCGGCGGTGGAACCCTCCTGGCGGATCTCGTCGTTGACCCGGCACGAGATGGCGAGGCCCTCGGTGGGGTCGAGCTCGGTGTCGATGGCCGGGCCCAGCGGGCAGAAGGTGTCGAAGCCCTTGGCCCGGGTCCACTGCCCGTCGAGGCGCTGCAGGTCCCGGGCGGTGACGTCGTTGGCCGCGGTGTAGCCGAGGATGTAGAGCCCGACGTCCTCGATGGGGATGTCCTTGGCGACCTTGCCGATGACCACGGCCAGCTCCGCCTCGTGGTGCACCTCGTCCGAGTCGGCGGGGAGCCGGATCGCCTGCAGCGGGCCGATGACGCTGGTGGGGGGCTTGAGGAACAGGAGCGGCCGTTCCGGCACGTCACCGTCCATCTCGGCGGCGTGGTCGGCGTAGTTCTTCCCCACACAGACGACTTTGGAGGGGATGATCGGGGCCAGCAGCCGGGCCTGGTCCCAGGCCACCACGGTCTCCGTCGGCTCCCACGCCACCAGCGGCGTGCCCCGGTAGATGCGGATCCCCTCGGGCTCGACCGCTCCGTACGTGATGTCGTCGACATCGGTGTCGATGCGAACGATCTTCATCTGATTGCTCCCGGTCGGTTGGTGGAGTGGACGGATGTCACCAGGTGACGAGGCGCTCGCCGGCGGCGAGCCGGCTGCGGATGTCGGCCAGCGGGGCCGTCAGCACGTCGACGGGCACGGCGGCCATGATGTCCCGGGCCTTGGCGGTGTCGTGACCCAGGTTGGCCACACGGTGGGATCGCTCGGCGGCGAGCCCGTCCGCCGGCTCGCCGGGAAGGCCGTCGGCGTAGCCGAGGATGGCGGCGGCGGCGTCGATGTCGGCGAGGATGGGGGCACGCCCGAAGTACGAGGCGCGGGCGCCGGCGAGCAGCGTCACCGCCGTCTCGGCGCCGTGGTGGCTCTCACCGTCGACCAGCTCCAGGTGGCGCCGCCCGATCAGCTTCAGGGCGTACCCGGTGTCGGGGCCGGTGGTGCCGAAGCCGCGCCCCCAGTGGATGTCCGGGCCTGCGATCTCGCCGGGGCGCTGCGGGAGCCAGGCCCGCGCCGGGGCGGTCCGGGCCGTCGGCCGGGGCAGGTCGCTGATGACAAGCTCGTGGTTGGGCTGCTGTCCCATCGCTCAGACGTGCTCGAGCCACTCGGGGTGGGTGTCGAGCTGGCCGCTCACCGTGTCGGCGAAGAGCTGCTGGGCTAGCTTGGTGACGGGACCGGGCCGGCCGTCGCCGACGTCGATGTCGTCGACCTGCCTGACCGGGGTCACTTCGGCGGCGGTCCCGGTGAGGAACATCTCGTCGGCGTAGTAGAGGTCGGAGCGGGCAATGGTGGCTTCGGTCACCTGGTAGCCGGCCTCGGCGAGCAGGGTCGCCACCGAATTGCGGGTGATCCCGTCGAGACACCCGGTCGACACCGGGGGCGTGAAGACCTTGCCGTCTGCGACCAGGAAGATGTTCTCCCCGCTGCCCTCCGAGAGCACGCCGTGCTCGTTGAGCATGATGGCCTCGTCGTAACCGTTGCGGACCGCCTCGGACTTGGCCAGGATCGAGTTGGAGTAGGTGCCGGTGGCTTTGGCGTTGGGGAAGGCGGCGTTGGAGAAGCGCCGCCATGACGACACCTTGGTGGTGATCCCGTTGCGGATGCCTTCCTCGCCGAGGTAGGCGCCCCACTGCCAGTTGGCGATGACGGTGCGCACCCGGGCTCCGGCGGGGTTGAGGCCGATGGCGCCCAGTTCGAGGAAGACTATGGGGCGCACGTAACCCGACCGCATCTCGTTGACGGCGAACAGTTCCTTGGTCGCCTTGGTCAGGTCCTCGACGGACCATTCCAGGTCCATGTGGTAGGCCCGGGCGGAGCGGTGCAAGCGCACCATGTGGTCGGTTAGTCGGAACACGGCGGCACCGTCAGAGGTCTCGTAGGCGCGGATTCCTTCGAAGACACCGGTGCCGTAATGGAGCGCATGGGTGAGTACGTGGACGGTGGCCTGCTCCCAAGGCACCAGCTCCCCGTCCATCCAGATGTACTTGGTGGGTTCCATACCCGGGAGTGTACCCGCTGCCCGGCGCCGCTACCCGGGCCGGCGCCGCCTCGACGGCAAGGCGCGGCAAGCTCTCTATCGTGCCGGCGGTGGAGGCCTGGTTCTACATCTGCGCCCTGGTGCTGGCGGCGGCGGGGATGCTCGAGCTGCGGGACCCCGAGCCCACCGCGGGCGCCCTGCGAGCCATGGGTTGGCCGTCGGCCCCGGCGCTGGTCGCGGCGCTCGGCGCCGGTCAGGTCGCAGCCGGAACCACCGGTCTGTTCGTCGGCGGGCCGGCTGCTGCCGTCACCATCGGTGGCTTCTATCTCGGGTTCGCCGTCTTCGTGGCGGCAGCCTTGCTACGGGGGACCCCGCTGCAGAGCTGTGGTTGCTTCGGGCGCGACGACACCCCTCCCGACCTGATCCATCTGGTGGTGAACCTGGGCGCGGCGGCGGGGGCGACCTGGTTCGGCGTCGCCTCCGGGCAGAGCCTCGTCTCCCGGTTGGGGTCGGTACCCGCCGTGGGAGCGGTCCTGTACGCCGCCGGGTTGGCCGCCGGCGCCTGGGGCGTCTACCTGGCACTCACCTGGAGGGCGAGCTGATGCGGCGCTTCGTCGCCGCCGGTTTCGGCGTGGGTTGGATCCCGGCCCGTCTTTGGCGCTCACACAACGGCGCCGGCACCTTCGGCTCGGCACTGGCGGCTCTGATCGCCTACCTGCTCATCCCGGCGCCGTGGTGGGTCGACGCCCTGGTCGCCGCCGCCGCCATCGGCGTGTCGCTGTGGGCGGCGGCGCCCGAGGCGAAGGGCCATGCCGATCCCGGCTGGGTGGTGATCGACGAGATGGCCGGGACGTTGGTGGCGGTCATCGGCCTCGCCGGTTGGCCCTGGCTCGTCGCCGTGGTGATCGCCCGCCTCGCCGACATCTTCAAGGTGCTCCCCGGTGTGCCCCAGGCCGAGCACCTGGAAGGCTCCCTGGGCATCACCGCCGATGACGTCGTGGCAGGACTGTATGGGCTGGCGGTGGGTTGGGGGCTGACAGCGCTCTGAGCCGTATCACATATCACGTATCACGGCGAGAGTACGTACCACCTGTGAGGCCCCAAGACGTTGCAGCAGACCCCGGCGATCGACACAACGTAGTACGTAGTACGTAGTACGTTCTATGCCAACCTGATATACCGCGCCGCCAGGACACCCTCCGCAGCCCTGACCGTCTCCAGAGCCCCTTCTGGCAGCTCACCGTCGATGCTGATGCCCATCATGGCGCCGTCCCCGGCGGTGCGCCCCACCGCCATGTCGGCGATGTTGACCCCGGCGTCGCCGAGGATGGTGCCGACCCTGCCGATGACTCCGGGCGTGTCGGAGTTGCGCACCAGCACCATGTGGGGTGCGATGGGCAGCTCGATGTCGTAGCCGTCGACCTCGACCAGGACCGGGCCGCGGTGCGCCATCACCGACCCGGCGATGACCCGATCGGTTCCGTCCACCGTGCCCGAAAGCCTCACCAGCGCCCGGTAGTCGATGCCACCCGGGTCGGTGACCTCGCGGACGGTGAGGCCCCGCCGCTCGGCGAGGAGGCCGGCGTTGACATACGACACCGGCTCATCGCTGGAGGCGAGCAGGATGCCCTTCACCGCCGCCAGCGCCACCGCCTTGACCGCGTCGGCCAGCACCCGGCCGCTCACCGACACGGTGAGCATGTCGGGGATGCCGTGCGAGAAGAGGGCGAACATCTGCCCCAACCTCTCGGCGAGGTCGACGAAGGGCCGTGCGTCCTCGCTGACCGGGGGACCCAGGGACAGGTTGACCGCGCCGGGAACCAGGTCGCCGCGGAGGGCGGCCAGCACCGAGCGGGCCACCGACACGCCGGCCTTGTCCTGCGCCTCCCGCGTCGACGCTCCCAGGTGCGGTGTGACCACGACCTCGGGGAGGGAGAACAGCGGGCTCTCGGTGGTGGGCTCGGTGGCGAACACGTCGATGGCGGCGCCGGCCACGTGACCGGCACTGATGGCGTCGGCGAGAGCCTGCTCGTCGACGATCCCTCCCCGGGCCACGTTGATGATGCGGATGCCGGGCCGGGCCGCTGCCAGCGCGGCGGCGTCGAGGAGCCCCACCGTCTCCCTGGTGCGGGGCAGGTGGACGGTGACGAAGTCGCTGCTGGTCAGGACGGCCTCCAGCGACGCCATCTCGACACCGAGGCGCTGGGCGCGGTCGTCGCTGACAAAGGGGTCATAGGCGACGACGCGCATCCCGAACGACGAGGCCCGCTGCGCCACCAGAGTGCCGATGCGGCCCAGGCCCAGAATGCCCAGGGTCTTTCCGTGGAGTTCGACCCCCTCCAACCTTCCCCGCTCCCAGCGGCCGCCCCGCAGCGAGGCGTCGGCCTCCGCAACCCGGCGGGCCTGCGCCAAGAGCAGCGCCATGGTGTGCTCGGCAGCGGAGATGGTGTTGGCGTCGGGGGCGTTGACCACCATCACCCCGGCGGCGGTGGCGGCGGGAACGTCGATATTGTCGACGCCGATGCCGGCCCGGCCGATGACGGCCAGCTTGGGGGCGGCGGCGATCATCTCGGCGTCGACGGTGGTGGCCGAGCGCACGATGAGTCCTGCGGCGCCGGCGAGCCTCACCAGCAGCTCTTCCCGTGGCACACCTTCGGCGATGTCGACGTCGGCGTGTTCGGCCAGCTCCTCGATGGCGCCGGCGGCGATCTTCTCGGCGACCACCACGAGTGGCTTGGGTTCCACGTTGCCCTACCTATGGCTGGGAGTTGTCGGGAGAGGGATTTTCGCACCGCACCGGCGCTGAGCCGAATCCGGACGGTGCGGCCGCCCGGCACCCTTAACCTGGGGTAATGGCCCGCCGTGACGAGACCTTCCTCATCGCCTCGTCCTACTACGGGCGCCCCCCGGCCTGGAAGGCAGCACTGCGCGGTCTGACGCGTCGCTGCCCCCGCTGCGGATCGGGCAAGCTCTTCCGTCGCTGGTTCCTGATGGTCGACGACTGCCCCCGCTGCGGGCTCCACTTCGAGCGCTCCCAGGGCTACTGGCTGGGCGCCATCACCATCAACATGGCGGCCACGATCGCGGCGTTCCTGGTGACCTTCGTCGGCGGCATGGCCCTCACCTGGCCCGACGTCCCCTGGGATGCCCTCCTCGTCGCCGTGATCGCCGTGGCCGTGGTGATTCCCATCCTGATCCACCCCATCGCCCGCACCACCTGGGTAGCCCTGGAACGCCAGTTCCGCTCCCGCAGCGAGCCCTACGACTGAGGATCAGTAGCCAGTAGCCAGAAGCCCGAGCGCCGGTCGTCCCTCGTCGCAGGTCGCTTCGTCACGTAGTACGTAGTACGTAGTACGTAGTACGAGACTATTCTCGACTCGCATGTCCATCGATGAGCGCGCCGAGCGCGACGCCCGGTTGCGCGCCGACATCCGGCTGCTGGGCAACCTGTTGGGTGAGACCCTGGTGCGCCAGCACGGGCCCGATCTGCTCGACCTGGTCGAGGAGGTGCGGGCTCTCACCAAACGCATCCGCGGCACCGACGGCGCCGCACCCGACGCCGGCGCTGCCGAGCGGCTCTCCGACCTCCTGGGGAACCTCGACCTGGAGCGCACCATCCAGCTCGTCCGCGCCTTCACCGCCTTCTTCTACCTGGCCAACGTCGCCGAGCAGACCCACCGCCTCGACGAGGAGGGTGCTCGCAGTCAGGGGCGGGGCCGGCTGGCGTCCACGGTGGACCGCATCATCGACGCCGGCCTCGACCGCGACCTCGTCGCCGACGTAAGCCGGCGCCTGGAGCTGCGCCCGGTGTTCACCGCCCATCCCACCGAGGCGGCGCGACGTTCCATCCTCACCAAGACGACCCGCGTCGCCGAGCTGCTGGAGGAGCGGCAGGATCCCCGCCTCACCGACGCCGACCAGGAGCGGATCGAGCGGCGGCTCGCCGAGATCGTCGACCTCATCTGGCAGACCGACGAGCTGCGCCGGGAGCGCCCCCGCCCCATCGACGAGGCCCGCTCCACGTTGTACTACTTCGAGGAGGTCTTCAGCCGGGTGGCCCCCGACCTCTACGACGAACTGGGCCACCAGCTGGGGCGGCTCGGTGTCACGCTGGAGCGCGACGCCCGACCGCTCGGCTTCGGCACCTGGGTGGGCGGCGACCGGGACGGCAACCCCTTCGTGACACCCGAGGTCACCCTGGCGGTGCTCCAGGTGCAGCACGACCACGGCCTGCGCGAGATCATCATCGCGGTGGAGCAGCTCTCCACCGACCTCAGCTCCTCGGAGACCATCACCGGCATCAGCGACGAGTTGCGCCGCTCCCTGGAGATCGACGCCGAACTGCTCCCCGACACCCACCGCGTCTTCCGCAGCTTGTCGGCCCACGAGGCGTACCGGCAGAAGTGCGCCTTCGTCCACCGGCGGCTGATCACCACCCGGCGTCGTATCGCCGACGACACCCCCCACCAGCCCGGGCTGGATTACGCCCGCGCCGCCGACCTGCTCGACGAGTTGGAGGTGATGCGCCGCTCCCTGCTCGCCAACCGGGGTGAGCTCATCGCCCGGGGCTCCCTGGAGCGTCTCACCCGTCGGGTGGCGGCATTCGGCTTCGGGCTGGCCACCATGGACATCCGCGAGCACGCCACCCGCCACCACGAGACGCTGGCGCAGCTCTACGCCCGCCTCGGCGACGCCTACCCCGGCGACCGGGCGGGCAGGACGGAGCGGCTCGCCGCCGAGCTGTTCTCCCGCCGCCCCCTGTCGTCGGTGGCCACCGTGCTCGACCCCAGCCCGGCCTCGACGCTGGCGACCTTCCACACGGTCCGCCAGGCACTCGACCGCTTCGGCCCGTCCACCATCGAGAGCTACATCGTCTCGGAAACCCGCGGCGTCGACGACATCCTGGCGGCGGCGGTGCTCGCCCGGGAGGCGGGGCTCGTCGACCTGCACAGCGAGGTGGCCCGCATCGGGCTGGTGCCCCTGTTCGAGACCATCGACGAGGTGCGCGGCGCCGGCCCCATCCTCGACGCCCTCCTCTCACTGGAGCCGTACCGGGAACTGGTCCGCCTCCGCGGCGACACCCAGGAGGTGATGCTGGGCTACTCGGACTCCAACAAACATGCCGGCATCACCACCTCGCAATGGGAGCTGTACCGGGCATCGCGGGACCTGCGCGACGTGGCCCTGGCCCATGGGGTCGAGCTGACCGTCTTCCACGGCCGCGGCGGCACCGTCGGGCGCGGCGGCGGGCCCACCGGCGAGGCGATCATGGCCCAGCCGTGGGGCGTCGTCGACGGGCGCATCAAGATCACCGAGCAGGGCGAGGTCATCGCCGACAAATACGGGCTGCCCTCGCTCGCCGCCTCCAACCTGGAGCTGACCCTGGCCGCCACCCTGGAGGCGTCCCTGCTGCACCGCACCTCCCGGCAGCCCCAGAGCGTGCTCGACGAGTGGGACGCCTGCATGGACGTCATCAGCGCCGCCGCCTTCACCGCCTACCGGGCGCTGGTCGACTCACCCGGCCTGGTCCCGTACTTCCTCACCTCCACACCGGTCGAGGAACTGGCCGGGATGAATATCGGCTCCCGCCCGGCGCGTCGGACCGGCGGCGACGACAATGTGGGCCTGGGCGGGATGCGCGCCATCCCCTGGGTGTTCGGTTGGACCCAGTCCCGCCAGATCGTGCCCGGCTGGTTCGGCGTCGGCACAGGCCTGCGCCAGGCGCGGGAAGCCGGGCTGGGCGGTGTCATCGACCAGATGTACGAGCACTGGTCCTTCTTCCGCACCTTCGTCTCCAACGTCGAGATGACGCTCTCCAAGACCGACCTCACCGTGGCCCACCGCTACGTGGCCACGCTGGTGCCCGACGAGCACCGCCACCTGTTCGAGGTCATCGAGGCAGAGTTCGCCGAGACCGTCGCCCAGGTGGTCGCCGTCACCGGCGAGTCCGAGATGCTCGACCGCTACCCGGTCCTGCAGCGCACCCTCGCCATCCGCGACATCTACATCGACCCCATCTCGTACCTCCAGGTCGCCCTCCTCGAGCGCACCCGCCGCCAGGAAGGCACCCCCGACCCGGCCCTCGCCCGAGCCCTACTCCTCACCATCAACGGCCTCGCCGCAGGGCTGAGAAACACCGGCTGAGGGTATGCGTCGCGTGTTCATCTCCCCCGGGGCTCTGCGGGGGGCGGGTTCTTCGTCTCCCCCCTGGCTTTGACGGGGGGAGTACCCCTGCCGGAGGCTTTGCGGAGGCAGGGGGGAGGGGGTCTTCATCGCGCATCCTCGCATTGGCCGCTGCGCGGTGTTCCCTTCCATACCTGGCGACAGCACCGGCGACCACTGCGGTGAAGACCCCCTCCGTCCGATCGGCTTGCTACGAGACTGCGGACGCGATGAGGTCT
>CAZOGW010000082.1:0-13532 GCA_964579415.1 uncultured Acidimicrobiaceae bacterium | reverse complement strand
GGGAGGACGAAAGCAGCCCGACGACTATTCGGCCGCCTCCGGTACATCATCGAGCTTGCCGATGTATCTCGACCGGCGCTTTCCTTCTTCCCACCAGTAGGCGTACCAGTAGGGGCCGTGGGGGCAGGTGGTGCAGGTCGGCTTGCCGCAGCGGACTTGCTGGCGGCGTAGGGAGACGCGGCGCTGGTTGCCGGGGCCTACCGGAACTCCTCGGCGCTCCAGGCGGGCCTGGGCGAGGATGAGGAGGCGGCGTAGCTCGTGCTCGTCCATCTCCCTGACGGCTTCGAGTACCTCACGGTCGATGGGCATAGGCTCGTTCCGGGGTCAGGCGACGTCGATGCCGAGGAACAGAGGCGGCTCCATGTCCGATCGCCCGTCGTCGAGGGACCATCCCGCCGGGGGCGCCAGCCGGTCGGCGTGCATCTCGCACAACGGGTACTCCGCCCAGCGGTTGAAGCCGGGCCCGATGTCGCGCAGCCAGACGGTGCGCTGGGCGTAGGCGAAGCTCATGGCCACCTGGGCCGGATCGCCGCACTTCGAGCACGAGGTCATGGACGGGAAGGTAGGCCGCACCTCGCCGGCAACCAAGGACCGCACCGCGTAGTACGTGTTTGGTACTAAGTACTAGGTACTAGGTACTGGGAAGGTCGAGCATCGTGGCAGCGCGTTTCAGCCAGCGACGGGAGGGGACCCCTGATACCTGGGCCAGGAGTGAGCCGTCGGGTGAGATGGCGAGGGTCAGAGGCACCGAGGTGACCGCGGCTGTCTCGAGCTTGTCCGGCTCCAGCTCCCAGGTGATCTCGCGGAGCGGCAAGCCCGAGGCGCGAGCCACGGTGAGGGCGTCCTTGCAGCGGGAGCAGTCGGTGGAGGTGAACACGACCAGCCCGGCGGGCAAGGTGAGCCGGGAGAGGTCGACGCGCCCGTGGGTGGGACGCTGCCAGCGGCGGGTGGCCACGGCGAGGCCGCACACCAGCGCCGTCACCAGGATGACGAGCGTGGCCCGCAGAGCAGGGTCATCCATCGATGGCGGTGCCGGCGACCATGGCGACACCGTCGCCGGACTCCACGCTCCATGACGCCGACACCGGGATGTCGGAAGTCACCAGGTAGCCGGTCACGATGTCCTCCTGGGGAAGGACGACACGGAACACCGAGCCCGGTTCGACCACCACCGTCTCCGGGTCGATGGCGCCCGTCCCCAGGGGCTGCATCTCCACCGAGGCGGGCTCGGTGCCGGTGTTGAGCACCCACACCGACGATGTGGCCGCGGCGAGAGCGCCCGGGCCCGGCAGCAGCCAGCGGGTGGCCGCCGCCGAGGAGCCCACCGTCCCGGCGATGCGCTCAGGGGGCGGCCCCTGATCTTCCTCGCCTTCCTCTTCTTCTTCCTCGGGATCGGCACCCTCGTCGCCGGCGATGTCGTTGCGGTCCTCGGAGACGACCACGGCGGCCACCGGGCCTGAGGCGGTGACCCTGATGCCGAAGAAGCCGTCGGCGAGGTCGCCCAGCGGGATGTTGCCGGGGATGGCGGGCGGCACCCGCTCCGTCCTCGCCTCCAGAGCGGACCCGTCGGCGTCATAGACGTCGATGACGATGTCGACGTCCTCCGAGCCCGGGTTGGACACCACCAGGGTGGGGAGCAGGCCGGTCTGCCGCACCTGGGGGAACTCCCACGTCGTCGACAGCGGAGATCCCGGCCAGGTTGCCTCGTCACCGTCGGTGCGCACCACCAGCGCCGGGACCACCAGGCCCTCCTCGGCCGAGACGGTGAGGTTGAGGTTGTCGAGCAGGTTGATGTGGTCGTTGAGGGTGAAGTCCTGCCAACTCCGGCCGGCCACGTCGACCGACTCCAGGGCCACCAGGCCGGCGTCACCGAACTCGCTGGTGCCGCTGACCGTTACCTTGGCGGCGTCGGGGAACGGGTTGAACAGCCGCAGCACGGTGGTGCGGCCGGCGCGGGTGGTGCCGCCGGGGAGGTGCCACAGCTTGGGCAGTGTCGCCGGGCAGCGGTCGCCGGCGATGAGGGTGGCGCCCTCGTCGGAGTCGGCGGTGACCAGCGCAGCCACCGCGGTGGGGCCGCCGTCGAACTCGACGAACCCGGGGCTGTCGCCGCGGCGCCGGATGTCGGCGACCTCCACCGGCAGTGCCGTCCCGGCGAAGACCGTCTCCTCGGCGGTGTCGGCCGGCTCGTTGGGGATCGGGCTGGGGAGGGTGATGGTGGCGTTCACCGTGTCGTCGGCGGCGAGCAGCAACCATGAGTCACGCTCGGCACCGGCGCTCATCCACGGGCAGTACCACACCATGCCCTGGTCGGCGATGGCGTCCTCCGGGTTGGCGACGCCGGTGAACTGCGGACCCTCGGGTTCCGGCGGCCGCGGAGCCAGCACGGCGGCGACGACGACCAGCGAGGCGACGGCGACCAGCAGCACCCTCCTCATCGGCGCCTCCTCCCCCACCAGGCCATCGCCGGCAGTAGCAGGAACACTCCCAGTGCCACCAACGCCTGGTTGCGGCGCGCCTGGATGGGGTCGAAGCGGATCTCGCCCGCCTCACCGGAGACGCTGTTAGCCCAACCCGCGTCCTGCCGGTCCGGGCCCCAACCGTCGTCGGCCAGTTCGGCGATGACGACCTCGGCCTGGGTGGGCTGATCGGCGAGGTAGGCGTTGTCCCTCCAGCGCCACTCCGATTCATCGGAGGCGACGGCGCGCACGGCCAGGTCCGATTCGGAGACGAACGTCGTCCGGTGCAGCCCCTCCAGCGGCACCATGTCGAGCTGGCCGGCCAACACGTCTTGGAGGGGGCTCTCGCCCATGAACACCACCCAGCGGATGCCGAACGGGCTGAGGTCGGCGCCGGCACGGAACGACTCGCCCTCGATGAGGCGGGTGAGGGCTTCCTCCAACGCCCTATCGGCGTCGTCGGGTCGGGGTAGCCAGACCTCCCACAGGGCGGGCTCGGGAGCCGACACCACCCGGTAACCGGCGCCGAGGACGTCGTTGGAATCGCCGGGGAGGGTGTCCTCGGGACCGACCAGCAGGACCCGCGACGAGCCGGGATCGCCGTCGGCGGCGGCGGTGAAGCCGATGGCGTCCTCCATCTGGTCGTTGGGGAGCCCAGCCCGGCCGGGGAGGATGACGAGGACGGTGGAGACCAGGATCGCGGCAGCGCCGAGGAACCCGACGCCGGCGACGATGCGGCGCCATCCGGTGACCAGCTCCTCCCGGCGCACCAGGTCGAGGGCGATGCCGGCGACGACGGCGCTTCCCAGGGAGGCGACGGCGATGCCGGCGAGCTCGACCTCTCGGCCCGGGCCGTAGTCACCGGTGCGGGCCAGCAGCGCTCCGACGGTGGCGGCGATGCCGGCCCAGCCGGTCACCTGTGCCAGGCGCTTGGGAGCGCAGAGGATGGTGGCGACGAATGCCGCCCCCAGGGCCACAGCCAGGTAGACCCCCGGCTCCCAGAAGGCTTCGCCGATGGCGATGTAGCGGAGCAGGTCGGCGTTGGCCAGCCACGGGAGCAGGACCGGGACCGCCAGGACGGCCCCGGCGCCGGCGACCAGCGCCGAACGCCAGGCACTCCAGGTTCCCGGGGTGATCAGAGCCAGCAGCACCAGGGCGGCGAACGGGACCGGCAGCAGCAGCGGCGACGCCAGGGCGAGGATGGCGGTGATGGACCCGGTGGCGGCGATGCGGCCGATCTGGCCCCATCCGGTGCCGGGCCAGCGGGACAGCGGGATGCGCAGCGCCCAGGGAAGCACGCCGAGGGCGACGAGAGTCCCCAGGCCGGTGCCGGCGGCGACGGCGCGGGCGGCCGGTCCGGCGACGAGAACAAGGCCGGCGAGCGTGCCGGCGATGGGACCGATGTCCCAGGTGCGCAGCAGGCGGGTCATGCCCCAGGTGCCGAGCAGGAAGGAGCCGAAGATGAGCAGCCAGGCGGCCAGGCTGGGGTTGGAGAAGGTCATCACCTGCACCAGCCCGAACAGGCCGGTGAAGGGTGGAAGCGGATCGGTGCTGCCGAACCCGCCCGGATTCCACCCGCCGGCATAGGATGTGAGCAGCGCCGACACCGACTCGGGAAGCTTCAAGCTGTAACCGACGCCCGGGAAACCGCTCCACAGCGTACGGGTGGAGACGGCGGCGAAGGCGAGGGCGAAGCCACCGACGACGAAGGCGGGCTGGCCCAGCTCCCGCCCCAGGTCGGCGATCGTCATCGTCTCGTCGCCGGGGAGCCGGTCGCGGAGACGCTGCCCCACGTCGGCGAAAAGGGTGCGCAGGTCTGCGGAGCCGCGGAGCTGGAAGCGGAACAGCTCCTCGTCGCCGGCGACGCGGTTGTGGCGGGCGATGAAGCGGCTGCGGATGGTGGAGCCGACATGCATCAGGTTCCACAGCCACACCCGTACCCAGTCGAAGAAGGTCCAGCGGCCGAGGAAGGGCGACACGATGGCTTCGATCAGCCCGAGGAGGAACAGGGTGGGGACCGCCCACAGCAGGGTGAGCGGGCTGTAGACCTTGAGGATGGCCCGGAGCTGGCCGGCCTCCTCCCGCCAACCGGGCCGGGCGCGGCGCTCCACCATGACCTCCGAGGAGGGGATCACGACGATCCGTCCGCCGCGGAGGCGGGCCCGCTGGCACAGGTCGATGGCGGAAGCGCCGGGAGCGAGGATGGGATCGGGGCCCTTGATGCCCCGAACCAGGTCACGGCGCACCAGCATCGAGGCGCCGCCGACGGCGGCCACGTCCCTGACCACGTCGTACTGCCCGGCGTCGATCTCGCCGTCGTCGAGGCCGGTGTAGGGGGTGCCGAAGACATCGGTGGCGATGCCGACGCTGACGAGGCGGGAGGGATCGTCACGGTCGAGCAGTTTCGATCCGGCGATGGCCGCATCGACCCGCTCCGACTCGAATACCAGAGCCTGCAGGGCGTCGGGGCGGGGCTCGGCGCCGGAGTCGACGATCCACAGGTGGGTGAAGGCGGGGTCGA
This sequence comes from uncultured Acidimicrobiaceae bacterium, assembly GCA_964579415.1. GTDB lineage: Bacteria > Actinomycetota > Acidimicrobiia > Spongiisociales > UBA5794 > CAZOGW01. The sequence continues at coordinate 8,555 of CAZOGW010000082.1, read as the reverse complement.
GATGCTCGAGGAGGCCGGCGACGGTGCTGGCCCACTCGACCCCCTCTTCGTCGGCGGCATGGCGCCCCGCCGACTCCCCGCCGACGATGGCGACCCGCGCCGTCTCGTACACTTGCCGGCGCACCGCCGCCAGCGTGGACGCGACAGTAGAGCGGTCGCGCACGACCAGCGCTACCGCCACCGAAATCGGGGGTGCCTCCGCCATCACAGCAGACATGAGAGGCCATTGTGGGGTCATTCGGGAGCAATATCAATCTCATGGCGACCGTGCTGTGCGGTGGTGTCGGTGGTGCCCGCATGGCCCGGGCCCTCGCCGGCATCCTCGATCCGGGCAACCTCACCGCCGTCGTCAACGTCGGTGACGACGACGACATCTACGGTGTACGGGTGTGCGCCGACCTCGATACCGTCACCTACACGCTGGCGGGGATCCAGGGTCCGGAGGGTTGGGGCATAGCCGACGACACCTTCACCGTGATGGATCACCTGGCGGGCCTCGGCGGTGACACCGCCTTCCGTCTCGGCGACCGCGACCTGGCGCTGTGCCTGCGCCGCACCGAGGGGCTGGGGCGCGGCGAGCCGCTGTCGGCGGTGACCGGCGGCATCACCCGCAGCCTGGGGGTGGCGATGACTGTGCTCCCCTCCACCGACGACGCGGTGCGCACCCGGCTGCGCACCGCCGGCGGCGAGTGGCTGGCATTCCAGGACTACTTCGTGCGCCGCAGCCACGCCGACACCGTGACCGAGGTCCATTTCGAGGGCGCCGACACCGCGTCACCGGCGCCCGGTGTGGTCGAGGCGATCGACGCCGCCGACGTGGTGGTGATCGCCCCCTCGAACCCGGTCCTGTCGGTGTGGCCCATCCTCGCCGTGCCTGCGGTGGCGGCGGCGGTGCGCCGCCACCGGCGGGTGGTGGCGGTGAGCCCGCTGTTCGGCGGCGCAGCCCTCAAAGGTCCCGCCGCCGCGGTCCTGGAGTCTCTGGGCCTGGGGGCGGGCAACGCAGCCGTGCTGGAGGCTTACGCTGGCCTGGTGACGGACCTGGTGGTCGACGAGCAGGACGCAGCCGACGTGGCGCGGCTCACCGGGAGCGGGGTGCGGATCCATGCCGCCCCGACCCGTATCGCCGACCCGGCTGACGGGCGGCGCTTCGCCCGGTGGCTGGTGGGGGCACCCACCGGAGCGGTCGCCTGATGCGCTCGCTGCAGATCTTCCCGGTGACCGGCATCGGCGAGGTGGAGCCGGGCGACGACGTCGCCGGGCTCATCCTTGGGGCCCTCGGCGAGATCGGGCTGGAGGACGGCGACGTGGTGGTGGTCACCCACAAGATCGTTTCCAAGGCGGAGGGCCGGGTGGTCGCCGTCGCCGACGATGCGGCCCACCGCGCCCTGGTCGACTCCGAGACGGTGCAGGTCCTGCGCCGCCGCGGCGACATGGTGATCGCGGTGACCCGCCACGGGTTCATCTGCGCCAACGCCGGCGTCGACCGCTCCAACGTCGCCGAGGGCACTGCGGTGACGCTCCCCCTCGACCCGGACCGCTCGGCGCACCGCATCCGGCTGCGCCTGGAGAGGGCCACCGGTGCCGCCATCGCCGTCGTCGTGTCCGACACCTTCGGCCGTCCCTGGCGGCGCGGGCTCACCGACGTCGCCATCGGTGTCTCCGGCATGGACGCGCTGCTCGACCTGCGGGGGACCCGGGACCACTCCGGGAGGACCCTGGACGTCACCGAGATAGCCGTGGTCGACGAGATCGCCTCCGCCGCCGACCTGGCCATGGGCAAGTCCACCGGTATCCCGGTGGCCGTCGTCCGCGGCCTGGCATGGGTGCGGGGCGACGGACGCGCCACCGACCTGGTCAGGCCCGCCGCGGAGGACATGTTCCGGTGAGGGAAGTATCCAGTAGCCAGTATCCAGTAGCCAGTACTGGCGACAGCGAGCCGATGGCGCGGTTCTCCACGTACCTAGTACCAAGTACCAAGTACCAAGTACGGCCCTCCGGGCCGCTTCGGCCCGGAGGGCCCCATGCCTGAACTCCCAGAGATCGAGGCGTACCTGGCGGCGCTACGGCCGCGGGTGCTGGGAGCGACGCTGGACGCGGTGCGGATCCAGTCGTTCTCGCTGCCACGGACGTACGACCCGCCGGTTGACGCCGGAGTGGGCGCCGAGGTCACCGGGCTGGGGCGGATCGGCAAGCGCATCGTCGTCGACCTGGCCGGTGACCTGCACTACGTGATCCACCTGATGGTGGCGGGGCGCCTCCACTGGGTACAGGAGCGCAAGCCCCTCCCCCGCAAGTACGGGCTGGCCGCCTTCGACTTCTCCACCGGGACGCTGACTCTCACCGAGGCCGGTACCAAGAGGCGGGCGTCACTCCATGTGGTGCGCGGAGACGAGGCGTTGCGGGCGCTCGACCCCGGCGGGATCGAGGTGGAAGGCAGCACCGTCGAGGAGTTCGGCGCCGCACTCACCGGGAGCGGGCGGCACACCCTGAAGCGGGCCCTCACCGACGCCCGCCACATCTCGGGCATAGGCGGCGCATTCGCCGACGAGATCATGCACCGCGCCCGCCTCTCCCCCATGGCGATCAACACCAGCCTCGACGCCGGCGAGGTGGCCCGGCTCCATGTCGCCGCTGCCGACGTGCTCACCGATTGGACCGAGCGCCGCATCGCCGACACCGGTGAGGGTTTCCCCGAGGACGTCACCGCCTTCCACGAATCCATGGCGGTCCACGGCCGCTACGGCCACGACTGCCCGGTGTGCGGAGCCCCGGTGCAGCGCATCGTCTACGCCTCCCGGGAGACCAACTACTGCCCCGGCTGCCAGACGGGAGGCCGCATCCTGGCCGACAGGTCCCTGTCGAGGTTGTTGAAGGACGACTACCCGAGCACCCTGGATGATCTCGAAGAGGGGTAGTACTTGGTACTTGGTACTTGGTGGCCGCGGATACCAAGTACCCCCTGCGTCAAGGCAGCGACAGAGAACTCGAACCCAACCTCACGACGCCCGAAAGAACTCCACGGTACGCGCGATGCCCTCTTCAATTCCCACCCAGGGCTTCCAGCCGAGGACCTGGGAGGCGAGGGAGGCGTCGAGGCAGGAGCGGGAGGTGTCGCCGGACTTCCCGGCGGCATGGACCGGATCGATGTCGGTACCGACCGAGGAGGCAATGAGCTTGTACAGACCGTTGATAGACGTTTCCCGCCCGGTGCCGATGTTGAGGTAGAGCCCACCACCCTTCTCGGCGCCACGGATCATGGCGTCGACCACGTCGTCGACGTAGACGAAGTCGCGGGTGATGGAGCCGTCGCCGAAGATGGTGGGCGCCTGGCCGTCGAGGAGCATGCGGGCGAAGATCGCCACCACGCCGGCCTCGCCGTGGGGGTCCTGCCAGGGCCCGTAGACGTTGGCGAATCCCAGCGAAACGAAGTCGAGCCCATGCTGGTCGGCGAAGTAGCGCAGGTAGGAGTCGAACACCATCTTGGCCACCCCGTACGGATTCTCAGGGCGCCGCGGCTCGGTCTCGGGAGTGGGAATGCGGTCGGTGGATCCGAACGAGGCGCCACCGGAGGAGGCGAACACGAAGCGGGCGGCGCCGGCGTCGGCGGCAGCCTTGGCGACGTTGATCCCACCCACGATGTTGATCGAGGCGTCGTGGCCGGGATCGTCGACCGATGCCCTGGCATCGATCTGCGCCGCCAGGTGGAACACGATCTCGGGCCGGTAGCGGGCCACCACGTCGGCGATCTCGGCTTTGCGGATGTCGATCTGGTGGATCTTGAGCCGCCCGCTGCGGCGCGCCTCGGCGAGGCGCTCCAGCCGCCCGGTGCTGAGGTCGTCGACGACGAGCACCTCCGCACCCTCGTCGACGAGTCGGGTGACGAGGTTCGATCCGATGAAGCCGGCACCGCCGGTGACGAGCGCTCTGGTGATCATGGGCCCAGATTCGTCGTACCGGCGGGGTATGGCAACCTGCCCGACGACACGGTTACCGGGTCGATCGACACATTGCACAGCCAAGGTGTTCCCGTAGAATCGCCGCGAGCGAGTACGGACTCGGGGGAACGACTCGCTGCTGTGTACCGCGCCCGCCGCGGGCAGGGGGGAGCCACAGAACCCGGAGCGACCCGCAGATGGCACCCGAACCAACCAGAAGTACGGATCTCCATCGTGAAGGGGCATTCCAAATGGTGAACATCGCCGTCATCGGTACCGGTTACGTCGGCACGGTCGCCGCCGTGGCCTTCGCCGCCATCGGCCATCAGGTGACCGGGATCGAGGTCGACCCGGTCAAACTGTCGGCGCTGCGCACCGGCACCGTCCCCTTCCATGAGCCGGGCCTCGACGAGCGCCTGCGCCACGAACTGGCACAGGGCCGGATCAGCTTCACCGACGACCTCGCCGCCGGCGTCGCCGGGACCAGGGTGGTCTTCCTCTGCGTGGGGACACCTCCCGGTCCCGACGGCAGGCCCGACCTGAGCATGCTGCGCGCCGCCGCCGCCCAGGTGGGCTCCGCCCTCGCCGACGGGGCCATCGCCGTCACCAAGAGCACCGTGCCCATCGGGTGGGGCGGCGAGCTGAGGACGATCATCGCCGGGACGCACCCCGCCGGCGCCGACGCCCGCTTCGGCGTTGTCTCCAACCCCGAGTTCCTCCGTGAGGGCTCGGCGACACACGACTTCCTCTACCCGGACAGGGTGGTGATCGGTGGCGACGACGAGGACGCCGTCGACGAGGTGGCGCGGATGTACCGGCCCATTCTCGAGCAGACCTTCCCCGGCGGGAACCGCAGCCTGCAGCCGGCGCTGATCCGCACCGACGTCGCCACTGCGGAAACCATCAAGTACGCCGCCAACGGTTTCCTGGCCACCAAGATCGCCTACATCAACGAGATCGCCCGCATCTGCGACAGCGCCGGGGCCGATGTCGAGATCGTCGCCGAGGCGGTCGGTCTCGACCATCGCATCGAGCGCAAGTTCCTCAACGCCGGCACCGGCTACGGGGGCTCATGTTTCGGCAAGGACCTGGCGGCGCTGAGCACCTACGGCGAGGACCACGGCATCGAGCTGCCGATCCTCGACGCGGTCAATCCGAGCAACATCATCCAACGCAACCAGGTGGTGGGGAAGCTCCGCGCCGCGTTGGGGGACCTCACCGGGAGGCGCGTCGCCATCCTGGGCCTCTCCTACAAGCCCAACACCGACGACCTGCGTGAGGCGCCGTCGATCACGATCGTGGAGTCGCTCCTTGCCGCCGGTGCCCGGGTCGTCGCCTACGACCCCATCGTCAAGGGCCTGCCCACCGCTCCCGGCATCGCCATCGCCCGCGACGCCTACGAGGCGGCGACCGGGGCCGATGCCGTGGTCCTGGTGACGGAATGGAGCGAGTTCGACGACCTCAACTTCCGTGAGTTGTCCCGCGTAATGGCGGGCGATGTGTTCATCGACGGCCGCAACCGCCTCGATCCCGCTGCGGTCACCGAGGGCGGCTTGCGCTACATGGGTATGGGACGGAGATAGCGTGCTACGTACTACGTATCACGCAAGGAGGTGGTGGGCCTGTCCCCGGACGGACTCAGGGTTGCCGGTACATCAGGCGCCCAAACCATGTCTGCAGTCGCCATCCGTGATACGTCATACGTGATACGTGATACGTGATACGTAATACGTAATACGTCAAAGAGCCGGCGCCGCCGGCAAGTGCTTGACGAAGAACCCTGCCAGGCGCTCCACGGCGTCAACGGTGACGGCGAAGTCATAGTCGTCGGTGGAGTCGTCGAGGAAGTCATGGCCGATGTTGTCGTAGATGACCACCTCGGCGTGGGGAAGCGAGGAACGGGCGTCGAGGACGCCGCTGATCGGGACCACCTCGTCGGTGCGGGAATAGAGGCCCAGCAACGGGATCGTGGAGGAACCGAGGTCGCCGAGCGAGCCCTGCTCCAGCGGGGTGGCCGCCAGGGCGAGGGCGGCGGCGCCACGATCCATGGCGGCTGTGATGGCCCTGGAGCCCCCGGCGCCGATCCCGAAGATCCCGAATCCGTGTTCGGCGCTCGACCAGAAGCCGGCCGGGTTGCCGATGAAAGAAATGATGTCGTCGAGGCGCGATTCGGGTTGTGGCGCCACCGCGGCGAAACCCTGGCGGGCGATACGGCGGCACAGATCCTTGACCGCGGAGGTGACGCCGGCAGCGGGAACGATGAGCACCGTGGGCCACTCACCGGCCAGATCGGGCCGCGCCAGGTACCCGCGGTGGGTGCGGGTGGCGACCACCATCGAGGCGGTGCCGAACAGGATGGGGACCTTGCCCTCGCCCTTCAGAACGGTCATCTAGGGGTATCCAGTATCCGACTTCCGGTGCGACTGCTCCGGGGGAGCGTCAGCCGGCTTCGGGCGGAACTGTAGCGGGGCGGATCAGGCGCACCTCACCCGAGGTGAGGGTGCGGCGCCCTGAGGTGGTGTCGACGACGAGCCCGCCGTCGGCGTCGATGTCGACGGCCACCCCCTCGCCGTCGGGGTCCCAGGCGATGCCCCGCCCCAGGGTCACGCAGACGGCCCGGTAGGCGTCGACCGGCCAGGCATCGGCAGGTTCGGCGACCACGGCGAGCAACCGTTCGACCCATGCCCTCGCCAGGCGGCCGGCGGCGTCCTCCCCCGGATCGTGAGCGTAGAGGGCGGAAGCGCCCGCGACAGGGTCGGGCCACCACAGGTTGAGGCCGCAGCCGACGGCGACCAGGTCACCCTCCGCCTCGGCGAGGATGCCTCCGACCTTGCCCCGTTCCATCATCAGGTCGTTGGGCCACTTGAGGCCGACGGTGGCGCCCAACTCGGCGACAAGGGCGCCCCGTGCGGCGAGGCCGGCGCACAGCGCCAGCCGGGCCCAGGTGGCGGGCGGCCAGTCGGGCCGGAATGCCAGCGAGGCGAACATTCCCCGCGTCGGTGATTCCCAGCGGTGCCCGGAACGTCCCCTCCCCCGCGTCTGCTCGGCGGCCACCACCAGCACGTCGCTACCCCGCCTGCGTGCCTCCTCGGCTGCCACGTCCTGGGTCGAGGTGACGGAAGCGAAGGTCAAGGTCACGTACGTCGGGTGTGCCATGTCCCACCGCCTCAGGGAGTACCTGGTACTTGGTACTTGGTAGGCGCGGATACCAAGTACCAAGTACCCGCAACTCGGCGACACGCTACAGCGATGCGGGGGGCGCCACTCCAACCTCCTAACGTGTATCCCTTCACCATCATGTCGAGTCAGACACGCCACACGGCCAGACATCACCCCCGGGAGCCGCGTTGACCGGCGAAGAGCGAATTGAGCACCTGAGGCGGCTCCGCCAGGAGGCGATGGAGCCTGCCAACCGGCGAGCCCTCGACCGCCAGCACGACCTGGGCAAGATGACCGCCCGGGAACGCCTCGAGGTCCTCCTCGACAAGGGCTCCTTCCACGAGACCGACATCTTCGCCCGGCACCAGGCGTCCGGCTTCGGCATCGAGGACAACCGCCCGCCCGGCGACGCCGTGGTGACCGGTTGGGGCACCATCGACGGGCGCACCGTGTTCGTCTTCGCCGAGGACTTCACCCGGTTCGGCGGCAGCCTGGGCGAGGTCGTCGCCGACAAGATCTGCAAGATCATGGACCTGGCGATGGACACCGGCGCACCCCTCATCGGCCTCAAGGACTCCGGCGGCGCCCGCATCCAGGAGGGTGTCGTCGCCCTCGACGGGTACGGCCGGATCTTCGAGCGCAACGTCAGGGCTTCCGGGGTCATCCCCCAGATCTCGGTCATCATGGGACCGTGCGCCGGCGGGGCGGTCTACTCCCCCGCTATCACCGACTTCGTGTACCAGGTGGACGAGACGTCCCACCTGTTCATCACCGGCCCCGACGTCATCAAGGCGGTCACCGGCGAGGACGTCACCTTCGAGGAGTTGGGAGGCGCCCTTGCCCATGCCTCCCGGTCCGGTGTGACGCACTTCGTCGCCTCCTCGGGGAGGGCGGCCCTGGAGGAAGTGCGCTACCTGCTGTCGTTCCTGCCGGCCAACAACATGGAGGTGGCGCCCTTCTTCACCCCCACCGACCGGCCCGACCGGCTCGACGACGGGCTCACCGCGGTGATCCCCGACTCGTCGAACCAGCCCTACGACGTGGTCGACCTGGTGGAGATGGTGGTCGACGACGGCGAGTTCTACGAGGTCCACGAGGCGTTCGCCCGCAACATCGTGGTCGGCCTGGCCCGTCTCGACGGCTACACGATCGGCGTCGTCGCCAACCAGCCCAACGTGCTGGCCGGGACCCTCGACATCAACGCCTCGGTGAAGGCGGCCCGGTTCATCCGGTTCTGCGACGCCTTCAACATCCCGCTGGTGAGCTTCGTCGACGTGCCCGGCTTCCTCCCCGGCGTGACCCAGGAGCACGAGGGGATCATCCGCCACGGAGCCAAACTGCTCTTCGCCTACGCCGAGGCCACCGTCCCCAAGCTCACCGTCATCACGCGCAAGGCGTACGGCGGCGCGTACGACGTCATGGCGAGCAAGCACATCAAGGCCGACCGCAACTACGCGTGGC
>CAZOGW010000081.1:0-13601 GCA_964579415.1 uncultured Acidimicrobiaceae bacterium | reverse complement strand
CGCGTCAATCACACCCTCAACGACCACCCCGATCGGTGGATCCAGGCTTAGTACCAAGTCCTGTTTGGTCCAAGTATCCGGAGCTTCATTACTCTTACCCCGTGGCGACGACACCGGTACGTGAGCAGGACACCTCGACGAGCGATCAGATCGCCGCGGTGCCGGTGTGGAACGTGGTGGTGTGGAACGACCCGGTCAACCTGATGAGCTACGTGGTGTGGGTCTTCCGCAAGCTGTTCGGCCACCCCGAGGAGAAGGCAACCGAGCTGATGCTCGACGTCCACAACAAGGGAAGGGCCATCGTGGCCTCGGAACCCCGCGAGCGGGCCGAACTGGACGTGATGCGCCTCCACCACCACGGCCTTTGGGCCACCATGGAGCGGGGATGAGCTTCCGCGTCACCGCCGGGGACCGCCGTATCCGGGTGGCGGCGTCCGGAGCCGAGCTCGACGTTCTCCGTGCCATCGGCGAAGTGGTGGAGTCGGTGGGCTCGCAGACCGAGGACCCCGCCAGGAGCCGCCTCTTCCCGCTGCCATACGGGTCCGAGGAGGAGGACAGGGACTACCACCGCTTCAGCCACGGCGAGATCGAGGCGGGCCGCCGCGCCGACATCGCCGTGGTGGCGCAGGTGGTGGAGCGCCTCGAGGACGGGCCCGCCGAACTGACCCTTGACGAGGCGGAAGGCCTGGCCCGTGCCGTCGGCACCGCCCGCATCATCGTCGCCGCCCGCAACGACATGTTCGAGCTCGAAGAGCTGCCCCGCCGCCCGGCCACGCCCCAGGAGACCGTCGTCGCCTTCCTGGGGGCGGTTCAGGAGGACGTCGTCGAGGCGCTGTCGGCCAGCCTGCCATCGTGACCGACCCGATGACACCCGAACCTGTGTCCGAAGAGCCGCGCTCCGGCATGCCCGCGGTGCAGCCCCGGCGCCGCCGCGACCCTCAGGACATCCTCAAGCTGGCGCTGGTCGTGTACATATTCATCAACCTGCTCTTCGGCCTGCCCATAGTCATCGGGCCCACCGGGTTCTTCGACGCCATCGGGCTCCCTCCCACCACCGCCGCCGACCTGGGCGGCCTGCGCTGGGTGGGCGCGGTGCTGCTGGCCTGGGCCATTTCCGGCATCCTGGTGCTGGCCCGCCCCGGCGGCCGTGCCATCTTCGTGACCACCGGCGCCCTCCAGCTCACGCTGGCGGCGCTGGCCTTCCTCTACTCGTGGTCCCTCGACGAGGTGATGTGGTCCTCGGTGTACCACCTGACGGCCACCGCGGTGCTGGTGGTCGGCGCCTTCATCCTGTGGTGGGCCAGGTTCTCCGCCCGCAAGGTGTTCAAGGGCGAAGTGGCGGAGCTCTGAGCGTCCTACGTACCACGTACTACGTGCTACGTATTAAGTTCGGTAGGGCGTCGCTCACCTGGGCCGCTTCCAGGCCGAGGCTGTCCGCCACCACTGCGTTGGTGAGGGCGCCGGCGGCGACGTTGAAACCGGAGAGCAGTTCGGGGTGGCGGGTCACCGCCGCCTCCATACCGTCGGCGAGCGCCACCGCGTAGGGCATGGTGGCGTTGGTGAGGGCGTAGGTCGAGGTGTTGGGCACCGCACCGGGGATGTTGCCCACCGCGTAGTGGACCACACCGTCGACGAAATAGATGGGGTCGGCGTGCGACGTCTCCCGGGCCGTCTCGATGCACCCGCCCTGGTCGATGGAGATGTCGACCACCACGCTGCCGGGCCGCATCGCCCTGATCTGCTCGGCGGTCACAACGATGGGTGCCCTGGCCCCGGCGACGAGCACGGCGCCGATAACCAGGTCGGAGCGGGGGATGTGCTCCTCGACGGCGTGCACCGACGAGCGCACCGTGGTCATCGACTGGCCGTGGATCTCGTCGATGTAGCGGAGCCGGTCCACGTTGATGCCGAGGATGGTGACCTCGGCGCCCATGCCGGCGGCGATGCGGGCCGCGTTGGTGCCGGCGCTGCCGGCGCCGAGCACCGTCACCTTGCTCGGTTGTACCCCGGGGACGCCGCCGATGAGCACACCGCGGCCCCCCTGGGGCCGTTCCAGGTGGTGGGCGCCGGCCTGGGCGGCCATGCGCCCGGCGATCTCGCTCATCGGCGCCAGCAGCGGCAGGGCGCCGGAGGGGAGCTGCACCGTCTCGTAGGCGATGGCGGTGACGCCGCTCTCCATCAGGGCCGCCGCCGTCTCCGGGTAGGCGGCGAGGTGGAGGTAGGTGAACAGGACGTGCCGGTCCGACAGGAGGGCGATCTCGGAGAGCTTCGGCTCCTTGACCTTGAGGATGAGCTCCGCCCGGTCGAACACGTCGGTAGCTGCGGGCACCATCTCGGCGCCGGCGGCGCGGTACTCGTCGTCGGAGATGGACGACGCGATCCCGGCGCCCTCCTGGATGACCACCTGGTGCCCGTGGGATGTCAACTCACGGGCACCGACCGGGGTGATCGCCACCCGGTACTCCTCGGTCTTGATCTCGGCGGGTACCCCAACGATCACGGATCTCATCTCCTTGCGGCGCTAGTGCGCACCCCCGGTGCGCCGCATCGAGTCTGCCACAACGGCGGCGGCGGCGTCGCCTGCGTGGCCATCCTCCCGGCGAGTACCCTGCGACGCGCATGTACGAGCTTCTCCCCCCCGAACCGCAGCGCCTGGTGGCGCTGGTGCTCGCAGCCGACCCGGGGGAGGGCTTCGACGCAACTCGCTGGCTGGCGCCGTGGAGCGGTACCACCCTCCTCGACGCATCGCTGGCGTCGGTGCGGGCCTGGCAGGAGGAGCCGGGGGTAGTGATCCTCGGGTACGGCGCCGAGGAGGTTCTCGATGCCGTCGACTTCGCCGGCTTCGTCGTGGTCATCGACCCGGAGTGGGCCGAGGGAGAATCGGCGTCGCTGCGAGTCGGCGTGGACTACCTGATGCGCGACGAGGGCATCGACGGGGCCGTGGTGGTCGACGCCGCGGTGCCCACGGTGGATCCGGTGGTGGTGCAGGATCTGATGCAGTCGCACATCGCCCAGGACCGGCCTCTCACCATGCCCAAGTACCGCTACGCCAGGGGCCGCCCGGTGATCGTCGCCCGCTCGCTGTGGACCCGCCTGCTGGGCTTCGAGGGTGACACCGGGCTCGACCCGGTCATCGAGACGCATCCGCGCTGGATCAACGAGGTTTGGCTGGACAGCCTCCCACCGGCGGCGATCACCACACCGGACGACCTCGTCGGCGCGAGATGAGCGGGGCCTTACGCGCAGTTGGCATCCGACCGGCGCGGGAATAACCTCGCACGACCCCCACCCACGGACCCGAGCTGTTTCGGGGCGGAGTAGAGAAAGGGACCTTCCGACAATGCCCTCCATCGATGCCATCGAAGGGATCGGACACCGTCACGCCACCAAGCTGCGCAAGTCGCGGATTCGTACCACGGAGGCGCTGCTCAAGTCCGCCGGCACCCGTCCCGGTCGCGCCCAGTTGGCCACGGCCACCGGCATCGACGAGAAGCTCATCCTGGCCTGGGTGAACCGCGCCGACCTGATGCGGGTCAAGGGTGTCGGTGAGGAATACTCCGATCTCCTCGAGGCCGCCGGCGTCGACACCGTCAAGGAGTTGCGCCGGCGCAACCCGGCCAACCTGCTCACCGCCATGGTCGAGGTCAACAACAAGAAGCGCCTGGTGCGCCGCCTTCCCACGCTGGGGATGGTGGAGCGGTGGGTGGATCACTCGAAGACGCTGGAGCCGGCGATAAAGCATTAGCGGGTACTAGGTACTAGGTACTAGGTACGTGAAGAAGCCTCGGCTTGGTGGGCCGAGGCTTCTTCATTGAGGGAGTTGGGTTCGGTCGGGTTCAGGCGCTGGGGGTAGTGGCGGGAGCCTTCTTGGTGGTGGTGGTCTTGCGGGCTGTCGTCTTGGCGGGAGCGGCCTTGGTGGCGGTGCTCTTGGCCGGAGCCTTCTTGGCCGGGGCCTTGGCGGCGGCGGGCTTGGCCTCGACGGCCTCGGCCTCGACGGTCACCTTGGTGGCGGCTTCCTTGGCGCCTTCGGGGGAGAAGCTCTCCCTCCAGCTCTGCAGGGCCGACTCGAGCTGGTCGCGGATCTTCTCGACGCGATCCTGGACCTTCTCCAGGTCGACGCGGTTCTGGATCTCCTCGACCACGTTGTTGCCACGGAGCTGCTTGGTGACCTTCTCGCCCTCCTTGGCGTACTCGTCGATGACGGTATGCGCCTCGGCGGTGATCTTGTCGCCGTAGCCGGCCAGCTTGGTGCTCAGCTCCTTGGCGTTGCGGGTCAGGACGACCGGGGCGCCGATGGTGACGTAGAAGGCCTTGGCGGCCAGTTCCTTCTGGTTCTCGAACATCAGGATTCCTCCTCTGGGGTGCCGACGAAGCTCACGTAGATCTGCGTCAGCGCTTTCTTCTGTGCCGGGTTCAGTGCAGTGTCGGAGTCGATGGCAGCGATGACCGTGGGTCGCTCGATGCCTTCGAGGAGGCCCGCCCGCTCGTACAGTGACTCTGCCGAGATGGAGAGGGCCCGCGCGATCGACTTGAGAATCTCTGCGGAGGGGTTCCGCAGGCCTCTCTCGATCTGACTCAGGTAGGGATTCGAGATCCCTGCCGTGTCGGCGAGCTTCCGCAGCGACATGGCGCTGCGTTCCCGCTGTTCGCGGATGAATAGGCCGAGGTCCGACAGTGGTTGTCTCACTCGAAACAATATACAGCAGAGTGCTAACAATTGCAAGCAGTAACGTACTAAGTACTACGTACTACGTACTACGGCTGGCGTCCGCAACGGGTGGAGGGGCTGAGCGGTCTCTCTCGTCTTCGCTCCCGGGGAGCAGGCACAATGGGGTCATGCTGGTTGCTGCTGATCGGATGCTCCATCGAGACGGGACCTTCTCGGCGGGGTGGGTGAGGGTCGAGGGGGGCGTGATCGTCGCCACGGGTCAGGGTTCCGTGCCGGCGGGGGCCGATGTGGAGCGGCGGGTCGAGGTGCTGTCTCCGGGGTTCGTGGACATGCACTGCCACGGCGGGGCGGGGGCGTCGTTCTCCACCACCGACCCGGAGGAGGCATTGCGGGTGGTGGAGGCGCACCGGGCCGCCGGCACCACCAGCGTTGTCGCCAGCCTGGTCACCGCCTCCCTGGCCGACCTGGCGTCCCAGGTGTCGGCACTGTCCGGACTGGTGGAGGACGGCCACCTGGCGGGCATCCATCTGGAAGGGCCTTGGCTCAGCCCCCGGTTCGCCGGAGCGCACGACCCCGGGCTGCTGCGAGCACCGGAAGGTGCCGACGTGGGCTCCCTGCTCCGGGCCGGCCGTGGGGCGGTGCGCATGGTGACGCTGGCGCCGGAGCTGCCGGGCGGGCTGGACGCGGTCCGGCAACTCGCCGCGGCCGGAGTCGTGGTGGCCGCCGGCCACACCGACACCGACGGCTCCGGCCTGGCCGCCGCCGTCGACGCCGGGGCCACTGTGGTGACACACCTGTTCAACGCCATGCGGCCCATTCACCACCGTGATCCGGGGCCGGTGCCGGTGGCGCTGGGCGACCCCCGGGTGACGGTCGAACTGGTGGCCGACGGCGCCCACGTCGATCCCGCCGTGCTGGAGTTGGCTGCCCGCAGCGCCCGCGGCGGCTATGCCCTCGTCAGCGACGCCTCACCGGCGGCGCTCGCCCCCGACGGCCGCTACCGCCTCGGCGGCCTGTGGGCCACGGTGACCGATGGGGTGCCCCGCCTCGACGGCTCCGGCGCCATCGCCGGCAGCACCCTGACGCTCGCCCGAGCCGTCCGGGTGATGGCCGCCGCCGGCGTCCCCCTCGACTCCGCCCTCCGTTCCGCCACCGCCGTCCCGGCCCTGGCGCTGAGCCTCACTACCGCCGGAACCCTCACTGAGGGCAACCCGGCCGACCTGGTTGCCCTCAACGGCGCTCTTGACGTCGAGGCCGTGATGTACCACGGCTGCTGGGTCACCCGCTGACCGGCGGCGGCGCCGTGCCGGGCACGTAGAGTGCGCCGGCAACCCGGCCGGCACGGCCGCGTTCGCCGGACGAGGACGCGACAGGGGGCAGGCCGGACCGAATGGAACTCACCACCACCGTCATCATCGGGGCCACCTTCGCCGCCGTGCTCTTCGGTCTGGCCAAGACCGGCCTCCCCCCGCTGGGGGCGTTCGGCGTGGCCATCCTCGCCTCGGTGCTGCCCCCGGTGGCCTCCACCGGGGTGGCGCTGCCGGTGCTGATGATGGGGGACATCGTGGCGGTGAGCACCTACGGGCGCGACGTGCGCTGGCGCATCATCCTCGGCCTGATCCCGACGGTCTCGGTAGGGGTGGTCATCGGCTTCGTCGTGGTGCGCTGGGCGCCTGAGGCGCTCAGCGGGCGGCTCGTCGGAGCGGTGCTGGTCATCGCCGCCCTCGGGGAGATGATCCAGAGGCTGATCGCCCGCCGCCGCGGGCGCGGCGCCGCCCCGGCCGGGCCACCGCTGGAGGCCCCGGTGGAGCCTCCCCCCGTCGCCGGCGGAGACGCCATCACCGGGCCTGATGCCGAGGGTCCCGAGGTGGAGGAGCGCTTGCCCCTCTCCACCCGCCTCGCCCAGACCGGTCTGGGCACCGCGGCCGGGTTCTCCACCATGGTGGCCAACTCCGGCGGCCCGGCGATGACCCTCTACCTGCTGCGCACCAACATCTCCCGGGCGAGCCTGCTGGGGACGGTCGCCGTCTTCTTCGTCACCGTCAACCTGGTGAAACTGCCCTTCAGCATCGGCCTCGGGCTGATCAACGCCGACTCGCTGCGCATCTCCGCCTCCATGCTGCCCGGCCTCGTCGTCGGGATGATCCTGGGCAGGATCTTCGCCCGGCGCACCCCGGGCCCGGCGTTCGCGGCGATCGTCCTCATCGTCACCGCAGCGGCCGGGGCGCGCCTGCTCATCGGCTGAGCGCGGCGCGGACGCCGGGGCTGCTGGAATGGCGGGCATGCTCAGGTTCGGGATCTCACGCATGCCCCCGGAGGGCTCCGAAGACGGGGAGTGGCTGGACAGCCTGCTGGAGCGGGGGCACGGTGCTGTCGAGTTGCCGTTCGTGCACGGGTTCCCATGGAACGAGCGGCGCTGCGGCCGGTTCGGGCGGGCCGCCGCCGAGCGGGGGATGGCGGTGTCGGTGCACGCCCCCTACTTCGCGGTGCTCACCGTCGACGACGAGGACAAGCGGGGCAAGACGCTGTCCGCCCTGGAGCACACCATGAAGCTGGGGAAAGCGCTGGGAGCGCACACCATCGTGGCCCACACCGGGTACGTGAAGGACCGCACGCCCGAGCAGCTCCACGAACTGGTCGACGAGGGCATCACCCGCATCGAGCCCAAGGTGCGCACCCTCGGCGTCGCCCTCGGTCTGGAGACGTCGGGCAGCGACCGGGCGTTCGGCTCGCTGGGCGACATCGCCCTCATCGCCGGCCGGTTCGGCTTCGTGCGGCCCGTCATCGACTGGGCCCACGTCCACGCCAAGTCGGGGGGAGCGCTCACCACCAAGGAGGCGTTCGCCTCGGTGATCGCCTTCCTCCGCGGAGAGTTCCCCGGGTGGGCGCTCGACCCGCTGCACACACAATTCACCGACAACGAGTTCGGTGTCCACGGTGAGATCCGCCACGTCCCCTACGGCTCCGGGTCGCTGCGCTCGGCCCCGCTGGCGGAGGCGGCGGTCGAGGCCGGGCTGTCGATGATCGTCATCTCCGAGGCGCGCGAGGAGGAGAGCCACGACGCCATCCTCGCCGACCTGCGCCTCGGGGAGGGGGGCGCCCGGCGCGCCCCCACCGGAGCGGGCCGGCCGGTAGCGAGCGCCGCCATCAACTTCCCCGACCCGGTCACCATCGAGCGCGACGGCGAGGCCTGGATCACCGCCGGACTCGACCCCCCGGTGAAGATCACCAACCCCGACAAGGTCTTCTTCCCCGACGACGGCTACACCAAAGGCGACCTGGTGCAGTACTACGCCTCCATCGCCCCGGTGCTGCTGCCCCACCTGGCGCAGCGGGCGTTGTCGATGTCGCGCCTCCCCGAGGGCATCACCGGGCACATGTTCTACGAGAAGCAGCGCCCGGGGCACACCCCGGAGTGGATCGTCACCGCCCCCATCCACTCCACCCACCGCGGCGAGGCCATCCACTTCGTCACCGCCTCCGACACCTCCTCGCTGGTGTGGCTGGCCAACATGGCCTGCATCGAGATGCACCCGTGGCTGTCAACCGTGCACCGCCACGAGCAGCCCGACTTCGCCATCTTCGACCTCGACCCGATGGAGGGCGCCACCTGGGAACAGGTGGTCCACGTCGCCCGGCTCATCAACGTCCTGTTGGAACGCCTCGGGCTGGCCGGCTACCTGAAGACGTCGGGTGCCACCGGGCTCCACCTCTACGTCCCCATCGGCCCCGGCTACAGCTACCGCCGGGTGCGGCGCTTCGTGGAGACGTTGGGGCGCATGGTGGCCGCCGCCGACCCCGACAGCGTCTCCATGGAATGGGACATTCCCAAGCGGGGGCCGCGGGTGTTCATCGACCACAACCAGAACGTCGCCGGCAAGACGATCGCCTCGGTGTATTCGGTGCGGCCCCGGCCCGGGGCGCCGGTGTCGACCCCGATCCTGTGGGAGGAACTCGACGCCATCGACCCGAAGGCGGTGACCATCGCCACCATCTGGGAGCGGCTGCGCCGCCACGGCGACCTGTTCGCCCCGGTGCTCACCGGCGGCCAGCGCCTCGAGCCCGCCGAGGCCGCCCTGGGGCTGCCGCCGCTCGAGGAGGGCGAAGGGTGAACGAGGTCGTCATGATCGGCGGGCCGCTGGCGCTGGCACTCGACCTCGCCGGCATCTTCGTGTTCGCCCTGTCGGGCGCCGCCCTCGCCGTGCGCAAGCAGTTCGACGTCGTCGGGGTGTTCGGGTTGGCGCTGGCGACGTCCCTGGGCGGCGGCCTGGTGCGCGACGTCCTCATCGGGATCACGCCGCCCAACGCCCTGGTCCGGCAGAGCTACCTGCTGGCGCCGGTCGTGGCCGCCATCCTGGTGCTGGCGCTGCAAGGCCGGGTGCGGGCGCTGCCCCGCCCGGTGCTGGTGTTCGACGCCGCCGGGCTGGGCCTGTTCGTGGTGTCGGGAGCGTCCATCGCCCTCGACAAGGGGGTGCGCCCGGTGGCGGCGGTGCTGGTGGGCACCGTCAGTGCGGTCGGAGGCGGCGTCCTGCGCGATGTCCTCGCTCGCGAGGTGCCGGTCATCTTCCGCCCCGAGAGCGGCTGGTACGCCATCCCCGCCGCTCTCGGCGCCACCGCCACCGTGATCGCCTGGGAGACCGATATCTACGGCACCGAGGTGGCCGTGGCCATCGTCGTCGGCGTGTTCGTTCTACGCATCCTGGCGCTGTGGCGGGGGTGGCACGCCACCCTCCCCGGCACCGCCACCAGGGATCCGCAATGAGCGGTGAGTTCGCTTTCACCGGCGGGGTGGTGCACCCGGTGGAGCCGGGAGCACCGACCGCCGAGGCGCTGCTGGTGCGCGGCGGCCGCATCGTGGCTGTGGGGAGCGAGGCCGAGGTGCGCGCCGCGGCGTCGACCGGTGCCGTGGTAGTCGACCTGGCGGGGCGCGCCGTGCTCCCCGGGTTCCAGGACGCCCACGTGCACCCGGCGCTGGCGGGACCGCTGCTCAATCAGTGCCACCTGCTCGACCTGCCGGATGCCGACGCCTACCTGGCCGCCGTCGCCGGGTACGCCGCCGCCCATCCCGACCTGCCCTGGGTCGTGGGCAAGGGTTGGGCGATGTCGTCCTTCCCCGGCGGCATCGCCACAGCCGCCGCCCTCGACGCGGTGGTCCCTGACCGCCCCGCCTTCCTCTCCAACCGGGACGGTCACGGCGCCTGGGTCAACTCGCTCGCCCTGGAGATGGCCGGCATCGATCGGCACACCCCCGACCCGCCCGACGGGCGCATCGAGCGTGACGCCGCCGGCCGGCCGGTGGGGACGCTGCAGGAGGGCGCCGCCGATCTGGTGGGCCGCCTCATCCCGCCGCTGTCGGCGGGGGAGGTCGAGTCCGGGATCCTGGCGGCGCAGCGATATCTGTTCTCGCTGGGGGTGACCGCCTGGCAGGACGCCTGGGTGGAGCGTCCCGGCGACGCCGCCTACCGCAGCTTGGCCCACCGCGGTGCGCTCCTCGCCCGGGTCGTCGGGTGCCTGTGGTGGGACCGCAACCGTGGCCTGGAGCAGGTGGACGAGCTGATCGCCTGGCGCGACGAGGGCCCGATGGGGCGCTATCGGGCCACGTCGGTCAAGCTCATGCTCGACGGGGTGTGCGAGAACTTCACCGCCCGCATGCTGGAGCCGTACCGGGACGCCGACGGGGTGCCCGGCTCCAACCAGGGGCTGCTCTTCATCGAACCCGAGGTGGTCACCGAAGCGGTACGCCGCCTCGACGCCGCCGGCTTCCAGGTCCACTTCCACGCCCTCGGCGACGGTGCCGTCCGTCTCGCCCTCGACGCTCTCGCCGCCGCCCGGTCGGCCAACGGCACCACCGGGCGCCGCCACCACCTGGCCCACCTGCAACTGGTCCATCCCGACGACCGGTACCGCTTCGCCGTCCTGGGTGCGGTGGCCAACGCCCAACCGCTGTGGGCCCACCACGACAGCTACCAGGACGACCTCACCATCCCCTTCATCGGCGACGAGCGGGCCGCCCTCCAGTACCCGTGGCGCAGCCTCCTCGACGCCGGCGCCCGCCTCGCCCTCGGCTCGGACTGGGACGTGTCCACCCCGGACCCCTTCGAGATCCTCCACGTCGCCGTCGAGCGTCACCACCCCGAGGGCGCCGACCCGGTGTTCTTCCCCGCCGAGCGCATCACCCTGGCCGAGGCCATCGAGGCGTATACCCTGGGCTCCGCGTACGTGAACCACCACGACGGCGATACCGGCTCGCTGGTCGCCGGCAAGCTCGCCGACCTCGTCGTCGTCGACGCCGACCCCTTCATCGAAGGCCCCTGGGGTCGCAAGATCGACCTCACCATGGTCGGCGGCGAGGTCGTGTACGAGCGGTAGCCGAAAGCGTCTCGGCCGGTACTGGACACTGCAGCATCAACGTGTATCCGGCCGGCGTGACTCAGCTCGGTCGTGGCCCCAGTGCAGCGTCGTTTGAGCGCCCCGTACCACCCACTCCTTTGAGCTCCACGAAGATCACGTGCGTCTCCGTATCGCCGATGTTCTCCCCGGAATGCTCCTGCGCGGGCAGCCACTGGACCATGCCCTCGGTCAACTCGACGTCGGTGGAGCGATCGCCATGGATCAGCCGGCGCCGAAAGGCACCCAGGGTGACCATCACGCTGTCGGGATGGCTGTGGGGAGTCGTCCGATCGCCCGGTCGGTCCCGATACTCCAGCACGCGGGCCTGCTCATTGTCCAGGATCACGCGGTAGAGATCCGGGTTCGTGGCGACGGGGTCGCGGTCCATCCGCCGATGGTACCCGCGCCGCGAAACGGACGAGCGTCGGTGTCGCTCCACGCATAGGCCCCGATGCGGTGAACGACGGCGGCCGGTTCATCAATGTCGCACCGGTGGTCGAGCGCGGCGGGCATCCTGGGCTGCCGTTCCCCGGGGGAGCCGTGCTGATGTGGGGCTCGGGTCGGTATCGGGATAGCGATGTGTATCTCGCCGCGGTGCCCCTCGATGGGGTGGAGGAGCGCGATGCCTGGTGGTACTGGAGGGGTGATGTCCCGGGTGCGTCGCCCTGGAGTGGGGATGAGGCCGATGCCGCACCTTTGTTCGCTCATCCCGAGGTGGGTGAGCTCTCGGTGGCATGGATCGGGCCGATCCAGCGCTGGATGATGACGTACAACGCCCGGCACCCCGACGGGATCGTCTATCGAACCGCCCCCAAGCCATGGGGACCCTGGACCGCGCCGCAACTGCTCTACGACCCCTACGGTCCGTTGGGCTTCGGCACCATGATCCACGGCGCCTGGGCGGACGGCGATCTCGACGGAACCGACCTCTTGTACGACCGTGGCCGTGGCGAGGAGGGCGGGGCGGCATACGGCGGCTACATCGTCGACCGTTACACCCGACGGATCGACGGTGAAACCGCCGAGGTGTTCTTCGCCCTGTCGACGTGGAACCCGTACCAGGTAACCCTCATGGCCGCGCAGCTCCGGCTCGTCCAGACCGTGACGGCGGAGGTCTTCGTCAAGATCGGCGAGGATCCTGGAACTGTGACGGCGTCGACCGGTCAAGGGGTCCACCATGCCCGGGTGGGCACTCGCCTGGGTGCGGCCGTGGATTCGGGCCCGCACCTGGCTGCCGGGACCCAGGCTTCGGCATCGGTCGAGAAGATAACCGCACACCTGGTCACCGGCCGCGATCGCACCAGGGTGGGGGTCGAGGACGAACAGCGCACGGTAGACCCGCTGCTCGGGGAGCGGCCGCGGGGTGCCCTCGCCCTGGTGCAGTCGACCTTCGGTGCAAAGCAGAGGAACTTCGAGCTGGTCGTGCCACGGGTCGGCGGTGGGCTCCTTCTGCGTGCCGCTGACAACGACGGCGATGTACCCGCATGGAGGTCGGTCGTCACCGCCTTCGGTGGCGGCGACCCGCCACCGGTCGTCGGTTTCGAGGCGGTCGCCATGGCATTGTCGCCGGTCCCCGACCTCGGCAATGGTGACGATCCGGGGCAGCGGCGGCGCGACCGGCTGATCGTCGTTGGTGTCACGGGTGACCGTCTCGCCTACCTCTGGCGCGACCGTGAGGCGCCGTGGCCATGGCGGGGGCCCTTCCCGGTGATCGCCGTCGAGCCTGACGATCGCCGCATCCCGCTCACCGGGGTGCGGGGAAACCCGACGCTCATTCCATCGACCTTCGGGGATCGCCGGCAGAACTTCCAACTCGTCGTTCCCGATGCGCGGGCCGGCATCCGTCACATCTGGATGGACCACGACCAGCCTTTCCCGCTCAACCCCGATTGGCGCTTGGCACCGACCTTCGCCGCAACGCTGGGGCGGGTCGACGCGGTCACCATGATCCAGTCAACGTTCCTCGACGGCGACCGCGGCCATCTCGAGGCGGTGATCCGCCGCGGCGGCGAACTGCACTTCTGCTGGCGTGGCCGGGCTGGCTGGTCGGATCCCTTTCCGATCGTGACCGACGGGGGCCCCATCGACGGAGCGATCGGAGTCCCGGCGCTCGTCCAGGGCGGGCAAGGCACGAGGCGACGCAACTTCGAACTCGTCACACCGCTCGCAGCCGGTGGCCTCGGCGCCTACTCGCTGGACAATGACCCTGACGAGGCCGGCCTCCGACGCTGGCACGGTCCGGTGGTGACCGACCCGGGCACCCGATATGACGCGGTGGCGATGATCCAGGGTCCATTCGGAGCTGCCCCCGGCAACTTGGAGGTGGCAGCTTCGACCGCCGACGGCCGGGTGGTGCACCTGTGGCGCAATGCCCTCACCCAAGCGTGGAGCAACCCGGCTCCTCTCATCCCCGCCTGATCGGTCGGCCACGCCCGGTCCCCCCGGCCGCGCCTGCGGCTTCAAACCGTGTCGATGAGGGCCCAGAGGGCGTCGACGTGGCGTTGCTCGGTGTGGGTCTGGCCGACGGAGACGCGGATGATCG
>CAZOGW010000080.1:7984-13877 GCA_964579415.1 uncultured Acidimicrobiaceae bacterium | reverse complement strand
GATGAAGAGGCCGCTCCCGACCCGCCCAGCGACTTCATCCTCCCCCGCCGCTTCGGTGGGCAGGTCTTCATCCTCCCCCGCCGCTTCGTTGGGGAAACGGCCGGGGGGAGACGAGGGTTTGCAGGCTATCGGGACATGGGGAGGGGCCATTGGACTCTGTGCCCCACATGCCGTTGCCGGGATCATCGGAGGCAGGCAAAGCACACGACCGTGC
Source organism: uncultured Acidimicrobiaceae bacterium (assembly GCA_964579415.1). Taxonomy (GTDB): domain Bacteria; phylum Actinomycetota; class Acidimicrobiia; order Spongiisociales; family UBA5794; genus CAZOGW01. The sequence continues at coordinate 13,663 of CAZOGW010000080.1, read as the reverse complement.
GGCACAGCCATCTTCGGAAGACTCCGAACGGAAGGGACGCTTCATGCCGACCGTGACCGACATCCGCACCGCGACCCGTGACGGCACCGTCTCCCGGGTCCGTGGCAGCGTCGTCGACGTCCACTTCGCCCGTCACCTCCCTGAGGTATCCAGCGAGCTGAGATTCGCCGGCGGCGGCTCCCTCGAGGTCGCCCTCCACCTCGATCGGGAAACGGTCCGCTGCCTGGCGCTGACCCCCACCGCCGGCCTGGCCCGGGGCGACACTGTGACCGACACCGGCCGGCCGCTCAACGTGCCCGTCGGGGATGCAGTGCTGGGGCGGATGTTCGACGTCTTCGGCGCCACCATCGACGGCGGCGCCCCACTGCCGCCGGGGGAGAGGCGCCCCATCACCGGGCATCCGGTCCCACTGGCGGAGCGACCCACCACCGACGAGGTGTTCGAGACCGGCATCAAGTGCATCGACGTGCTGGCGCCGCTGGAACGCGGCGGCAAGGCCGGGCTCTTCGGCGGCGCCGGAGTCGGCAAGACCGTCCTCATCATGGAACTGATCAACAATGTCGGCGGCGCCCACTCCGGCATCAGCGTCTTCTGCGGCATTGGCGAGCGGATCCGCGAGGCCGAGGAGCTGTTCCGGGAACTGCGGGAGTCCGGGGTGCTCCCCCGTTCCGTGCTGGTGTTCGGGCAGATGAACGAGCAGCCCGGCGCCCGGCTCCGGGTGGGGCACGCCGCCCTCACCATGGCCGAGTTCTTCCGCGACGAGCGCGAGTTGGACGTGCTGCTCCTCGTCGACAACGTCTTCCGCTTCATCCAGGCCGGCGCCGAGGTGTCGGGCCTCATGGGCGAGATCCCCTCCCGCCTCGGCTACCAGCCGTCCCTGGCCACGGACCTGTCGCAGCTCCAGGAACGGATCTCGTCGACCCTGTCGGGGGCGATCACCTCGATCCAGGCGGTATACGTACCCGCCGACGACTTCACCGACCCGGCCGCGGTACACACCTTCGGGCACCTCTCGGCGTCGATCGTGCTCTCCCGGGAGCGTGCTTCCCAGGGGCTCTACCCCGCCATCGACCCGCTCGAGTCCGACTCGAAGATGCTGGTCCCCGGCGTGGTCGGCGCCCGTCACTACGACATCGCCCGCCGGGTGCGGGCGACCCTCGCCGTCCACGAAGAGCTGAAGGACGTCATCGCCATGCTGGGCATGGAAGAGCTGTCCCCCGACGACCAGGCCACGGTGGCACGGGCCCGCCGCCTGGAACGCTTCCTCACCCAGCCGTTCACGGTCACCGAACACTTCACCGGCCGGCCCGGCCGCCTGGTGACCCTGCACGACGCCCTCGACGGATGCGAGAGGATCCTCGCCGACGAGCTGGCCGGCGTCGACGAGGGCGACCTGTACATGATCGGCTCGCTCTCGGACCTGACGGCAGGCCCGCCATGAGGCTGCTGGTGACGCTCCCCGCCCGTATCGCCGTCGACCGGAAGGTGGACCGGGTACTCGCCGAGGGAGTGAACGGGTCCTTCGGGCTGCTGCCCCGCCATGTCGACATGGTGACCGAGCTGGTCCCCGGCCTGCTCGCCTTCACCGGCGGAGACACCGAGGAGTACCTCGCCATCGACGGCGGTGTCCTGGCCAAGGTGGGCGACACCGTCATGGTCGCCACCACCGCCGCCGTGGGCAGCACCGACCTCGGCGATCTGCGGCGGGTCGTCGCCGAGTCCTACCGCAAGGTCGAGGAAGGCGAGCAGTCGGCCCGGGCGGCGCTGGCACGCCTGGAGAGCGAGATCGTGCACGGCATGGTGGAACTGGAGGAGCGGCGCGGTGGATGACCGGGGCGACATGGAGAGGCTCTCCGAGGCGGTGGGCGGCAAGGCCCGGCGCAAGCTGGCGGCGCAGGGCCGCCGCGACGACGTGTGGTCATGGCTGGGCCGTTTCGGTCTGGTGGGATGGTCGGTGGCGGTCCCCACGCTGGCCGGCCTCCTCGCCGGATGGTGGCTCGACGGCAGGTTCCCGCAACGGTTCTCGTGGACGGTGACGCTGCTTGTCGCCGGCCTGGCGCTGGGATGCCTCAACGCCTGGTTGTGGGTGCGGAGGGAGTCGTCGGATGATTGACACCACCCTCCGCGTCGCAACCGGCCTCGGCGCCGGCGCCCTCCTCGGCCTGGTGGTCTTCGGGGGCCTCAAGATCACCGTGGACCGGCTCGCCGTCACCACCCGCCCGCTGCTCCTCGCCGGCACCAGCCTCCTGGTCCGCATGGGCTCCCTGGTGGGCGTCCTCATCCTGCTGTCACGCTGGGGCGGGCTCGCCGCGATGGTGGCGGCCACGGCCGGGATCCTCTGCGCCCGTCACCTGGTCCTGGCCGCCGCCCGCGGTGAGGAGGTCCCGGCATGAACGACCTCAGCCCCGACGGCACCACCGTGTGGGAATGGGGACCGGTGACGATCAACGCCACCATCGCCTTCACCTGGGTGGTGATGGCCGCCGTCGGCATCGCCGTCTGGTGGATCGGTCGCAGGCTCACCGCCGGGCCGGAGCCTCCCCGGGCGCAAGTGGTCGCCGAGACCGTCGTCGACGCCATGCGGCGCCAGATCACCGAGATCGCCCCCCGGGACCCGCCCGACCGCTACCTGGGGTTCGTGGGGACGCTGTTCGTGTTCATCGCCGTCTCCAACATCCTGGCCATCGTGCCCGGCTTCGTCCCACCGACCGCCTCTCTGTCCACCACCGCGGCCCTCGCCGGATGCGTGCTGCTCGCCGTCCCCGCCTACGGCATCGCCCGCCGCGGTGCCCGCGCCTACCTGGGCAGCTACCTGGAGCCGACGGTCATCATGCTCCCCTTCAATGTCATCGGAGAGCTCTCCCGCACCCTGGCGCTGGCGGTCCGGCTCTTCGGCAACATGATGAGCGGGACGATGGTGGTGACGATCCTGCTGGCGATCGTCCCCTTCCTCCTCCCGGTGGTGTTCCGGGCGCTGGGACTGCTCACCGGCCTGGTGCAGGCCTACCTGTTCGCCATCCTCGCCATGGTCTACATCGCCGCAGGGACCCAGGCCGACCGCAAGACCCCACAACCCCGGGAGGACCTCAATGGATAGCCAGACCTGGATTGCCCTGGCGTCGGTGCTCAGCGCCGGTATCACCATCGCCATCGGCGCCACCGGCGCCGCCATCGGAGAGGGCCGGGCCCTCGCCGACGGGCTGCGTTCCATCGCCCAGCAGCCCGACGAGTCGGGGACACTCACCCGTACCCTGTTCGTAGGGCTGGCGATGATCGAGTCGAGCGCCATCTACTGCTTCGTGATCGCCATCATCCTCATCTTCGTGAACCCGTTCTGGAACGCGGTGACCGGTGGTTGAGACGATGCGGAGGTGTGCCCGATGCTGATCGACTGGGTTACCGTCGCCGCCCAGGTGGTGAACTTCCTCATCCTCGTCGCCATCCTGCGGTTCTTCCTCTACGACCGAATCGTGGCGGTGATGAACCGCCGCCGCGACGCCATCACCGCGGCGTTCACCCAGGCCGGGGAGCGGGAGCGGGCCGCCGCAGCCGCCGAGGCCGCCCACGCCACCGAGGTGCGTCGCCTTCAGGTGGAGCATCAGGGACGGCTGGACGAGATGGAGGCCGAGGTGGCGGCGACCCGGCGCAGGCTGCTCACCGAACTGCGCGAGGAGATCGCCACGCTGCGGGGTCAGTGGCAGATCGGACTCACCGAGGAGCGGGGCCGGCTCCTCGACGGCATCCAGGTCCGGGTCGGGGAAGCGGTGGAGGATGTCGCCCGTCGGGCATTGACCTCCCTGGCCGGTGTCTCGCTGGAGGAGCGCATGATCGAGGCGTTCCTCGACCGTCTCTCCGGCGCCGGGGAGATGGCGGAGGCCTTCGGTGAGCGCATCGAGGTGGTGACGTCGTTCGCCACCGGTCCGGAGATGCGCCACCGCATCCAGGAGGCGCTGCAGCGGCACCTGGGTGAGGGTCGCCAGTACCGGTTCCGCCGCGACCGGCGCCTCGCCTGCGGCATCGAGCTACGTAGCGGTGGCCGCTCCCTGGGGTGGTCACTCGACCACTACCTGAACGCCATCCGGGACGGCTTCGACGAGAAGCTCGACGAGGAGTTGGGGCTCTACACGCCCGAGCCGGCGGCCGGCGGTGCTCCCGGGTACCGCCATGGATGACGCCACGGCCCGCAACGCCGTTCTCGATGCCGTCGACCGGGCTACTTCCAAGCTCGGAAGGGCAGCCGGCGCCCTGCCGCCCTTCCCCGCCCTCGACGAGGTCGGCGAGGTCAGCTTCGTCGGCCGCGGCGTGGTCGAGGTGAAGGGCCTCCCCGGCCTGCGCTCCGAGGAACTGGTCCGCTTCCGCGGAGGGCATCTCGGCATGGCGCTCAACCTCGACCCGGGCCGGGCCGGCATCGTCCTGCTCGACCCGCCCCGCCACATCGAGGCCGGGCTCGAGGTGCGACGCACCGGACGGGTCATGGACGTGCCGGTCGGGGAGGCTCTGCTGGGAAGGGTGATCGATCCCGGCGGCCGGCCCCGTGACGGCGGGCCCCCGATCCGCACCGGTGAGCGGCGACCCATCGAGCGCCCCGCTCCCGCCATCATCGAGCGCAGCCCGGTTGCGGAGCCGCTGCACACCGGTATCAAGGTGGTCGACGCCATGGTCCCGGTGGGTCGGGGTCAGCGTGAGCTGATCATCGGCGACCGCCAGACCGGCAAGACGGCGGTGGCGCTCGACACCATCATGGCGCAGAAGGGCACCGGGGTGGTTTGTGTCTACGCCGCCATCGGGCAACGTGCGACCGCGGTGGCCAAGGCAACGGCGGTGCTGCGCCGGGCCGGCGCCATGGCCTACACCGTGGTGGTGGCCACCACGGGAGACGACCCGGCGGGGCTCCAGTTCACCGCCCCCTACGCCGCCACCTCCATCGCCGAGTGGTTCATGGACCAGGGGCGGGACACGCTGGTGGTGTACGACGACCTCACCCGCCACGCCCGCGCCTACCGGGAGCTGTCGCTGCTGCTGCGCCGCCCCCCGGGTCGGGAGGCGTACCCGGGCGACATCTTCTACATCCACTCCCGCCTGCTGGAGAGGTCGACACATCTCTCCCCGGAGAGAGGAGGCGGCTCGCTGACGGCGCTGCCGGTGGTGGAGACCCAGGCGCAGAACATGGCGGCCTACATCCCCACCAACCTGATCTCCATCACCGACGGGCAGATCTACCTGTCGCCCCGCCTCTTCCACCAGGGGGTGCTCCCCGCCGTCGACGTCACCCGCTCGGTCTCCCGCGTCGGTGGCCGGGCGCAGCTCCCGGCGTACCGGGCGGTGGTGGGCGACCTGCGGCTGGCGTACGCCCAGTTCGAAGAGTTGGAGCGGTTCTCCCGCTACGGCGCCCGTCTCGAAGAGGGCCGCCGCCGCGCCCTGCACCGGGGCCGGCGCATCCGCCAGATCCTCAAGCAGGACCAGGCGGCGGCGGTACCCGCCGGCGAGCAGGTCGCCGTCCTCGCCGCCGCCGTCGCCGGGGTGTTCGACACGGTGGCCGTCGAACGGGTGGCGCCGGCGGAGGAGGCGATCCGGCGCCGCGTCCGTACCGATGCCGGCGCCGTGCTGCGCCGCATCGAGCGGGGTGAGGCGCCGGATCGCATCCTCCGCCGGCGCCACCCGTTCGACGGCCACCGTGTC
>CAZOGW010000080.1:0-7974 GCA_964579415.1 uncultured Acidimicrobiaceae bacterium | reverse complement strand
GCATCGAGCGGGGTGAGGCGCTGAGCGAGGAGGACCGGGAGCGCCTCGTCGCCGCCGCCGGCGCCGCGGTGGAGGGAGCCGCCGGTGGCGACGCTTGAAGCCATCCGTCGACGTATCGAGCTCGCCGGGGACCTGCACTCGGTGGTGGCGACGATGAAGGCGCTGTCGTCGGTGGAGGTGCGCGACTTCGAGCGGTCGGTGGAATCCCTGGCGGGCTCGTCCAAGGTGGTGCAGTACGGGTTCCGGGCGCTGCTGCACAGCCATCCCGAGTTGCTCGCCGCCGAGCCCGAGGTCACGGGCGGGCACACCCTGGCGGTCGTGTTCGGCACCGACCAGGGCTTGTGCGGGCCGCTCAACAGGATCGTCGTGGCCGGCGCCCTCCCCCACATCGAGACCGCGGGCCGGGTCACCACCGTCGCCGCCGGAGCGCGGGTGGCGCGCCAGTTGGAACTGGCCGGCCATCCCCCCGGCGAGTCCCTCGACCTGCCCAGCTCGGTGGGAGGCATCCCGGCCGCGGTGCGCCACTCGCTGGTGCGCATCGACCACCTGCGCCGCCACCAGGGCGTCGACAGGGTGGTCCTGTTCCACCACCGGCCCACGGGCCGCACCGGGTACGAGCCGCGCCACACCACGGTGGTGCCGCTCGACCGCCGCCTTCTCACCGCCATCGCCCGGCGGCCCTGGCCGACGAACCAGGTGCCCCTTCTCACCATGGATCCCCAGGCGCTGCTGGAGTGCCTGAGCCGGGAGGCGGTGAAGTATTCGCTGTTCCGGGCGTTCGCCGAGGCACGGGCGTCGGAGCATCTGGCCCGCCTCATCGCCATGCAGGGCGCCGAGCAGAACATCACCGATCGCCTCACCGAGTTGCGCCGCAGCTATCACCAGGCCCGCCAGGCAACCATCACCGCCGAGTTGCTCGACGTCGTCTCCGGCTACCAGGCAGTCGGCGACGATGCACCCGGCTCGGGTTGATGGTCACCATCGTCTTGCACTGACAGGAATGTCGCCGGCGAAACCGGCCTACTCGTTGACGATTACCGCCAGCCCCGACTCGAGAAGGTCCCTGAACTGCGCTTCGTCGAGGACGGGGATGCCGAGTTCCTCGGCTTTCCGACGTTTGGATCCGCCGCCATCGCCGGCAACCAGCGCCGTGGTCCTGGAGGACACCGAGCCGGCCACCTTGCCGCCCCGGTCCTCGACCGCCTGCTTGGCTCCTTCGCGACTGAAGCCTTCCAGGGTGCCGGTGATGACCAGGGTGACCCCGGCGAGGAGGCCCGAGGGGGCGGCGCCCTCCGGCTCGGGGTCGGCCAGGCTGACACCGGCGGCACCGAGGCGCGCCACCAGGTCGCGGTTGGCCGGGTCCTGGGACCACTCGGCGACTCCCCGGGCGATCTCCGGGCCCACCCCGTCGATGGCCACGACCTCGTCGTAGGTGGCAGCCATGAGCCGCTCCAAGGAGCGGAAGTGGCGCGCCAGGGTGCGCGCCAAGGTGCCGCCGACGTGGGGGATGCCGAGGGCGAAGAGTAGGTTGGCCAGCGGCCGGTTGCGCGCCGCGTCGATGGCCTTGGCCAGGTTGCCGACCGAGGTCTCCTTCCAGCCCTCCAGATCGAGCAAATCGGTGGTGTCGAACCCGAAGATGTCGGCGGGGTCGGCGATGAGACCCTGTTCCAGCAGCAGGTCGATGGTCTTGTAGCCGAGATGCTCGATGTCCATGGCCCCCCGGGAGGCAAAGTGGGCCAGGTACTCCCGCAGGCGGCTGGGGCAGGCGTACCCGCCGGTGCAGCGTGCCTTCGCCTCGCCCTCGGGGGTGACGATCGGGTTGCCGCAGAAGGGGCAATCGGCGGGCATGCGCCACACCTCGGCGCCCTCGGGGCGCAGGGACAGCACCGGCGCCGCGACCTCGGGAATGACGTCTCCCGCCCGGCGCACCACCACCGTGTCTCCGACACGCAGGTCCTTACGCTGCAACTCTCCCTCGTTGTGCAGGGTCGCCGTGGTCACCGAGACGCCGCCGACGAAGACCGGCTCCAGCACCGCGTAGGGGGTGACGGCCCCGGTGCGGCCCACGTTGATGCGGATGTCGGCGAGGATTGTCGTCTTCTCCTCGGGTGGCATCTTGTAGGCGACGGCCCAGCGGGGGCTCTTGGCGGTGAACCCGGCGTCGGCCTGGTCGGCCAGGCTGTCCACCTTGATGACGACACCGTCCGTCTCGTAGTCGCGGTCGTGACGGTGTTGCTGCGCTTCGGAGACGAAGGTCTCGACGGCCTCGATGTCGGGGACCACCCGGTTGGCCGGATTGACCCGCAGCCCCAACGAGGCCATCCACTCCAGGGTGCCCGAATGGTGGGTGAAAGTGGGCCCGCCGTCGACGTAGCCCACCTGGTACACCCAGATGGCGAGCTTGCGCTCGGCGGTCTTGGCCGGGTCCTTCTGCCTCACCGACCCGGCGGCGGTGTTGCGCGGGTTGACGTAGGGGCGGCCCCCTATCTCCGCCTGGCGGGCGTTGAGCGCCTCGAACTCCGACACCGGCAGGTAGATCTCGCCGCGCACCTCCATCACGGTGGGCGCTGCGCCGCTGAGGCGGAGCGGCACCGCCTCGATGGTGCGCACGTTGGCGGTGACGTCCTCGCCGGTGACGCCGTCACCGCGGGTGGCGCCCTTCACCAGCACCCCGTTCTCGTAGGTGAGCGACACCGCCAGCCCGTCGATCTTCAGCTCGCAGACGTACCCCTCGGGGCGGCGCCCCAGCACACGCTCCAGGCGCGCCTGCCACGCCTCCAGCTCCGCCACCGACACCGCGTTGTCCAGCGAGAACATGGGCTGGCGGTGGACCACCGGGGTGAACATCTCCCCCACCGGGGTGCCGATGCGTTGTGTGGGCGAGTCCGGGGTGATCAGCTCGGGGTGGTCCTCCTCGATGGCGATCAGCTCACGCAGCAGGGCATCGAATTCGGCATCGGAGACCTCGGGGTCGTCGAGCACGTAGTAGCGGTGGTTGTGGTACCGCAGGACGGCTCGCAGTTCGTCCGCCCTCGCCTCGGGCGAGCCGACCCCGTCAGCCACGGCGCCGCCCCCAGCCGCCGCTGCCCCACACCTGGCCGACCAGGTTGATGACGGCATCGCGTAGCCCTCCGGGGGTGGGGATGCTCGCCGGGGAGGAGATGGCCTCGACGGCCCGCTCCACTGCCGCCCTGACCTTGCCCGCCCACATCTTGAAGCCGAGGACGATGGACCCGAAGCCGATGGCGCCGGCTGCGGCGGTGCTGGCGACGGCGGCGGCGTCGCCGGCCACGCCGTCGGTGAAGGCGGCGACAGCGACGCCGACACCGGCACTGAGGGCGAGTACGCCGGTGGCCAGAGCGATGGCGAGGCGCCGGGTCGGGGTGACGTCGGCCTCGACACCGACGATGTGGCGGGTCTCGGTCGCCGGCCGTACCCGGGTGGTCACCGTCGATGCCTGGCGTAGATCACCGGTGGCCTGCGACAGCCTCAGCCCGCGCCGTACCGAGGCCGCCAGGCTGGGGTCCTTTTCCCACACCACCTCGCCTTTGCGGGTGGCGCGGCGCACCATGCCCTCCTGGCCAACCATCCAGTCGTCGACGGCGGCATCCACCTCGGCGAGGGTGCCCCCGGCCACCCCGGAGGCGGAGATCCTGCGTGGGATGAAGATGCGGTCGAGGAGTCCCGGATCCTCTCGACCTGCGGCTGCCAGTTCCTCCACCAGTGCCTGTTCCAGGTGCTGGGGGCTGATGTCCATCTCGGCGGCGACCCGGCGCAGCGTCTCCCGGTCGAGCTGGTCCGGGGCCAGGTCGCTGGTGCTCGATTGGATCTCCAGTGCCCGCTGGATGATGCGCTCCACCTCACCCATGGAGAGCTGATCGAGCCGCTCGGCGACCCGGCGCGCCTCGACGTCGTCGGGGTGGGTCGGCTCAGATTGCCAGTCTTGGCGGTCCATGGGGATCAGTATCCAGTAGCCGGTATCCAGTACAAAGGCAGTACGTATTACGTATTACGTAACGCGGCGGTGATGGTGCCACCGCCGACTACCTCGTCGCCACGGTAGAGGACGGCGGCCTGGCCGGGGGCGACACCGATCTGGGGGGAGGCGAAGGTGACCCGCCAGCCATCCGGCCCGTCGTGGAGTGTCGCCGGGACCGGGCGGGTGCGGTAGCGAACCTTCACGGTCAGAGGCTCACCGGGGTCGGGCGGACCGGCGACGAAGGTCATGTCCTCGGTGAGGCACCCGGCCACCTCGAGGTCCTTCCGCGAGCCGATGGTGACGGTGGCGGTGTCGGGGGCGATGCCCACCACGTACCGGGGCTCGCCGACCGCCACTCCCAGGCCGCGGCGCTGGCCCACGGTGAAGTCGACGGTCCCGTGGTGGCGGCCCACCTCGGCGCCGGCGGTGTCGACGATGCGCCCCGGGCGGGCCGCCTGGGGGAACCGGGTGCGCAGGAAGTCCCGGTAGTCGCCCTTGCCGACGAAACACAGGTCCTGCGAGTCGGGTTTGGAGGCGGTGCGCAACCCCAGGGCCGCCGCCTTCTCCCTCACCTCGACCTTGGTCATCTCCCCGACGGGCAGCAGCACCCGCGCCAGTTCGGCCTGGCCCAGCATGTGCAGAACGTAGGACTGGTCCTTGGTGCCGTCCACCGCGGCGAGCAGGTGGTACCCGGCGGCGTCGCGGCGGATGCGGGCATGGTGGCCGGTGACGAGCACGTCGCAGCCGAGGGCGGTGGTGCGGTCGAGGAGGGCGGCGAACCGGACCTTGCGGTTGCACTCGATGCAGGGATTGGGGGTGCGGCCCTCCATGTAGGCCTCGCCGAAGCGGTCCACCACCGCCGCGGTGAACTCGTCGACGTAGTCGAGCACGTAGTAGGGGACATCGAGCTGGGCGGAGACGCGGCGGGCGTCCTCGGCGTCGCCGACGGTGCAGCAGCCCGCGGTGGGCATCTCGCCGCCGGCGCCCTCCCATTGCTTGAGGGTGACACCGACGACGTCGTGGCCCGCCTCGACCATCAGCGCCGCCGCCACCGAACTGTCGACGCCTCCCGACATGGCGACAAGGATCCTCACGCCGGCGCCTCCGCCAGGTCGTTCACCACGGAGGCGACCAGGTCGGCGGCGGCAGCGCCGTCGCCGGGCCGGGTCACCCAACCGAACGAGAAGCGGACACCCTGCCTGGCCTGGGTTGGGGACAGGCCCATCGCCTCGAGGACGTGGGACGGCTCGATGGCGCCGCTGTGGCACGCCGATCCGGAGGAGGCGGCCACCCCGGCCCGGTCGAGGCGGATGAGGAGTGTCTCGGCACCGATGCCGGGGAACCTCACGTGGCTGTGCTGCGGTGTGCGGGCCACGCCGGCCGCGGTCACGGCCACGTCGGGACGCCTCCCGGCGAGCCGCTCCTCGAAGGCGTCGCGCTCGGCGGCGAGGAGCCCGGCGAGGGTTTCCCGCTGGGCGGCGGCGAGCCGCATCGCCTCGGCCATGCCGACGATGGCGGCGACGTTGTGGGTGCCGGAGCGGCGTCCCAGCTCCTGGCCGCCACCGTGGATCACCGGTTCCAGATCGACCCCGTCCCGCACGTAGAGCACGCCCACACCCTTGGGGGCGCCCAGCTTGTGCCCGGAGAGCGAGATCAGGTCGGCGCCGGTGGAGGCAACGGTGACCTCCCCGGTGAGGAAGGCCTGGACGGCGTCGGTGTGCACCGTCACGCCGTCCCGGCGGGCACGGACTCTCTCGACGACTTCGGCCACCGACTGGAGTGCACCGGTCTCATTGTTGGCGACCATGACCGACACCAGCACCGTCTCTGCGCCGACGTGGGCGGCAACCTCCTCCGGCGACACCGTCCCGCCGGCTCCTACGGGGACGACACCGACGTCACATCCCAGCTTGGCCAGCCAGCGGGCCGTCTCGAGGACGGCGTCGTGCTCGGTGGAGACGGTCACCACTCCGCCGCGCCCGGCGCCGGCCAGCGCCCGTCCCGCCACCGCCAGGTTGTCCGATTCGGTGCCGCCACCGGTGAACACGACCTCCAGCGGCCGGGCAGCGCCCAGCAGGTCGGCGATGGCCTCCCGGGCCGCCTCGACGGCGTTCTTGGCGCGCCGTGACACCTCGTGGATGCCCGAGGGGTTGCCGAACACCTCACCGAGGTACGGCCCCATGGCCTCGCGCACCTCGGGGCGCAGCGGTGTCGTGGCGGCGTGGTCGAGGTAGATCATCTGCAGGTATCCAGTATCCCGCATCCAGTATCCAGTACATAGCCGTCAACCGGCGACGGTTGTATGTCCACCTCGTGTGCGGAGGACAGCAACCGCGCGTCGACAGCTCAGCCGGTAAGCGAGCGCCGGCGTGACGTTGGGAACGGACCCACGCCGCAGGATCGTCATCCCGGTCGTGGCCGGAGTCGGAGAACGATCCCAGCGATGCTCCGATCTCGTCCCGCCGCCGCTCGTCATGCAGAGCCCGACGCACCGACGCGGCGATGGAGTCGCTTCGCCGCGATATCCGTCCGTGAGAAGTCGTCGCCCTTGAAGAGCACCGTCTCGTCACGCACCTTGGCCAGACCGTAGGTGAGGCAATCACCGAAGTTGAGGCCGGCCGGATGGCGTCCCTTGCCGTAGCGGCTGAATGCACGACGGGCCTGGAGTGCCTGGTCCCGATCGAAGGGCACCAGTTCGATTCCGGCCAACTCGATGAACTGGTCGAGATGGTGCAGCCCACCTGCCCCACGGCGGGCCTCGACGACGATGGACGTCTCGAGGAACGTGGCCGCCGAGACCAACCGGTTCTCGGCACTCTCGATCGCCGCGATGAACGCACCCCGCTCCGGCTCGCCCTCGAGTATCGCCAGAAGCGCCGAGCTGTCGATCACCATCAGGACGGAAGCCCATCGCCGTCGTAGCCGAGAATCTCCTCGGCAGATCTGTCGTCGAGCACGGGAAGCGACGCATAGCGGCGTGCCACGTCCTCCAGCTCTTCGGCCAGCCGCCGTCCCGCCTGTTCGCGGCGCAGCCGCACCAGCTTGTCCTCGAGCGCGCTCCGCACCGCCTCCGTCTTCGTCTCACCGGTCAGCGCGGCAAGTTCGGCCGCCAAGCGCTCGGCTTCTCTGTTGCGGATGTTGAGAGCCATGCTTCCCTACATGTAGCTATCCGTGTAGATGGTAGTACTTGGCTCACTTGCCCTGGAACCCGGGCTTCTCCTTGGCCACGAAGGCGAGGATGCCGGCCTTGGCGTCGGCGGTGGCGAAGAGGGCGTTGAACTGCTCCCGCTCCCATGCCAGCGCATCGGCGAGGGGCCGGCCGTACCCGCCTCCCATCGAAGTCTTGACGGCTGCGTAGGCGGCGGTGGGGCCTTCCGCCCAGCGGGCGGCATCGGCGAGGGTGACGTCGAGCAGCTCCGCCGCGGGCACCACCTTGTCGGCGAGGCTGACGGCAAGCGCTTCGTCGGCGGCCATCTGGCGGCCGGAGAAGTTCATCTCCTTGGCGCGCTGGTAGCCGACGAGGCGGGGAAGGCGCTGGGTGCCGCCGGCCCCGGGGATGAGCCCGAGAAGGATCTCAGGCTGGCCCACTTTGGCGTCGTCGGCGAGGTAGCGGAAGTCGGCGCCCATTGCCAGTTCCAGGCCACCGCCGAGGGCGTAGCCGGTGATGGCGGCGATGGTGGGCTTCGCCAGCGCCTCCAGCTTGTCGATGACGGCTCCCAGGCCGCTCGCCTGTGGCTCGTCGGCACCGCTCTCGAAGGCGTCGACAAAGCGCTTGATGTCGGCCCCGGCGGCGAAGTGGCGGCTCCCGGTGACCACCACCGCCCGCACCGACGGGTCGGCAGCCTGGTCGAGGGCGGCGTCGATGGCGGCGATCAGCTCGGCATTGAGGGCATTCACAGGCGGCCGGTTCAGGGTGACGAGAGCTACGGAGCCGTGCGTTTCGTAGAGGGCCAGGTCGGACATGAGGGACTCCCGGGGGACGGCGTGGTATCCGG
>CAZOGW010000079.1:0-14226 GCA_964579415.1 uncultured Acidimicrobiaceae bacterium | reverse complement strand
TTCACACGGCAGAGGCCACTGGTTCGAACCCAGTAGCGCCCACCTTGAAACCCTTTGCAGCAATGGGTGTCAGCGTTTCCGTGGTTGGATTCGAGTGGCGTCAAGTGCCAGTGCAGTGCCTGCCGCGGGAGACCGTGCCACTTGTTCAAGGGTCCGATAGCATCGCCGAAGTGTGCTCGACGATTCGTGCCTGCACACGGCAGAGGTGACTGGTTCGATCCCAGTAGCGCCACCCCCGAAGCCCTTATCTGACAAGGGTCTCTGGCCTCCAGGCTGGGCTGCGATCTGGCATCTGCCTGCGTTGGTGCCTCTGTAGTGCCTCTCGCGGATGAGTGGTGAGTGGATTCGGGAGTTCCTTGAGCGGCGTAGCTCGGCCTTTGCCGTCGCAACCGCTGGCGACATCGGCGTTCTCAACGGCGACCTCGTCACCGAAGTCGACACCCGGCGCAACCGGACACCATCGGCTCGACCGCGAGGGCGGCCAGCACGGCTCGGTACCCTGGTGATGGTGGCCATGGTTGACCACCACGATGCGAACGGAAAACGAGCACCTGCCTGAACCGGCCCCGCCCGACTCGTCCGGAACTATGCCCTCATCGACGAGCAGACAACCTCGATCGCCGCACCCCCCAGGTCGGATGGCGATCCCTGGTCAGGGTGCTCGCCGGATTCGGGACGACAGCCGACATGTCGTTCGCCCACCTGGTCGGCGCCGGCGCCCGCCGCGTCACCGGCGACCTTGTATTCCTCAAGCCTGAGCGGGCGTGGTGGCTCGCACTCCAGGCCGGACCGTCAATCCGCAGGTTGTCGGTTCGAGTCCCACCCCGGAGGGAAGCCACGACAGAGCGAAGCGATGAAACCCAGGCCGCGGAGCTGTCGTAGGGATGCCGTCCGACGGTTCAAATGGACCGCAGGGGAGGATGCTCAGTCTCGGGAATCCCACTGGGGATTGGCGGCCTGGGACTTCGGCCGCCGGATTCGAGGCGGCTGACTACGGCAGGTCATGTGGGTTGTCCCTGTGGCGAAGCTCTCGGGTAGGTGAGTCGAGCCCAGCCGATGCGGCTGTCGGCCATGCCGTAGAAGACGTCGGCTGTCCCGTCGCCGCGATCGTCGATGGCAGTGGGGAAGACGACGTTGGGAACGATCCCGGCCTGTTCGTCGAGGGTCTCCGGTTCGAGGAGCGATGCGGAGGAGCGGTACACGATACGGGTGACATCGGTGATGTCATGGACGATCACACCCGCCGCGTAGCGGAGATGTTGCTGGAGGTCGGCGCCCGGGACGTAGACCCCGGACACGCCGTGATAGATGGTGAGCCAGCCCAGGGGAGTGCGGATCGGTGGCGTCCCGCCGCCGATCTTCAGTTCCTCCCACGGTTCCTGGCACGTCGCCACCGAGCGGTGCTGGTCGAGGCTCACCAGCTTGCGGATGTCGTCGACGACGCTCGCCGCGTCCACGAACGACACCCAGATGCCCGACCGCGGGTCGGTGACGCCTCTGGGCACCGCGGCGTAGCCCAGCGGACTGATCTCGGCGAGGTCCCACGTGGGCCTGTGCAGAAGGGCGTAGGCCGTTCGCCCGTCGGGAGCCGTGACCGGCTCGGGAAACCACAGGGCGTCCTTGTTGCGGTAGAGGTTGAGATCGGCGCCGAGCCGCGGATCGTAGGCGAAGGCGACCGGCCCGAGCCGTTCCCACGTGTCGAGGTCCGACGAGACGGCGATCCCGATACGCGGACCGAGAGGGCCGTAGGCCGCGTAGGTCATGACATAGAGATCGAGGGTGGGTATCCACGTGATGCGCGGGTCTTCGGTGCCGCCGGTGCGGGCGTTCGCTTCCCACAGCTCGGACGGTTCCAGTACCACCGTGGGCGCCTCGGTGCCGATCGGATCCCCGGCGCCGTCGAACAGGACTCGTGCCTTCCCCACCCGCGACATGTTGTGCTCGGCGACGAGCCGGGGGAAGATCCACAGATCGCCGTTGCGGTCCCGCGCCGTGGCCGGGTTGAGCATTCCCCACGCCTGGTTCGCCTCACCCGCAACCGGCTCCATGAGAACGCCACGGCGCTCAAGGGCATAGCCGGCGCTGTCCGGCACCGGGTTGGAGGTGGCGGCAGGGGAGTGGTCGCCCGCCGTCATTCCTTGACCCCCGCACCCAGGTTGGAGGAGAGGAACTGTTTCTGGAAGATCAGGAACAGGGCTACCGCCGGTATCGCCAGCACCGTCGCTCCCGCCAGGATGGCGCCGAAGGGGTTGGCGGCGCTGGCGGCGACCGTTGAGATGTAGTTGGCGAGCGCCACCGCCAGCGGCTGGAGCGACTGCTCCTTGGTGATGAGGAACGGCCACAGGAACTCGTTCCAGGGCCCGATGAACGTGACGATGACCGCCGTCAGGATTGCTGGTCGCGACAGCGGGATGGCGATGTGCCAGAGGATCTGGAGTTCGCTGGCGCCGTCGATCCGGGCAGCGTCGAACAGCGAGCGGGGTAGGGCGCGGAAGAACTGGCGGAACAGGAACACGGCAGTGGCGCTCACCGCGAACGGCAGGATCATCCCGAGGAAGCTGTCGGCCAGGTTGTATGTCCGCACGATCATGACGAACAGGGGGATCATGAGGAGTTGGAAAGGCAGGATGAGGCTGATCAGCACGATCCCGAACACCGCGCCTTTCCCACGGAACTCCAGCACCGCCAGCGCATAGCCGGCGAGCAGGCCGAGCATCATGGTGAGGAGGATCACGCCGCCGGTGAAGATGAACGAGTTCCGCAGGGCCGTCAGTAGGTCGAGGCGTGCGTTGATGGCGGAGAAGTTGTCCAGCGTGAGGTTCCCCGGGGAGGGGTAGGCGCCGCCGATGGTGGGATCGGGCGAGCTCTGGAGAGCTCCGATCACCATGTACCAGAACGGGAACAGGAAGAGGAACGCCCCGGCGATGAGGACGATGAACCCGAGCAGCCGGCCCCGGGTCCATCGGCGCCGAGGTGCTTGGTACTCCGCATCGGGCGTCACGACGTCGATGTCGTCGCCGGCAGCGGCTCGGGTCGGCGGGGATGTCACGCCGGTCATCGTTCCTCACGCTCCTCAAGGAAGAAGAAGTTGATCGCAGAGAGTCCCATCACCAGCACGGCCAACAGCACTCCGATGGCAGCAGCCAGTCCGGCGTTGCCCTGCTCGATGCCCTTCTGGTACATCAACAGAACCGGAGATACCGAAGCGCCGTTGGGCCCGCCGCCGCCGGTGAGCAGGTAGGGCTCGGTGAAGAAGTTGGCGCCGACGATCGTGGCGAGGACCACGACCAGCGTCGTCGCCGATCGCACCCCGGGAACGGTCACCGCGAAGAACTTCTGCACCATGTTGGCACCGTCGATCTCGGCCGCCTCGTACAGCGTTTCGTTGATGTTCTGTAATGCCGCCAGGTACAGCAGCACATAGAATCCGAGCTGTTTCCAGGTGGCGAAAAGGGCGATGATCGGCATCGCCCAGTACCTGTTGACCAGGAACGACGGGTCCGGTGCAAGCGGCCCCAGCATCTGGTTGATCAAGCCGGTTCCCCCGAAGAGCCAAAGCCACACCGCGATCATCGCCACGCTCGCCGTCACGTACGGCATGTAGTACGCGGCCCGGAAGAAGGTGCGGAACGGGACCGCACGGTTCAGCGCCGTCGCCAGCACCAGGGCAAGGGTGACGGTGAGAGGCACGTTGATTGCGATGAAGATGACCACGTTGAGGGCGGCGCGATGGACATCGGGGTCGGTGAGGACCTCGGTGAAGTTCCCGAAGCCGACGAACGGCCGATCGACCACCGCGCCGGGTGCGGCGAAGAAGTAGTCGTGGAAGGAGATGTACACGGCGAACCCGAGCGGGAAGGCGAACATCGCCAGCCAGAACAGGACGTAGGGACTGGCGAAGGCGTAGCCGATCGGATGCGCACCGAAGATTCGTCGCCGCCGCTCCCTCCGGCCGGCGTCGATACCTCCCGCCACGTGCTGCTCAGTCATCGACCAGTGTCTGTATCTCGTCGGCCGCCGCCTGGAAGGCCGCGGCGATCTCGTCGTCTCCGAAGATCACCGAGGAGGACCAGGCGTCGCGGAATACCTGCCACACCTCGACCGAGTTGGCGACGACAGGCACCTCCGTCGCCGTCTCGACGGCTTCGGCGAACACCAGGTACTCCGGGTTGGCAGCGAAGTAGTCGGCGAACGTCTCAGTGAGGCCGGCGCGGAGCGGCATCTGGCCGGTTGCTTCGAGCAGAGCCGCGTCGCTCGCCTCGCTCATGGTGAACTTGAGGAAGTCCCAGGCCGTGGCCGGGTTCTCGCAGCTGACGTAGAGCCCCACCGACTTGGCGTCGGAGAAGGTGGACACGTCGCCGGTGGTCCCGGTGGACGTCGGTGGCGGCGCCACACCCCAGTCGATGTCGCCGTAGACCGCCACCGCCCAGGGGCCGGCGGAGTTCATGGCGCTGACGCCGTCGGCGAAGGAGTCTCCCTGGTAGGTCTCTCGCGGGGCCAGGCCCTCGTCGTAGATCTGACGCCACACCTCGGCCACAGCTATGCCGGCAGCATCGTTGAACTGGGGTGCGCCGTCCTCGACCAACTGGGTCCCACCGGTCTCGGCGGCGAACCATGGGTAGAAGTCGAACCAGGATTGGAAGAACTGCGACTCGGGCGAAGGATAGATCGCCGCCGTCGCGGCACCGGACTCGACGAGAGTCCGCGCCGTTGCCAGGAACTCCTCATGGGTGCCGAGCGGGGGGTTCTCGGGATCGAGCCCCGCTTGTTCGAAGAGCGTCTTGTTGTAGAGGATCATCACCGGGTTCGACTTCCACGGCATCTGGTAGTACTTGCCATCTGTGGACTGGTACTGCGCCGCGGCGTCGCCGCTGCGGGCCTCGATGAACTCGCGTCCGTCGGGGAAGTCGTCAAGCGCCACCAGGCCCTGCTGGCGTTGGAAGCTGGGCACGGCGGCAGGGGCGGTGTTGTAGACCAGGCACGCGGTGTTTCCCGCCGTGATGGCAGCGGAAATCACCGCCTCGGAGGTTTCTCCGGCCGGGATCTCCTGACCGGTGACCTGCTCGTCGGGATTCTCGGCGTTCCAGGCGGCGATCTGCTCGACCGCCCAGTCGATCTCCTGCTGGTTGTTCGAGTACCAGACGGTGATGGCACCGCGGGATTCGGTGTCACCGGAGCCACCGTTGTCCGCCTCGCCGTTGCCGCCGCAGGCGGCCGCGACCAAAGCAAGGGTGATGACGGCGGCGGCGAAGGTGTGGTTTCGGGTTGTTCTCATGCGTTGTCCTCCAATGGGATGGACCTCGGGTCGGCGGACCTCGGTCGCGTCCGCATCGTGGTGGCCAGCGGGAATCGCAGTCGTAGCAACGTCGTTGTCGTGTCTGGGTGCCAGGCAGCTCGGACCAGGTGATGTGGCGTTCTGTGGTGGTGGGGGTCGCGCAGACCCCCACCGTCTGCTCCGCGACGTCCGGGCCGCGTCGCGAGCGTCTGAGACCGCACATCATCAGCGGGGATGTGATCGGGCCGATACCGCCGACGATCGTGAGGATCAGGCCGGTCCGCGAGGTTGAAGCCGTCGACGGATGTCTCAAGGGCAGATCGCAGGATTGCCCCGATGGCGATCAACAGGATGCTCAGTCCGATACCCATGCCATTGCCTCCATGTCCCGTGATGGGTTCAGCGACCTGCTGAGTGTCAGCGATAGGTCACCATGATCCGCAACGACCGTGACGGTGGCGTGACAGTGGGGGCGACGGTGTCCGGCCGGCCAACAGCTGACAACAAGTGTGACCACCGCCTCCCGCCTCATCGCCACCAGGTCTGGAAGCGCCGCAGGCATCGAGGCGATGGCGGAGCCGGGACGGCTCGATCCCGTCATCGACGGCGGTTGGACCTCAACGAAGTGGCGACCTAGTCGTGCTCCCCACAAGTGTCCTGCGTCAGAGGTTCGCTAAGTATCTTCTTGAGGGCGTTGAGGATGTGCCAGACGAAGGGTCAGGGGTTGTGGTTCCAAGTGGCTGACGGCGATCGTTGCCTGGTGATGCGCCTCCGGCGAAGGGCCCGCTGACACCTGCCGGATTGTCGTCGGTGATCGCCCGCAACGTGGGGCCAGCCAAGAGCACTCGTAACCTCAGGCCGCGAGCACTCGTAACCTCGTGAGGGTGGACGACAGGATCCGCGAAACGTGCATCTGTGAAATACCGAGCCGGCCTGCGATTTCGCGCTGGGTGAGGTCCTGGTAGAACCTGAGGTAGAGGACCTCGCGGGCGCGGTAGGGCTGGGACCTGACGAGCGGACCCATGGAGCTGAACTCGACAAGGCGATTGAGTCGGTCGTCTTCGGCCACGAGCGTGTCCATTCGGGTGAACTCGTGCCCGGGCACAGGAGCGTCCAGGGCGTCAGGTCGATAGGCCGAGCCAAGAGCCGCAACTTCGGCCACCTCCTCGTCGGAGACACCGATCTCACCGGCTATCTCCGCCACCGATGGCGATCGGCCGAGACGCTGCACCAGATCGTCGGTGGCTTTCCGGACCAACGTGCCGACATCCTTGAGCCGGCGCGGTACCCCCATACCCCAGCCGGCGTCTCGGAAGTGACGTTTGATCTCGCCCGTGATGGTGGGGGTTGCGAAGCTGACGAACCCGTTGCCCCGGTCGGGATCGTAACGGTTCACGGCTTTGACGAGCGCCAAATAGGCGACCTGGAGGAGGTCGTCGTCTTCGATACCACGCTGGCCGTACCGGCGGGCGAGACGGCGCGCCAGGGGCTGGAACAGAGTGAAGAGCTCATCTCGAGCCGCGTGGTCGGGGAGCCTTCGGAACATGGCGTCGGGCACGGCATGGTGCATCGCCGGGTCCTCCGCTCTCGACAGTGGCGCTACGGTGTCCCCCCGTTCACTCCCACTCTACCGTCGGACCTGGGCCGGCGAATCCGGCCCCTCCCCGGCTGACCACACCCGTCGCCATCGAAGGACCGTCCGCATGGAGAAGAGCCCCGGGGAAGCCCGGGGCTCTTGCTTGGAGTCGGCGAGAGCCGTCTGTCAGCGGTCGGCGAGGTACTTGTCGGTGCCTTCGCGCTCGATCGGGCCGTAGTAGGCACCGATGTCCTGGCGGAAGCTGTCCTCACGGAACCGGTCGTCGCCGAAGTGCGGCGAGTCCTTGATCTCGTCCTTGGTGCGGTCCACATTGACCTGCTTCTCCGCGTGGTCCACCTTGGAGATCACGCCGGCGGGTACGAGGACCTTCTTGCCGAAGATCCAGGGTCCCGTGTCCACGACCATGAAGCTCGCTCCGGTTTCGTTGGTCGTCTCGTCGACCTTGCCGATCGAGCCGTCCACGGCTTCGACCTTGTAACCCACCAACGCTCCCGTTGCCGTGTCGCCGGTGACGTAGTCGGTTCCTTCGGGATAGTTCCAGATGTCATGCATATGTGTCCTCCAATATGGACTGGTATGTATTCACTACGAGAGTTGTACCCGACTATGGATATTCTCAAACACCCTTGAGGAACTCGCTCTGGATTTCGGGAGGAGTGATGGTGGCGAGTAGCGTAAGTCCCGGGTTGGGTGGTCTGGACTTCCCGCTGCTCACTCGCCGACTCCCCTCGGATCCGTACCGTCTACCTCCTCCGAAGCGCGGTCGAGAATCGCACCCTATCGCGGCGCCATCTCCACGAGCGCACGCGACGACCTGATGCGCTCGCTGGACGGGGACCTGGTCCAATGACGGGTCGACCCGCGGAGCCAAGGAGTTCCAGCCACTCTGTAACGTCACGCGACCGAGATCGGCCAGTTGCCGCAGCGCTGAGGGTCACCGACGACGGATGCGTCGACGTGCTCATCGGACCCGACGCACCTGACAGTATGGAAGCCAACTGGATCCCCACCACCGGCAGAGACTCCTGGCTCCAGAAGTCCCGGTGCGGTTCAGTCACGTTCCCTCGTGAGGTGGATTGTCGGTTCACCGTGACCGACCGCACCGGCGCCGGAGTGCCGAGCGTGGATGTGGGGCGAGCTCGGTGCTGATCGGGCGAAATAGCTATTCGTCAAGTAGTCTTTCTATGCAGACGCGGCGACAAGGACAAGGATGACGAGTTTGGGTGACAACGAGATGGAAGCGTCGGCCCCGTCATCGGCCGCAGATATACCTGCTGCGAGCGAAACCAGCGATCCTGTGCCAGACCCGGAGCGGGTCTTTGCGGGAACCGGCTTGTTCTGGGGGCTGATCATCGGGATCGTCATGGCGTTGGCTGTGATGGTGCTTGCTGCCCAGAACACCGACACAGTGACCGTCTCCTTTCTTGTCTGGGAATTCTCAACTCCGCTGATCGTGATCATCCTCGGGTCGTTGCTTATCGGCATCGTCCTCGACGAACTGTTCGGCCTCGTCTACCGGAAGCGCAGGCGGCGGACGCTGCGGGACCGCGACGATCTGAAGCGCCTGCAGTGAGAGCACAGCAGTGGGATCCCGTCCCGGCGCTCCATTCACGGTCGTTGAGCGAGGACGACGTGGCTACTTGCACCGTGGCGGTGGCCGGGTTGACGGTGTGGAGCTGGCAGGACGGACACGCCCGCATCCGTGGGGAGGATGGTCCCTGCATGGTGTCCACCGCTGTTCCTCCACGCCGTCACACTGCTCGGAAGAGACGGCGAGACCGGTTTCGACATCTTGCGGAGATCCTCGATCCAGAGCCTTGACTTGGCGCAGGAGCGCCGGACAGATCGTCACCCAGAAGCACGTGAGAGAACCGCTCACCACGTTATCGCCAATCCCACAACGTGTCGCTGGCGAGACAGACCCCGATGCGGGCGGTGGCGGGAAGGATGCTCTTGGCACCGTCATCCGAAACCAGCGATGAACCAAGCGGCGGGCCGGCGGCAGGTCCACGTATCTCGTTGCTCGGAGGTTTCGGCCTGTCGGATGGCCGTGTCGATGTTGCGATCGCCGAAGGTCCGCAGCGCCTGATCGCGTTCCTCGCCCTACGCAAGAAGCCGGTCCGGCGGGTGCTCGCCGCCGGGACGCTGTGGCCCGAGGCGAGCGCCGACCACGCCCATTCCAGCCTACGGTCGACGCTGGCGCGCCTCGACGACGGAGCGCGCTCGGCGTTGGCGGTCACCACCTCGACGCTCGGGATCGCTGACCGGATAACGGTCGACTTGTGGGAGTCGGAAGCGATCGCTCGCCGGCTCATCGGTCCGCACGAGTCCCTCCTGGTGGATCGCTCGGCTTCTGCCGAAGTGGACGCCCTCTCAGCGGACGTCCTCCCCGACTGGTATGAGGACTGGGTGATCGTCGAAGCCGAGGCGTGGCGTCAGCGACGCCTGCACGCGCTGGAGGCGCTGGCCGGCGACCTGCTGGCGGAGGGCGCCTTCGGCGAGGCGATCTCGGCCGCTCAGGCTGCAGTCAGGGCCGACGCCCTCCGTGAGAGTTCCCGGGCGGCGCTGATCCGTGTGCACATCGCGGAAGGGAACGTTTCCGAAGCGATGCGGGAGTTCACCGACTACCGGGATCTGCTGTTGCGGGAGCTCAACTTGGAGCCGACCCCGCGCCTGCGGGAACTGCTCGACGGGTACGTGTAACGCCGGCGTCACGGTCGACCTGCACACTGGGGACATGAACACCTATCGGACTGGTCTCATGATTCTCAGGGTCTGGTCGGAGGACGGCTCGGAAGAGCCCCTTCGGGTCGACGTTCGAGAGACGTTCGATGTGGCGCGGGGCCTCGGCCGGACGCTGACCTTCACCGACATCGACCTCGTGCTCGCCTCGGTACGCACGTTCCTGGAGTCGGGCGGCGCGGACGGCCCCGCCGCTCTCGATGGCGCCGGGTAGCCGGCAGGGGGTGCGGAGCGCCGTCGCTGTCACGCCACGGTAACGGCCCTGGCGGATCATGGAGATGAGCCAGTCGGTGCAGTCCAGCATGCCGCTCGACCCGACGGGACACGGAGGTGCGGAAATGCGTATCGGATTGAGCATTTTGTTGATCGCGGTCGGCGCAATCCTGCGTTTCGCCCTGGAGACCTCTGTCGATGGCATCGACCTCGACGTGGCGGGCCTGATCCTCATGATCGTCGGCGGTATCGGTCTGGTGGTGTCTCTGCTGATGAGCCGCAGGCCGTCGCGACGCGACGCCCCGGTTGCGGCGCAGAGCGGGGAAGCCCGCGAGATCACCACGACGACAGAGCGCACGGTTCTCTAGCCCGCTCGGGCAGAAACCTGCAACGAAAGGAACAACTTGCTATGGGCATTGTGATCGCACTTCTGCTCCTCGCCCTCCTCGTGGGCGGGTTCGGCCTGTTCGTCGAAGGGCTGAAATGGATCCTGATCATCTCGATCGTCCTTCTGGTGGCCAGCTTCGTCTTCTATCGGAGAGGCGCTGGTCAACGCTGAGCCCGGGTTCGTCGAGACCCGCAACCGTCTCGTCACGCGCTTCGGGAAAGATGAGTGAAGGGTGGAGGTGGTAGCGCGACCCAAGCAGGTATGCGTCGCGTCCGATCCGGGTCCCGGCAGCCGGCTTCGGTGTCCTCGCGCTACGAAGACGAGATGGCGCGAAGGACCACCATGTCGACCGCCCCGCTGCGGCATGGCCCTCCGGGGTTGCTGGCACGCTCCCCGCCGGTCCCCGGTGCGTCTTCGGGATTCTCGCCGATCCCGCGGAGTTCGATCGTGAGATGCTCGCCGCCGTCGGTAGAGGCGACCTTGACGATCTTTCGGCCCGCATGTTCAGGTACCGGGACACTCGCCCGTCTCCGTCCTTGTGCCGGTCGAGCGCATGCAGAGAGGTCAAGTGAACCGGTGAAGGAGAACGCCCCCTGGCGGCTACGGCTCGGCCGTTGAGCGGTCCACCGCAGGCGTACACGAGATCATCACTGGCGGACAGGTGGCGCCGCGGGCCTGGGTCGGTCGGCGGGGGAAGTGACCAACCCAGGCGCACGCGGCTCGCCGTCTCGAGCAAGGCACCTGGGGCGGCTCGTCGTGGATGGCTACGTCACGCCGACGACGGATCAGGCCTCCGAGCCGGAGAGTGGCCCGCTTGTGATCACCGGCCCCGCCTGCTCCAGCCCAGGCCGCCGCCGAAGATGAGTAGCAAGACGACGATGAGGACGATCCAACCTATGGTGCCCATGACACTTCCTGTCTGCACGGTGAACCTTGGCGATCCACACTGGTGTCCGCCTGCGCGGCTTCTGCCACAGTCTCACCTTCCCGTGACCGCGGCGTGACAGCCGCGCCACAACGTCGACGTCGGCGGGACCCCCACCGCAGCCCGAGGTATCAACCGGCCGCGGGTCACCAGTCGCCAGGTCGTCGCAACAGGCGGCCTTCAGGAGCGAGGTGCGCGCCGTGACCGGACCCGTGCGCCGAACCCGACTTGCTACCGACTGTCTGAGATCCCCGCTGGGTCGGTTGCCACATTGCAGGGCTACGACGTCGTCGGTCGAAACGGGGAACAGGGCTCGCCAGGCGGCACCGGACTGTCTAGTGACGTGGGCGCTCGCTCAAAGCCCGAATGCCGGGCTCCGGTCAGTCTTTGGTGAGCTTGTCCTTGACGGTATCGACGGCGTCGTCGACTTTGTCCTTGACATCCCCCACGACTTCTTTGACCTTACCGGCCTTCTCGTCGTACTCGCCTTCGGCCTTGAGGTCGTCGTCGCCGGTGAGATCACCGGCAGCTTGCTTGATCTTGCCCTTGGCTTGGTCGAACTGGCCACTCATGGTGTGCCCCTTGTACTAGGCGGGAACGTCAGATAGGCGTGATCGCCTGCAGCCGACACCTGGCAGCACAGCGCGTCGGACGGCACACGAACTCCGCCCGCAAATCCACGCTACGCCGATAGCCCTGACGGCGTCAAGCCGAGTCGCCCGGCACAAGTGACGCGTAGTCGGCTTCTGCGAGCGCTGTCTCGGTTTGAACACTGGCATAGATCGCGGCGACGCCGAGAGGGTTCCAGTTCCGGCGGCGATCACGAGACGCGGCTTCTTCGATCTGGTGGCCAGGTGCCACGCTCGGCTCCCCGGCGAGGATCGGCGGCGGATTCTGCCTCTCGGTCAGTGCCTTGCACATCGCGATACCCGGGACAACCCGCACGCGCCAAGTCGCTATCCGCCTCCTGCGGCTAGGCGACGGGTTCGATCTCTCCGGGGCGCCACGACTTGTCGAACCATGGTTCGAGGGGGCCGTAGAGCCGCAGGATGGTGAACCAGCCTTTGCCGGGCAGGGTCTGGAGCCAGTTGACGTCGTCGCCGTCGGGTTTGGTGGGTCCGAAGTGGATGAGGGTGTCGCCGTTGGGTTCGGTGGGTACCGGTGCGTCGGCGTTGTTGATGCTGGGCCACGGGTTGTCGGTTTGGAGCAGGGCTCGGGTCTGGGTGTCGTAGATGTCGATGGACCAGATGGTCTTGGCGGGGATGTTGGCGGGTAGGCGCAACGTGTAGTGGTTGGCGCCGTCGAGCCAGGCGCCGGAGGCGTCCTCGGCGGTGTAGGCGTACTGTGAACCCACCCCGACGTGGGCTTCGGTCATGGCCGGCGTGATCCCGGTGCCGACGTAGTGCATCATGGTGCGGGCGTCGAGGAGCCGGGCGCCGTCGGCGAGGAACTCGTGACTGCCGCCGATGAACGCTGTCTTCCAGGATCCGTCGGGGTAGAAGTAGGCGCGCCGGTCGCGTGGCTTGTACAAGATGGTGCGGGCGATTCCCGCTCCGATGGCGGCGGCGGTCTCGAGGATGCCGCGCATCCGGTCGTCGGGCTCGAACGGCTCGCCGTGGACGATCCCGAGCCCGGCGATCTTGCCGGTCCGTTCCGGGTCGAGGGCTCCAGCCGGTTCCTCCTGGATGATGGTGTTGATCTCCTCGTAGAAGCCGAAGTCGTTGGAGTGGGTGCCGTTGAAAGAGACCCGGGCGAAGTTCAGGAACTCCATCTCGGGCGGCGAGTCCGCAGTCGCCAGCGGATAGATCCGCGTCGTCAGCAGGCTCTCCACCCCACCCAGGGCACGGATGACCAGCCAGTTGGAGAACGTTCGCGAGCGCGCCACGAAGTAGCCGTCGGGGACGTCACCGTCGTAGTCCGGCGGCAAGATCAGGTACTTGCCTCCCTTGCCACCATCGGGACCGGCCAGACCCATGTCGGTCACGTAGCGCTGCCAGATGTCGTCTACGAAACACAGCGAGTTGGGCGGTGCCTCGATCACGGTCGGCCCGTCCCGGTCGAGATACAAGAAGTTCGTTCCATACGACGTGATCGTGTTCGCCGTCAGCATCAGCTGCGCAGAATCCGCCCGCGGATCGGTGTAGCCGAGCTTGTGCGATGCGTCGACCCCGATCGATTCGTACCCCTTGCGGGCGGCCATCATCGATGCCCCCGGGACACAATCCAAGAACACGTCGACGGCTCGCAACAGGTCCAACGAGTCGTAGGCGAGATCGACAGTACCGGGCAGCGGGACGCCGTCGAAGAACTCGAAGGACCCAAACGGCGTTGAGACGCGTGGCGGGCTGCTGATCGATGCCAGTTCCTCCTCGGACACTCCGACATTCACGGCTTCCGTCACCTTGACCATCACCGAATCTCCAGTCCGTGTAGGCAAGTCAACCTTCAGCACCCAACCTCATGGGTCTTCAGCACGGAGAGGCCCAAAGGTGGCCATCTCCGACACCCCGACCAGGTCCGGACCGTCCTGCCATGTGAGATCCCATCCCTGGGTGGTGATGCGCCGCTACCCGAGGCAAACGCAGCCGGCGAACCATAGACCATGCGACGGCTCGCAGCGGCTCTCCCGTGTCCTTCGTGCGGACAATCACCCGGGTGAAAGAAGCACCCGCCCGACCACGCAAGTCAGGTCAGGAACTGCCGAAGGCTGCGGATCGAGGCCCGCCCGGAGGGCTGCGTGATCGGCAGGCGTCCCCGGCGAGCGTCCGGGGGTTCAGTCACGGGGCCCGCGCGATGAGCTCAGCACGTCGACGAAGGGCTCATACGTCATCGAAGAATGCAGCATCGACGGTGACGTCTTCGACGACTCGCTCCTCAACCCTGACACCGAGCCGATACTGCTTGAGGAGGTCGCAGAGATCCTCGCCGTCGACCAGGTCCACGGGCGGCGCGCCGTCCCGAGTGGCTTCGGCCTTCGCGGAGGGAGTGAAGCTGCCGGTGGTGATGAGAAGGCCCTTGTCACCGCGCCCAGACATTGCCCCACGGAAGTCGCGAACCGCACTCGAGGACACGCTGCCCGCGTATCG
>CAZOGW010000078.1:0-14771 GCA_964579415.1 uncultured Acidimicrobiaceae bacterium | reverse complement strand
CAGGCGAAGGTAGCGTCAGACACGTCGAGGTCTTCCTGCTGGGAGGCGTAGGAACCCCCATCATCGGAAGACCTCGACCCCTACCCCGGCACCGACGCGCCCACCCGGGACACACCCTGCTTTGCGAAGAGCCGGCAATCCCTCGACTCCGCTGGTGCCCGATGTCCGCGCCCTGCAGATATGGGAAGGAGCCGAGGGGGGGAAGGTCTCCGTCGGAGTCCTCGCCCTCGTGGCGATTCCTGGGGTACTGGCCCTGAAGATCCGGCGCCGGGCCCAGGAGGAGGGTCCGATGTGCCGAACCCGCGTGCAGGCGTGGTCCGGGCAATTTGCTGACGGCTTCGGTCGCACGATCGTGCGCAGGTACTGGTCCCTTGGCGAGCGTGACATCCGATCCGTCCGGATTCGCCAGGGCTGGCGACTCGCCCGCCAGCCCCTGGACGCCACCGCGATCCTGCGTCCGGGCTACGTGCGCGCACCCACCCTGGCGGTGGGTAACAGGGTCCTCCGCTTCTGGGGGGTTTCGGGCGCGCCCTGCGGGGGCATGAAGGTCGCGGACGACACCCGAGCCGGAAGGACCCCCAGGCATGCCCATCTACGAGTTCTCGAACGCGACCATCGCCGTCGATGAGCCCACGCTCACCATCCGACGTCGCGGCCTGCGCAGCGACTGGTCGACTCCACTGACCGCTGTCGGGGGCTCGCGCTTGGTCTTGCCGCGCCTGCTGGTCGCAGGCCACCTTCAGGTGGTCGTGATGGGCGAGGACCCGGGCGAGATGGGTCGCGTGGCGGCCGTCTCGGACGCTCGATGCGTGGTGGTCGAGAAGGCCCACGTGGCGACGGCTGAGTCGCTCCACGGCTGGCTGATGGGCCTGGGGGCGCACAACCGGGCCGCGGCCTCCTCGTCTGCGCCGTCTGGCGAGGTCCGGGCAGCGCAGGCGGCGGCCTCGCCGGGTCTGATCCCGTTCGACCTGTGGGGCGCGGCCGGGTGGCACGGGACCGATGTCGTCGGGGAGAGCCATTACCGCGTGCAGTTGCAGAGGATCGTTCGGGTGGCCGGGGTGAGGGCTGAGCGCGGCGAGCTGGACACATCGGCCCTTCTGCGCCGCGAGCCGGTGAATCGGCACGACCCGAACGCGGTGGAAGTCGTCATCGAGGGCAGCCGGGTCGGCTATCTCAGTCGCGACAATGCCCGTAGGTACGCCCGGCGCCTGGACCAGCTGGAGGCTCGGGGGCTGGTGGCCCGCGTCCCTGCCCGCATCGGGTTCGGCCCGGCCTGGGATGAGCCGGGCAAGGCGATCTACGGCGTCCAGGTCGACCTCGCAGCGCCCTCGCGGATGATGCCGGGCAACGACGCGCCGTCGGCGGCGTTCGTCATGATCCCGGCGGGCCCTTCGATCCGGGTCAAGGGCGAGGAGAACCACTCGGAGTTCCTGCGGGACCTGGTCGCCCGGGTGGGCGCCGGCCCCGACGGCACGTCTGTGTATGCGACCCTGCACGAGACGGCCCGGCAGACCACACGGGGGCCAGGTCGGGCCATCGTGGAGGTCCGCATCGATGGGCAGCGGGTGGGCGAGCTGACGCCGCAGATGAGTGACTCACTCCTGCCGGTGATCCGGCACGCGGAGCCTGCCGGCGTCCTGGTCGGCTGCGAGGCGGTCCTGAGTGGTAACCGCATCGATCAGCAGGTCACCCTCCACACGGCGCGGGCGAAGGACCTCGACGAGGCATTCCTCGCCCAGATCGACGGGGCTGTCGCCGTCTGACACCGGCCCACGTGGGGCGGGCCACCTCTGGATGTTCCCCCATTCGGCGTCCCCCCATAGCCACGGGGGCGTCTGGAGCCAGCGACATGGGCCTCTGACGTGCTGTGATCTGGTGGGCGATACAGGAATCGAACCTGTGACCTCTTCCGTGTCAACGAAGCAATCGTCCCACGTCAGGGGCACGTCCGGGAGTGTCAGTGCTCCGCGGCGGTGGCACGCATGGCATCGAAGGAATGGCGATGACCGGGTCAGAGTGTCAAAGACACTCTCGACCTGGCGGCCAGCAGGCGGTCGTTGGCACCGGGCACAAGGTGACCGTACGTGCGCTCCACCATCCTCGTGTCGGCCTGACCCAATGCCTTGGCCACCTCGAACAGGGGAACGCCACGTGCAACCCAGACCGAGGCGCAGTGGTGACGCAGCTCGTGGAGGGTGAACACCTCCACCTTCGCGGCGACGCAGGCGGGGGCCAGGACCCGGCGGTTCAGGTTGCGGTCGTCCCCCTGAAACACCTGGCTGGCGGGCAGCATCGGGGCGATGTGCACCTTCAGCGCGTCACGCACCTCGTCGGGGACCGGAACCGTGCGGACGGCGCTGTCGCTCTTCGGGTACTCCTTGATCCCGAACCGGGTCCACACCTGGCGCACGCTGACGACGGACGCCGCGCGGTCGATGTCAGCCCGGGTCAACCCGAGGGCTTCACCGATCCTCAGCCCGGTTGTCGCCATCAGCGCCAGGAGCAGCTTGTAGTCGGGGGCGTCCACATGCCCCAGGACCCGATTGATCTCGTCCTCGGTGACGAAGCGCTTCCGCTTGGGCATGTGCTTGGGCACCCGCACCTTGCGGGCCGGGTTCGCCACGATCAGGTCGTCGTCGACCGCTGATTCCAGGATGGCGGATAGCAGCCGGACACACGCCTCGATGGTGGGCACCCCCACGCCCGCCTCGACCTGCTCCACCACCCACGCCTCGATGGCTGACCGGCGCAGGCCTGTGACGGACAGGTCGCCGAAGTGTGGCTCCAGGTGTCCGATCCAGTGCGACTGGTTCTTCGCCACGGTGGCCGGCTCCAGGACACCTTTGCGGATCTTCGACACTGCCGGCCACAGGGAGCCCAGCGTCACCTCGTCCAGTTTCGGGTCCTTCAGCGTGCCCTTGTCGCGCTGAGCCTCTATGTCGCGGGCCCACGCCATCGCCATGGGCTTGGTTGGGAAGCGCCGCGTCCGGGTCGCTCCGACGCTGGCCCCCTTACCGGCGACACCCGGCTTCAACCTCACCTGGGCAACCCACTTGTCGCCGATCTTGCGGAACGTGGCCATCAGTAAGTCCCCTCGCAGTAGGCATCGGCTGCGGCCTGGAGAACGCCTTGAAGGCGACGAGCATCGTCTGCGTGAAGTTCGGTCTTCACCCGGATGACGATCAGGTTCACGTCCGTCATCACCGTCACCTCTGGTTCCCCTGACCAGCCCGGTGGCTTGAGGCGTGCCAGCAGCGTCCACCGCGGCAGGCCCAGCGCATCCTCCAGGTTCTGCTGGGTCTCGCCGCGTGGGTAGGAGTCTCCGGTGCGGATCTTCCGCAGGGCCTGGGGTGAGATGCCTGCGCGTTCGGCGACCTGCTCCCAGGTGAGGCCGAGGGCTCGACGGGCGTCGTCGAGGACCGCGTCGACGGGAGTGTTTGCAGCCATGACGTCAAGTTAGCGGAATACAGGGCATGTAGCAACTGATATGCAACTCTTGCTTGCGCTGCACCTTCATCACCTCAACCCTCTGATGCGACAGGCATGGATGGACCCCAGCAGGCATGGAGGGAACGTGGTCACGAAGAAGGATGCGGGCAGGGTGGCAGACGATCCGCTCGTCGGCTCCACCTGGATCGCTGAACAGCTCGACTCGTCGGATCGCTACGCCCGGCTGCTCATGGCCGGTGGCGAGTTCGGTCCGCGATACGACATCGGCAAGGGAGACGTGCGGGCTCGCTGGCGTGTCCGGCAGAGCGCGGTGGTCGCCTGGATCGCGGCCCGGAAGGCCGGCGCCGCCGCCACCGAGCTGACGGACGGAGCTGCCACGAAGCAGGTCACGGACGCCGTCACCGGTCGGCTCAACGCGCGCATCGCAGCGAATCGCAGGATCAGGAAGTGAACACTCAACCCGACGAGCTGGCCGACGAGCTGGCCGAAGCGCTGCGCCTGTACGGGTTCATGGGCACACATCCCGCACTGGACCTGTTTCCCCTGCCCGAACGGCTCATCGCCATGCTCGCGGACTCCGCCAAGGGTCAGGGCTGGGCCGTTCCCGTCGATGTCACCCCGGACGGCATCCTGCTGGACGGCCGGGCACGCTTGATCGCATCGGTGCGCATCGGGCTGGACGTGCCGATCTTTCGTGTGCAAACAGATGATCCGACCGCTTGGGTTGCCTCCAGGAATCTGTATCGGAAGCACCACACGCCTGCCGAGATTGCCGCCGCTGAGGAGAAGGCCCAAACGCTGTCGTTCATTGCAAAGCTCAAGCGGACCGGCATGGGGAGGGTCCGATGACCGCCGAACGCGACACCGCCACCGTGGAGACGTTGACCGCATCGGTGCGCGTGCTGATGGTGGGCAACAGGCGCGTCGGCCATCCTGAGGATCGTAGGACCGGCACCACGATGATCCGGGTCATGGTCACGCTCCGGGGCGAAGTGGCGTTCACTAGGCGGGGCGAACCGCGACCGGCGGATGAGCTGGCCGTGCAGGTGCTCGACCACCTCGCGGCCAGGCTCCTGCGGATCGACGACGACCATGGGTGAGCCCGACCTGCCCCCGCGCCCTGACTGTCCCCAATGCCACACGTCCTGGGCTGTCTCCAGCGTCCAGGTCCGCTCCTGGGGGTCGCCGCCGATCGTGTGGTGGTGCTGGGCCTGCGGCTGGGCTGCGCCGATCCACCCAGACGGAACACCTGGGCATCAGGCTGCGCTCGACGACATCGCCACATGGGGGCTGCGATGAGCGCCGACATGCCGCAGCCCATGGCGGTTGACGCCGTCCAGTTCATCGCCGAGCTGTACCCGCGGCTGACACCCAGCGACGATGTGATCGCCCGTTACATCGACGCCATCGACAAGCTGCCACCCATCGCCATCGCCCGCGGTGGGGTTTTGGTCGACGGCTACCACAGGTGGCAGGCATTCAAGCGCACCGGTCGGGACACGATCCAGGCCATCGACCTGGGGGACCTGTCGGATGGGCAGATCCTGCGGGAGAGCTATCGGCGCAATTCGACCCACGGCCATCAACTGTCACGCCAGGACAAGCGCCGGGCCGCCGACCACCTGTACCGCACCCTGCCCGGGTCGGACGCTGAACGGTACGCGGACATCGCCGAGATGTTGGGGGTGACGGTGCGGACCGCGCAGGACTACTGCGCCGATGCGCGACGAGATGAGCAGCAGCTGCTGCGGGAGCGGGTGGTGCTCGACTGGCTGGACAATCCCCAGGACTCCAACGTCACCATCGCGAAGCGCCACGGGATCACAGACAAGACGGTTCAGAAGTGGGTCTCGGAATCTTCCGACACGTCGGAGAAATCCGAGCCCCCGAAGTCCCGGAAGCACTTCGACGTGTGGTCGTTCCCTGTCAACGACGATCAGGACACCACCTGGTTCGGGCGGATGGCTCCACAGATCGTCGAGAACCTACTTTGGGGATTCACCGAACCCGGGCACACGGTGGTTGACCTCTTCGCTGGGTCGGGCGCGAGCATCGAGACAGCTCGACGCATGGGCCGGCGCATCTGGGCATCCGATCGGGTCAGCGCCAAGCACTACCCGCTGTTGCCGATCCGCACCCACGATGTGGCTGATGGCTGGCCTGCGGACGCGCCGCGCAGGGCGGACCTGATCCTGCTGGACCCGCCCGACTGGTTGCAGGCAGCGGGCCGCTACAGCGACCACCCGGAAGACATGGCCAACATGACCTTGGACGGGTTTCTGGGGGTGTGGGGGTCGCTGGTTCAGGTGTGTGCCGCGCACCTGAACGACGGGGGCCGTGTCGCCTACATCGCCGGCCCGGTGCAGGTCGGCGACTTGGCGGACGGGCGGATGGTGGACCTGGCCATGCTGATGCTGCGTGGCTGCTGGACGGCCGGGCTGGTTGTGCAGCGCCGCGTGATCGTGCCTTTCAGCACGCAGAAGTTCAGTGAGCAGGTCACGGCGGCCCGGGAGCATCGGAAACTTCTCGGGCTCTATCAGGATCTTGTGGTGCTGCGAAAAGACGCGTGATGAGCGCCGCGACTCGCCTTGCAGACAAATGCGCGCCCCCTGAATCCAAGGCTTTCCCTCAGGAATCGGGTGCTCAATAGCCGCCGACAGTTGGACGACTCCCGGACGGCGCATTTCGGCGCCCGAACAGGAGGAGGTCACGTGCACGACATTGACTGGACTTCGGCGGTCTGGGACCTGGACGCCGTCGACGTCGGCAACGCCCTGGGCGTCAGCGAGAGGGCTGTCACCCGCTACGCCACCAGGGGCGACCTGGTGGGAATCCGGCTCGGCAGAGGGGACCGCCAGCAGTGGCGGTTCAGCCGGGAATCGCTGGAGCTGTTCATCGGCCAGCGCTTGAACGTCATCCCGGACGTGACCCGGTGATGGCGACGAAAGACCGAAGCTGCCCCGGAGGGCAGCTGTCGGGGGCTGGCGGGCCGATGGACAGCGTATCAACGACGGTCGTCACGACGACAGGTCCCACGGGGCGTGTCACATCGCTGCTCCACAACGTCGGGCGGGTGGCCCGATGAGAGAGGCGACGATTCTTCGCCACGATGGCTCCTGGGCCCTGGTGTCGCAGTTCGACCGCGAGCTGGTCGCGGCGGCTAAAGCATGCGAACCAACCAGTCGGCCGCGGTGGTTCCCTGCACGTCTGCGGCCCGGAACTGGATTCCCCACGCGAAATCCACCCCCTGCTCGATGGCGTCCCGCTTCGGTTCCTGATCGGAACCGGCAGGCGGATCCTCGTTGACCAGGTCGAAGACGTGGGCGGGCATCGGGGATCAGGCGACGATCACGTCGGCGGACACGAGTGCGGTGGGGCGGGTGACCTTGGCCCCTGCGACCATCAGTCCCTTCACCCCGTCGGCGAACTTCCTTTCAAGGCGGTACGCCTCCACCGAACGGAGCTGGACGGCCAGGGTGGATGCGTAGCGGGACCCGGCCAGATGCGACACACCGGCACCGGCACCAGGCCCAGCCGGCAGGTTGTTCGACTTGAAGATGTCGAACCCAGCGGCCTGACCGACACGTCCGTTGGCGCGGATCGCCGCGGAAGCGTCATCACCGGCACCCACGAACCTGGTGTCCTTCAGCAGCAGCCCGTAGAAGCCGGGCGAGACAACCGCCCAGCGCTGCTCATCCGGCACATCGGCCGCGTCCAGCAGCACACCCCAGTTCACGAGCGCGTCATACGCCCCGGAAGCGGTGTTGATGGTCGCCTCCGCCACCTGATGGTCAGGCGCAGACGCGGACGCACCAGCACCCAGCAGGCCCAGGACATAGGTGTCGAGCGTGTTGCGCAGACCGTAGCTGGCGCGGTCGATCGCCTCGGTCATCACGGCCCCGCCATTGACGGCCTGCGCCTTCTCCACATCATCGATGAAGAAGTTGAAAAACTTCTTCTGATCCAGCAGCAGCACCTGCTGCGCGTCGTCGATGTCTTCGGGGGTCATGTCGGCGCCGGTGTAATTCCCGATCGACGGATCGACAATCGACGTGATCTTCACCGAATCACCGGTGACGGTGTCGCCTTCATAATCCCTATTGCAGATGCCTTCGGCGACGGCGGTGCGGGACAGGTTGGTCAGGATTCGAGCCGACCAGATATCCGGCACGAAGTTGGTTACAGCCATGTCGGCTCACTCCTTGGGGTAGATCAGGCGGTCTTGCCGGCCATCAGGTCGGCGAGCTGCCCAGCGGCACGCGCCTGCTCGATCTGCGCCGGGCTCATCCCGTGCAGGTCGGTGCGCGACAGCTGGGCGGGTGTCCCCGGGGTGGGAACACCGGAGCCGACCTGCAACGCCTCCACGGGCCTTGTCGGCTTGTTCGACTTGGGTGCCACCAGGGCGATCAGGCTCTCGGCGTCGGCGAGCACCTCGGCCTCGTTGGCGCCACGCAGGCGGTCCACGAGGGCGTCGGGCAGGCCGATCCTGCGGGCCACCCGCTCACGCACCAGCTGCGCTTCCAGGTCGGGGATGCGGGCAGCGGCGGACTCCAGGTCCTTCGCCTTCTGCTCCGCGGACGCCTGCTGCGCTTCAGCGGCCTTCGCCCGGTCACGCAGGGACTTGGCTTCAGCATTCGCCTTGCGAATCTTCTCCAACGCCCTGGCCGGATCGAACGTGTCGTCGGTCTCGGTGACGGTGGTCTCAGGTTCGGTGGTGGTGGTGGTGTCGGTGCCCTCCTGGGGCTGGGTGGTGCTGTCGGGCGTGGTGGTGCTGTCGTCGGACATGCGGAAGATCACCCTCCTGGGGTGGTGGATGGTGCTGGTTGAGACAGGGAGAGCCCCCACGCAGCAGGGGCCCTCCCTGAGCTGGTCGTCCCACCGGGGGACGATCGGTCAACGTCGCTGGCGCGAGACGCGGGTGGACGCTGCGACCGCTTCGGGCGAGGGCTCGATGGAAATTCCGCAGCGGCACATCGAATGAAATCGGCGGCCCTGACCGGCCGTCTCAGCCGTCAGGTACACGGCTCCCCGGGTGGCGAGCATCTTGCAGAACTGGCACGCACCCGGCTCGGCGATCCGCTGGAACCGGTCGAATCTGGGGTCCTGAAGCCCTGTGGCCAGTGGACCGTCCCTGCCGATGCGGTGCGGCTCGCTCGCAGCCTTCCCGACGAGAAAATTGGCTGATCGATCCTGAGCTTCGACGAACTCCATCCCCGCGCCCACACGGTGCCGCACCACATCCCTGGTGACGCTGAACATCCCGTACACCGGCCGGCCACTGGGCAGCACCCCGGGCTGGATCGGGACCGTGATCCCGAACGACGGCACCCCCGCAGCGTCCAGGATCCCGGTCAGATACTCGGTCACGGCGGTGACCGCGGTGGTCTGCGCCTCGATCGTCGCCCGGGTGCCCAGCATGGTCAGCCTGTCCCAGCCGACCGTGTCATCCAGGGCCGTGACAGCCCTGGTGAGCGTGTCCACCCGCAGGCCGGTGAGCCGGCGTAGACGTTCCAGCTCCCGGTCGAGAACATCAGCCGGCGAACCGGTCACGGCGTCGTGGCAGTGTCCGCGACGTCGACACCGAAGCTGCGGGCGGCCAGGTCGGCACCGCGCCGCTGATCCTCGATCAGGATCGCCTCCCACGCCTGCAAGTCCTGGTCGGTGACGCCGGGGACCTTCTCCCACAGCGCGCGCGGCGGGATGCCCAGCATCTGCGCCATCTTGCCGAGCGCGTCAGCCACCTGGGCCAAAGACCGCGACTCGGTGTCACGCCACACAACCTGGGCGGCGGTGTCATTCCAGCCGAACTCGTCCCCGGACAGCCTGGCGTCGAGACGGAACCCCTGCTCATAGCACTCGCCCAGCAGCGTCTTGTAGACACCGGTCCGACGCTGCGCTGGAGCCTCGGCCGCAGCCAAGGCTTCCGCTGAGAGGTTTATGAGGTCGCCGAGCATGTAGCCGGGCGGCATCTGAGACACGATGGCGACCGCACGACGAGCCTCCTCGCGGGCGCCCAGCCAGCTCTTGATCTCGGTCTGGCCGAACTCGCCCAGACGCACATCCCCCGGGTCCGCGTCCTTCTCTGCCTGAGCGAGCCACAGGCGATCCACGGCGGCATCGAACGGCGCCAGCGGGTTGCCGTCATCATCGGTCTGGATCGCCAAACCGATGCCGTACCGCTGGCGATGCACGCCGAACTGCTGCGCCATCTCCACATAGAACGTGCTCGCGTCGATCTGCAACTGCAGCGGGATCAGCGGCTGCACCTCACCCAGGTGGACCCCGTCCACGTCCGGCCCGCTGAAGCGCACCACCGGGCACACACCGGCCCCGTGGGGCTTCGGCTCGCCCAGCAGTTCACTCGGGCCACCGAACGGCTGCCCAATGATCGGATCGGCCTGCGAGCCCAGCACCTGACCGGCCAGCTCATACACGTGCTCGGCGTCGTACAGTCGGAAGCGGCGGCGGCGACCCTTGGCGGTGCCCTCCACCCACTCCTCCAGGGCGAAGGTCGCCCACTCGTCGTTGAGCGCGTCGGCGAACATGGCTCGCATCCGCCTGGCCGACACCGGACGCCACACCGGCACCGGGTCACCCGGCAGAATCACCAGGTAGGCGGTCCCGAAAGCAACCACGCCCGTGTTCAAACCGATCTGCTTGGCATCCATCCGGTTGGCCTGCCAGCGGGCCCAGCCGGGCGCGTCGGTGGCCGACTTGCGGGGACGGAAACCGTCGACGAACAAGCCTTGAGCCAACGTCGCCACCGGCAGGGACAGCACCGGCTGGCGGGACCGGGCGATGATCCCCGCGTACTCCCGCTCCGCATCCCGCGTCCGAAACTTCCTGGGGATGAACGCCGCACTCGGATAGGTGCCGTCCAGGAACGTGGCCACCCGGGCCAGGCGCTGATCCTCCGAACGGGACATGTCCAGGATGGCGTTGGCCGTCTCCAAGGCGTCCTTCGTGGTGAGCACAGCACCCCTTCCTGGGGTCAGAAGCCGATGAGACGGGCGGGGCGGTGCTTCTTCGGTGGTGGCGCGGCCATCACGTCGGCGCGAGCCTCGTAGGCGAGAGCTGCCGCCGGGACCGAGTCGATCTTGCGGTCATGGCTGGGCTTGCCGACGAGAGTGAGCCGTCCGCGTCGCACCGGGGCGGCGTTGACGAAATGGGCGACGAACCGCTCGTTCCCTGAATGCCAGACGGCCCCGTTGATCAGGTCGGTCCGCAGGCGATCCAAGGCGGCATCCATCGGCACCCACCTGTTCGTCGCCCACTCGTGGACGCGGCCCTCGTACTTCTCCGACCAGCGCCCGATGTCGGACCGCCACTCGTGCGGATCGCAGTAGGCACGCTTCACGTCGTAACGGCCGAACGCTTCGTCCAAGGTCGCTTCGACGTCGACGCGATCCACTTCCCAGCCGATCTGCTCCGGACCCTCGGGCCGCTCCCAAATCCCCAAGGGGAACAGGAACCCGTCGCTCACCCGGCAGCCGATCAGGACCGTGGAGTCATCCGACAGGGAGCCGTCGAACCCGACCGTGATCGCCTCGCCATCGGCCACCACCTCGCGCAGCACTTGGCGCTCCACCACATCGGCCGCGATCCAGGTGGTGGACCCCGCCATCTCGCGATTTAGGTAGTACCTGGCAGCGGTGGCCACATCCGGGCAGACCGTCGGATCGAGCATGTCCCGATAGATGCGATCCACGTCGATCCAGGACGCGGCATCCCCGTACACCTCACGCAGCTGCTTCTTCGTGTGCGCCTCGTCATCCAGGTCGATGCGCCCCGACGCCTGCCGGTGATCCACCAGGGTCGACGCCCGCAGCTCACCCTTCTTCCACGCCCTGAAGATGTCCTCGGCGACCGACTGCTCACCCCGGCGGTACATCGTGGTCGTCGAGAGCATCCACGGCTCCGACGCCTTGCGCTTGGCCAGGTTCCTGGCGACGGTGGCGTACATGCTGCGAAGTTCGCGGGTCACGTACAGCCCCACCTCGTCCGCGACCGCGAAAGTCTCCTTGCCGCCATCCTTGCTGGCCGCCCCTGCCGTCGAGGCGCGGATCTCCCCGCCGAACGGCAAGTAGAGCGCCGTGGCCGACTGGTACTGCCGGGCACCCTTCACGGCGGCGTAGATGTCCGGGTGCACGTCGGGGCCCCAGGACGCGGCGATGAAAGCCACATTCTCGAACGTGTTTCCCGCCTGCTCCTCTTCGGTGGCCAGGCACTTGATCAGCGGTGAGCGGACCGGGCGACCCACCGGCTGCCCGTCGGCGTCCCATCCGTCGAACCGCACCTGGCCGAACGCTTCCGCCACGGCGATGAACCCGGCAAGCTCGCTGTTGTGCGTCTGCACCATGCGCCGACCTGCGAGGAAGAGCCGCGATGGAGACTCGACCGCGATGCAACGCGTTGGCACTGTTTCGACAGGTCGCACGGCAACGATCCGGCGCGTGTCGGCCAGTCGGCATCGAGCGTCCGGATCGCGGGGTCTCTGCCTCTCGGCCTTTCGTGTGAGGCGGAAGACCGGTACCTCGGCGACCGGCCAGAAGTCGACCGACCAACCAGGCCCGCAGTCGCGTCCCTGAAGCTTCGTACGGAACTCGCGCTTGGCACTCTTGATC
This sequence comes from uncultured Acidimicrobiaceae bacterium, assembly GCA_964579415.1. GTDB lineage: Bacteria > Actinomycetota > Acidimicrobiia > Spongiisociales > UBA5794 > CAZOGW01. Next base: position 2,697 of record CAZOGW010000078.1, on the reverse strand, counting down.
CCGAAGGTGGCGAGTAGTTCGACGACCGCATCCGCCAATCGCTCCCGCTTTGACGTGAACCCGGCGCGGCCCTCATGACTGACCGTCCCGTCGGAGTCCAGCAGGCCCTGAAGCAACGAGAGGCGCTGGTCCGTGCTGGCTCGCAGGTACTCCTGCGGAACGTGCTTGTTGCCCAAGACCCCCAACGCGCGCAACTGGGAGTTGAGCCCGAAGACCCAGTACCCGTACGGGCCGTAGCTGGCGCGATGCTCGACCCGGTAGCCGGCCGCCCGCAACTCGTCCGCCACTTCTGCGTCGGGGATGCACACCCCTGAGTTGGCTGTGTTCCCGTCCCCCAGCCAGACCCCAAGCACGTAGGGATCGATAGGTAGGTCCGCCGTAGGCAGATCCTTCAACGGACCTGGCATCTGGAGCCGGAAGTTGCATGCGCCGTCGGCTCGGGTCGTCCGGTGCTCGGCAAGGTACGCCGTGTCCACCGTGACCTGACGGTAATCCCTGCGCAGCTCCTCGACGGTCCACAGGTGTCCGGCGTCGGCGACGATCCGCTCTCCGTCGCTGAACTCGACCTCGTAGCAGTCGTGGTCGGTGTAGACCTCCGACACGCCGAGCACTGTGGTCGGCGTACCCGTCTCGTCGAAGAGCGCGTCCCCGGGCTGGACCTCGCCCATCGTGGTCCAGCCCGTCGGGGTCGGCAGCGGCGTATCCAGAGCGAGGGCCTTCGCCCGTCCCTTCCCCCTGGACAGCACCGCAGCGTCGACCTTGCGCCGGCCCGTGGCTGGGTCCAGCCGATAGGCCCCGATCACGAACGCGCGCCACTCGTCGTCAAGCACCACCGGGTCGCCCTGGACGTCACCGGGACCGTGACAGCAGAAGGCTTCGATCCAATCGATGACGGTGTATCCCAGGGAGCAGACGTGCCCGTCGAACAGGCTCTGCCAGCGGTCAGGCTGCTGCTGCGGCCCTGGCCCGGTCAAGGGCCGACACCTTCGTCTTCGTCGCGGCCGGAGCGTAGGTGCCCCGCACCCCGCGATGCTGCGGCTTGGCACCCGTCACCTCGTCAGGCAGGCGCAGCGCCACAATCAGGCGGGCCTGGATCGGACGCAGCCGGTCCGTCGCGGCCAGTGCCGGATGCATCGTCACCTTGCCCGTCTCAAAGTCCCGGACAGTGAGACCCTCCACGGCCAGGATCCCAGCCAGCAGGTCGAGCTGATCACCAGCCCGGCACGCCTCCAAGGCCACGTCCCGGCGCGGATCACCCACATCCACGGCCTTCGGGTCCCGGGCAGCGATGGAACGCCACAGGCGCCGACCACGTGGGCCCAGTTCCTTCGGAACAGCCATCGTGCACTCCTCTCAAGTGTTGGGTTCAGAGGTCGGCACCGCGTCGGTCATGCTCCGCCGGTCTTCTGTCGGTCTGGGCCAGTGGGGTGCCCCCCACCCCTACGCACCGCAAACTGTCTGAACTGATCTAGACCGCCAACAGGGCGCGCTGCTCGGCGAGCCACGCTGCAGCGCGGACCTCGGTGATGAACCTGAGGTCGAACACGTTATGGCAGCTGACACAACGTGGCTGGTACGCGGACTGGTTCAACGAGTAGGGCAGTCCCTTGCAGGGCCCGGAGTCCTCCGTCAACTCGTCGGGATCCTGATGGTCATAGGACCAGTGCTGGGCTGGGCCTCCACACGAAACACAGGCGTAGTCGCTGGCGGGCCCTCGATCGCGGCGCAGACGTAAGTGCACGGCGTGGTAGGACGCCAGTGCCTTGCGCCGGGCTGCCTTGCGCCGGCAGCAGGATAGGCAGCGGGGCTGATAGAAGGATTGATCGAGCGAGTACGCCTTGCCGTTCTCCACCAACTCATCGGGATCCTGCGAGTTGTAGCTCCAGTACTGGGCTGGCCTATCGCAGTCCACACACTTATGGGCGCTAGCCGGACCTCGGTCGGCGCGCACACGGTAGTGCGCCGTGTCGTAGCCGACCACTGCCTGGCGCCCGGTGAGCGCATGCAGATCCGCCGCGCCTACGCCGACCGGGACACCGGCGCTCCGCTGGTCAGCATCGACTCCGACGCACTCGGTGGGATATCGACGAGCATCATCGAAGACCCCGATGGTGACCTGCTGGGCATCGACGTTCACATCGACGATCAGGTGACCGGGCAGCTGCCGAGCGGGCGCTGGTTCTTCGACGTGGAGCTGGTTCGGATCGCCGACCAGTATGTGCGCCGGCTCGTCCGGGGCCGCGCCCAGGTGGTGCCGGAGGTGACCCGCTGATGGCCACCAAGGTTCGTCTCACCGAGGTCCCCGCTGGCGATGGTCTTCTCATCGTGGAGACGCGGGAGACGCTCATCATTCACCCACCCGGGGATCCGAAGGTTGAGGTCGCCGTCGCACCGGACGAATCGGGCGAATCGTGACAGGTCCCATGAACGTGCCCGTCGAACTGCCCAGGCCGATGAGCACCACCGAGGTGCTGCTCCTGGCCATCGTTGGGCGTATCGACTCCCTCATCGATGCGTACACCTCCACGGCGATCAAGCAGTCCGGCGGGCCCGAACCGCAGGAGCGGGGTGGTGGGAAGGTCGATGTCGACAATCCCACCACCCCGGCTCCTGCCCCACGTAGCGCCCGCAAGCCCGTCAAGCCCAGGTCTCAGGGGGTGATGATGCCCGACCTGTTCGACACCTATGACCTGGGTG
>CAZOGW010000077.1:0-14835 GCA_964579415.1 uncultured Acidimicrobiaceae bacterium | reverse complement strand
CCGCCGCCGCCGGCGTCAGTCGCACGCCGGTTCGTGAAGCATTGCGCAAGTTGCATGCGGAAGGATTGCTCGAATTCATCCCGCATCAGGGGGCCATCGTCACTGAATGGACCAGCGAGGAACGCGACGATGTGTTCGAACTGCGCGCACTGCTTGAATCGTACGGCGCAGCACGCGCCGCGCGCCGCATGACGCCGGACAAGATCGCGGAATTGCGACAACTGGCGGAGGACCAGTATCACGAGACGCTCAGCAAGCGCGAGGGCTACCTGGAACGCGTCGGCGAACTCAACAGCCAGTTTCATCATCGCATCCAGGAATGCGCCGGCAGTTCGCGCCTGGCGAATGCGCTGTCGTCGTTGATCGAGGCCCAGCTCATGATGAAGACGTTCGAGACGTACCAGGACGAAGACCTGATCCGCAGCGCCTCGCATCATCTGGAAATCGTGCGCGCGCTCGAAGCGCGCGATCCGGACTGGACGGCGGCATTGATGCGTTCGCACATCCTTGGCGCCCGCGGCGCACTGCGACTGCTGTAAGAGAAAGGCATTTCACACAGAGTACACAGAGAGCACAGAGACGGAATTTCATTCGTATCAGCTCTGTGTACTCTGTGCTCTCTGTGTGAAATTCTTGCGGATCGTAGTCTCTCGCGGTCCGTGAGGAGCCACGTCTGTCATTGAACGGAGGACAAGCTATGACGATCAAAGTCGGCGACCAGATGCCTTCCGGAACGCTCACGCTCGCAACGAAGGACGGTCCGCAGAAAATCAGCACGGACGAGTACTTCAAGGGCAGGAAGGTCGTACTGTTCTCGGTGCCGGGCGCTTTCACCCCGACCTGCGATGCCAAGCATCTGCCCGGTTTCGTGGAACAGGCCGGCGCACTCAAGGGCAAGGGGGTCGACAGGATCGCCTGCCTGGCCGTGAACGATGCCTTCGTCATGAAGGCCTGGGGCAAATCGCAGAACACCGACGACAAGGTAGACATGCTCGCCGACGGCAACGCCGATTACACGAAGGCGCTCGGCCTGGAAATGGATGCCTCAGGATTCGGGATGGGTACCCGCGGTCAGCGCTTTGCCATCGTCGTGGACAACGGCGTGGTGAAGCAGCTCAACGTGGAAGCGAAGGGCGAGTTCAAGGTGTCGAGCGCGGAGCATGTGCTCGCCCAGCTATAGCTGGGCGGGGTCGCTGGCCGACTGGTCAACTGGTCTGTCGGCCAGATGAAGACCGGGAAAAAGAAAGGGGACGAGCTTTCGTCCCCTTCTTATTTCTGGCCAGCAGACCAGCGACCAGTCGGCCAGTTTGCCGGCGTCAGCCCAGCGCCTTCTCCAGCTCCGGCACCACCGCGAACAGATCGCCGACCAGTCCGATGTCGGCGACTTCAAAGATCGGCGCTTCGGGATCCTTGTTGATCGCGACGATCGTGCGGGCATCCTTGATGCCCGTCAGATGCTGGATGGCGCCGGAGATACCGACGGCGACATACAGTTCCGGCGCGATGATCTTGCCGGTCTGGCCGACCTGCAGATCGTTCGGCGCGTAGCCCGCGTCCACCGCGGCACGCGATGCGCCGACGCCGGCGCCGAGCTTGTCGGCGAGACCGAAGATCACCTTGAAATTGTCGGCGCTGCCGACGGCGCGACCGCCCGAGACCACCTTGGACGCGGTCTGCAGATCCGGCCGGCCGGTCTTGGCGGCCGAGCGTTCCACGAAGCGCGTGTGCGTCGGCAGTTCGGCAGCGACGTTCGCAGCTTCCACCGCGGCGCTGCCGCCTTCGGCGACTGTCTGGAAGGAGGCGACACGGACGGTGGCGACGACTTTCCTGTCCGACGCGGCTTCCACGGTGATGATCGCATTGCCCGCGTACACAGGACGGCGGAACTTGTAGGCCGATTCGGCGGCCATGATGTCGCTGAGCTGGCTGACGCCGAGCAGGGCGGCGATACGCGGCATCAGGTCCTTGCCAAAGGTGGTCGACGGACCGAAGACATGCGTGTAGTCCGCAGCGACCGCGGCCACCTGCGGCGCCAGCACGGCGGCCAGCGGCTCGGCATTCGCGGCGTTCTCGACCTTCAGCACCTTCCTGACGCCCTGCAGGGCAGCGGCCTGGGTGGCAACGGCCGACGCATCAGCGGCGAGCACGACGACATCGACTTCCGCGCCTTCGATCTTGCTGGCGCAGGCGACGCACTTGGACGTCGCGGGATTGAGTTTGCCGCCCGTATGTTCGGCAACGATGAGAATCCTGGTCATTAGACGAGCCCCTTCTGCTTCAGCGCCGCAACGAGTTCACTGACGTCCTTCACCATCACGCCCTTGGAACGGGCGGCCGGTGCTTCGTACTTGAGCGTCTTGAACTGGCTGCCCGTGTCGACGCCGAGATCGGCGACGGCCAGGGTGTCGAGCGGCTTCTTCTTCGCCTTCATGATGTCCGGCAGCTTCACGTAGCGCGGCTCGTTGAGACGCAGATCCGTGGTGATGACGGCCGGCAGATCGACTTCGATGGTTTCGAGGCCGGCGTCGACTTCGCGCGTCACCCTGGCCTTGCCGCTGTCCAGTTCGACCTTGGAAGCGAACGTCGCCTGCGGGCGATTCCACAGTGCTGCGAGCATCTGGCCGGTCTGGTTGTTGTCGTCGTCGATGCCCTGTTTGCCGAGCAGCACGATCTGCGGGCCTTCCTTCTCGATCAGCTTCAGGAAGATCTTCGCCGCGGCGAGCGGTTCGATGGCGGCGTCGGCCTGAACCAGGATGGCGCGATCGGCGCCCATGGCGAGACCCGTGCGGAGCTGCTGCTGGGTGTCGGCGGGACCGATGCTGGCAACGATGACTTCCGTTGCGCCGCCTTTCTCCTTGATGCGCAGGGCTTCTTCGAGCGCAATCTCGTCGAAGGGATTGATGCTCATCTTCACGCCCTCGGTCACGACTCCCGTGCCGTCGGGTTTCACGCGGACGCGGACGTTGTAGTCCACGACGCGCTTGAGGCCAACCAGAATCTTGCTCACGCCGCGCTCCAAGTGATGTGGAAAAAACCGTCATAAAACCGGGGTCGCTGCCCGCCGGGCAGCGGCGGGGCACGCTAACGGAACAGACTGCCGGAGTCAAACCTCCTCCGGCGCGCTGCGGTGGAGTTTACTCATTGATCGGCCGGGAGATTCCGGAGGTCGGAATGCACCGCAAAAAGACTCGGCCGCACACAGCCGCGAGGTACCGCTAAACTGCCGGCCCGCCTGAATCCGAATGGAATCTCATGCCTGACTCACTTGGCCCTCGCCTGAAAATCGGCGTCATCACGCCCGCCACCAACACGGTCGTGCAGCCTGAGTTCGACGCCATGCGTCCGTCGGGCATCTCGAACCAGCTGACGCGCGTCGTCATCCCGGATACGCCGGTGGGGACGGAGGACGAGTTCGCGCAGATGATGGGTACGGTGCGAAGCTCGATGGAGACGGCCATCGATACCGTCATGGCCTGTGCGCCCTCGACTGTCATCATGGCCATGACCGCCGAAACCTTCTGGGAAGGCACGCTGGACACGGCGAGCCTGCAGGTTCATTTCGAGTCGCGAGCGCATGTCAAAGTGATCCTCGGCGCCCAGGCGTGTCACGCGGCGATCCAGCGCTACGGCGGCATCAGGCGCATCAGTGTCATCACGCCCTACATGCCGTCGGGCGACGCGCAGGTGCGGCGCTCCTTCACCGACATCGGTTTCGAAGTCGTGAACCTGCTCGGCCTGAAGAGCAACAGCCCGCTGCTCATGGCCCACGAATCCCCCGAACGGCTGCGCCGCGCCGTCCGCGAAGTCGACGATCCCAGCGTCGAGCTGATCCTCCAGGTAGGAACGAACCTGGCCTTCGGGCGCGTCGCCGCCGAGGCCGAACGCTGGCTCGGCAAGCCCGTCCTTGCCGTCAACACCTGCACCTACTGGCAGGCGTTGCGAAGCAACGGCATCGAGGACAGGGTCGAGGGATTTGGGTCGTTGCTGATGGAGCATTGACGTGGGCCGACTGGTCCGCTGGCCGACTGGTCCACTGGTCGCTGGTCTGCTGGCCAGAGCAAGAGGCCACTGTGATGCTCGCCGCATTTGCTTGCTGTACGGGATGTGCCAAGCAGTGATTCTGTTATCTTCTGGCCAGCAGACCAGTCGGCCAGTTAGCCAGTTAGCCTCTTGAATCCCATGCGCACCATCCGTCCCAGTTCCGGTCTCGCCAATGTCCGCTACGAAATCCGCGGCGATCTGGCGCGGCGCGCCCATGAAATGGAGCGCATGGGACACGACATCATCGCGCTGAATATCGGCAATCCCGGGCTGTTCGGTTTCCGCACGCCCGAGACCATGCGCCTGGCGATGATCGAGAACCTGCGTTCGAGCGAAGCCTACTGCCATCAGAAGGGCGTCTTTCCTGCCCGCGAAGCGGTGGTGATGCAGCAGCAGAGCCGGGGTGTCCGTGGTGTGACGGCAGATGAGGTCTACATGGGCAACGGCGTGAGCGAGCTCATCGACCTCGTGCTGCGTGCCCTGTTGTCTGCCGATGATGAAGTGCTGGTGCCGAGTCCCGACTATCCGCTGTGGACGGCGGCGGTGAATCTGAACCGCGGCCGTGCCGTGCACTATCCGTGTCGTCCGGAGCGCGGATTCGAGCCCGATCCGGCGGAAATCGAAGCGCTGATCACCAGCCGCACGCGCGCGATCGTCGTCATCAATCCGAACAATCCGACCGGGGCCGTCTATTCGCGTGCGACGCTCGAAGCCATCGCGCGCATTGCCGAGAAGCATCACCTCGTCGTGTTCTCGGACGAGATCTACGACCAGATCCTCTACGATGGTGCCGAATTCGTGCCGATGGCGACCCTGGTGCACGGCACGCTGTGCGCGACGCTGTCGGGTCTGTCCAAGGTGTATCGCGCCTGCGGCTATCGCGTCGGCTGGGTCTCTTTCTCCGGCGATATCGAGCCGGCACGCGAATACCTGAGTGGGCTCGACAAGCTGTCCTCGCTGCGTTTGTGCAGCAACGTGCCGGGACAGTGGGCCGTGCAGACGGCACTCGGCGGCTACCAGAGCATCCATGAACTGACGCGCCCGGGCGGACGGCTCTATCAATCCCGTCAGGCCATCCTCGACGGCGTGGCCAGCAGCAAGTACCTGCAGGTGCACGCGCCGCGCGGCGCCATTTATGCATTCGTCGGCATCAGGGAAGGCGTGCTGCCGGATTTCGTCGACCAGCAGTTCGCGATGGACCTTCTGCAGCACAAGCACGTGCTGCTGGCGCCCGGCAGCAGTTTCAACACGCCCTACAAGACGTATTTCCGGATCACGAATCTGCCTACGTCCGAAGTGCTGGCCGAGGTTTTCCAGCGCATGGAAGAAGTGCTGGACAGCTATGCCTCGGGCGCCGAGCCGGCCACCCGCACGTCCGGACTGAAAGTCGTGCCGATGAAGTAGCGAGGCGGCAGCGCGAGGGGAGGTGAACGGACGTGAGGAAGCGTTCGTAGTTCACTATCATCCTCCGCCCGGATCCCTCGCTGCTTCGCCACCGACTTGTCACTCAATTCACTCCTCGACCAGGGCGTCACCGTTCTCACTGCGAGCCGCCGGCTGGCGCACGCGGTGCGCCAGGTGCATGCCCGCCGGGCGCAGGAACGGGGGGCTCACGTGTGGCTCACGCCGCGCGTGTTGCCGTGGGGCGCATGGCTGCGCCAGCAGCACCTCGAGTCGCGAGCTGCCGGGTCGTCCGTGACGGCCTCACGCGTCCTCACGGCCACCCAGGCAAATGCGCTATGGGATGACGTCGTCGCCGGCAGCCGGGCAGGGGCAGAACTGCTCAATCCTTCCAGCGCCGCGCGCCTTGCCGCCCGAAGCTGGCGCCTGCTGCACGATTACCTGATTCCAATCGATCAGCTCCGCGCGTTCGATACGACGGAGGCGCAGGCGCAGTTCGCGTGGAGCACGGAATTCGCGCGGCGTTGCACGACGATCGGAGCAATCGACGAGGCGCGTCTGGCGCAATGGGCGTTCGAGTCCGGGTTGGTGCCGCCCGAGCGCATCGCCTTCGCCGGGTTCGACACGATGCCGCCGGCCATGTCCCGGCTCTGCGAGCGATGGCGCGATGCCGGGCTGGTCGAGAACGCCGTCGATGATGGCGTGCCGGAGGCCGCGGTCACGGTGGTCGAAGCGGGCAGTCTCGATACGGAACTGGCCGTTGCCGCGCAATGGGCGCGTGATCAGGTGGCTGCAGGCATCGGCAGCGTCGGCATCATCGTGCCCAACCTGCAGATGCGCCGCGACGAAGTGCGTCGGACGTTCGAAGACGTGCTCGTACCGGGATCGCGTCGGACACAGGCCGACGCGACGCCACTGCCTGCGATCATTGCCGCGCCCGCACCGTTGTCGTCGTATCCGTTGATCGACGCCGCCTTGCTCGTGTTGCGGTTGATGACCGGCAATGCGGCCAGCACGCACGTCGGCAGGATCCTGCGCTCACCCTTCATTCGCGGTGCCCGCAACGAGCGGGCGATGCGGGCGCTGGCGGATCTGCGCCTGCGCGAGGAACAGCGCGAGGGCTGGGACTGGCTGAAGCTCGAGCGCTGGGCGGGCATGACGGATTGCGGGCAACTGCTGCTGGCGGCGCGGGATGTGAATGCAATCGCCCGTGCGCTGCCGGCGAATGCGTTCCCGAGCGAATGGGCCGAACGCTTTCACGCCATCCTGCACGGCGTCGGCTGGGCGAACGACCGCCCACTGAACAGCGTGGAACTTCAGACGCTGCAGAAATTCCAGGAGACGCTGGCCGAGTTCGGCGCGCTCGATGCGGTCATGGGGCGCATGGGATTGCAGCGCGCGCTCGGCCGGCTCGGCGATGTTCTCGGCGATACGCCGTTCGAACCCGAAACCGTCAACGCGGCCATCACCGTGATCGACGCTGCGACGAGCGCGGGCATGCGATTCGATGCCTTGTGGGTCCTCGGTCTCGATGCAGACCGCTGGCCGGCGCCGGTGAGTCCCGATCCGCTGATTCCCCTGGAACTGCAGCGGTCTGCCGGGATTGCGGAAGCGACTGCGTCAGGGGTGTTGCAGCAATCGCTGCAACAACTCGCGCGATGGCAGCGCAGCGCGGACCGGCTCGTACTGAGCTGGGCATCGCGCGACGGCGATATCGAACTCAGCCGCAGTCCGTTGCTCGCACGTGTCACCGGCGACGACGTCCTGTCTGCACCGTCGGTCCAGACACCGGCATTGCGCGAGCTGCTGTTCAACGAGCGTCCCGCGCCCGAGGTCATCCAGGACGATCGCGCACCGCCGCTGCCGCAACAGGCGACACGCGGCGGCGCGCGAACCATCGAGCTGCAGTCGCGTTGTCCGTTCCGGGCGCAAGCGGAATTGCGATTGCGGGCGGCGCAGATGCCGCGAGTGTCGGTGGGCATCGCGCCCGTCGACCGCGGTGCGATTCTGCACGGTGTGCTCGCGGACCTGTGGGGCGGCTGGCGTACGCAACAGCGGCTGCTCGCAATCGACGATGCAACATTGGAGCAGCGCGTGCGCGAAACCGCGCATCATCATGTGCTGCGGGCGCTCGCCACCGATACGCCCTCGCGCACCCGGCTCGCAATGCTGGAGATCGAGAGTGTCGTGCGCCAGATCGTGCGGCTGCTGCAGCAGGAAAAACTGCGCCCCGGATTCTCCGTGCATCTCGCCGAAACGGCGGAGCAATACGCGATCGGCGGTCTGTCGATCACGCTGCGGCCCGACCGGATCGATCTGCTGGAGGGCGGCGGCGAATTGCTGATCGACTACAAGCTCGGCGCGAGCCACAGACAGCGCGACTGGTTCGATGCCTGGCCAGGCCGGCCGCGTCGTCCGCAATTGCCGCTGTATGGACTCGCACGCGGCGATGACCTGCGCGGGCTCGCATACGTCGTGCTTGCGCCTGGCGCCGTCGAGTATCGCGGCTGGAGCGACGGGACGGCGATCGCCGCTGGCGTCGTGCCGTATCCCACGGGGCTGCGCATCGATCTTGGCGATCCCGGCGACTGGGGCGCGCTGCTGCATCACTGGAAATTCACGCTGACGCGACTGGCCGAACGCTACGTGGCGGGCGATGCGGCGGTCGATCCGTTGCCGCAGGAGTGCTCGACCTGCCATCTGAGCACGCTCTGCCGCATCAACGAACGCGGTGTCGATACCGACGATGCGGAGGCGGGTCGCGATGACGAGTGATGCGGCTGCCCGCAGCGCGGCGCTCGATCCGCGCCGTTCGTTCATCGTCCAGGCCCCGGCCGGTTCGGGCAAGACGGAACTGCTGACCCAGCGCTATCTGCGCCTGCTGGCCACCGTGGAATGGCCGGAACAGATCCTGGCCATCACGTTCACGCGCAAGGCGGCCGCCGAGATGCGCTCGCGAATTCTGCTGGCGCTGGAGGCCGCGACCGGACCGGCGCCCGAGGCGGCACACAAACGCTCGACATGGGAGCTGGCCCGCGCGGTGCGCGAAGCGGATGCGCGTCACGGATGGCAGCTGACGGAGCATCCGGCGCGACTGCGCCTGCAAACCATCGACGCCCTCAATGCCTCGCTCGCACGAAGATTGCCGCTGCTGGCCGCGACGGGCTCGTCGATCGAGCCCACCAGCGATCCGGCGCCGCTGTACGAGGCGGCAGGCAAACGCCTGATCGAGCGGCTCGGCGACGGGTCCAGCGCCTCGCAGCAGCTCGAACTGCTGATCGTGCATCTCGGCAACCGGGTCGAGCGGCTCATCGCCATGCTGGGAGAACTGCTGGCGAAGCGCGATCAGTGGCTGCATCCGGTGGTGCGGGCGCGTGCCAGCGCCGATCTGCGCGGGGAACTGGAGGCGACGCTGCGGCGAGTGGTGCAGCGGCATCTTGCGGTTCTGTGCGACGGGCTCGGCGTCGAGCGGCGCCGCGAACTGTTCGCGCTGTTGCAGTACTCGGCGCGAAATCTGCTGGACGGCAATCCCGATCCGGCGCGACGCACGCTGCTGGAGAAGTGCCTTGCGGCTTCGACGATGCCCGGCGCCGACGCTGCGAGTCTCGATCTCTGGCGCGCCTGCGTCGTCATGCTGTTCAAGAAAAACGGCAAGGGCGAGCTCTATGAGTCCATCACCAAGGTGCATGGCTTCCCGACCACGAACCGCGAGATGAAAGAGCGCATGCTGGACCTGCTGCGCTGGCTCGGCGGGCACTCATTGCTGTGCGAGCAGCTGTTCGAGCTGCGGATGCTTCCCGACGCCGTCTACAGCGAGGATCAGTGGCGTACGTTGCAGGCCCTGCTGGAACTGCTGCCCGAAGCCGTTGCGGAGCTGCAGCTGGAATTCCAGGCACAAGGCAAGGCCGACTATGTCGAAGTCGCACTGCGCGCGCTGCGTGCGCTCGGCCCGGCCGAAGAGCCGACGGATCTGGCGCTGGCGTTCGACTATCGCCTGCAGCACATCCTCGTCGATGAATTCCAGGATACGTCGTTCGCGCAGCTCGATCTGCTGGAACGTCTGACCGCCGGATGGACGCAGGACGACGGACGCACGCTGTTCTGCGTCGGCGATCCGATGCAGTCGATCTATCGCTTCCGTCAGGCCGAGGTCGGCCTGTTCATCGAGATGCAGGCACGCGGACTGCGCAACCTGCGGCTGGAACCGTTGCGGCTCGAAGCGAACTTCCGTTCGACGCCGATTCTCGTCGACTGGGTGAATCGGGTGTTTCCCGGCGTACTCGCTGCGGACAACGATGCGGAACAGGGCGCGGTCAGGTACAGCCCGAGCACTGCCGCGCTGACCGGCCAGTCCGCAGGCGTGAAAGTGCATGCGTTCGTCGATGCCGATCCGGTCGAGGAGGCACAGCGCGTGACGTCGATCGTCCGCGACAGCCTGCAGCGCGACGATTCCGGGCGCGTCGCCATCCTGATGACGGCCCGCACCCACGTGGATGCGATCGCCCAGGAACTCACGGCCGCAGGCATCGAGTTTCGAGCCATCGAGATCGAGCAGTTGCGCGACCGGCCGGTGGTGCAGGATCTGATCGCGCTCACGCGCGCGCTGGTGCATCCCGCCGATCGAACGGCGTGGCTGTCGATCCTGCGCGCACCGTGGTGCGGACTGACGTTGACCGACCTGCACGCGCTCGCTGCGCATCCTGCCTTCGTCGTAAGCGAGGTGATTGAAGCCGCGCTCACGGCACCGGAACCGGCGCTGACACCGGATGGCGAGGCACGCCTGCGCAGAACTCACGAAGTACTGAGTGCAGCGATCGAGGAGCGCGGTCGCTGGCCGCTGCGCATCTGGGTGGAAAGGACCTGGAACGCGCTCGGCGGGCCGGCGACCCTGACGCGCCTGGACGATCTCGACGATGCGCAGTCGTTCCTGCAGCGGCTCGATGCCATCGAAGCAGCAGGGGATCTCGAAGACGTGGCTCGTCTGGAGGACCAGCTGGCGCGTCTGTTCGCCAGCGGCCAGGTGCATGGCGAGCCACGCGTCGAGATCATGACCATTCATGCCGCCAAGGGACTGGAGTTCGAAACCGTGGTCCTGCCGGGACTGCAGCGCCGGATGCGCGCGGAGGATCGCGAACTGCTGCGCTGGACACGCATCGCCGGTGCCGACGGCGGCATGGTGCTGGCGCCGGTGAAGCAGGAGGGCAGCGACAGCGATCCGATCTATCGCTGGATCGAACTGCTGGAGCGGCAACGCATCGTCCGCGAGCGGGCACGCCTGCTGTACGTCGCGGCAACGCGCGCGAAGCACGAACTGCATCTGCTGGGCAGCGTGCAGTCGAGCGAACGCAGCGGCGAGGTGACGATTCGCGAACCGCTGGCCGGATCGATGCTGCGCATGTTGTGGAGCGCGGTGGCCGGCGAGTTCGAAGCCGCTGCACCGGCGGCCCAGGGCCAGCGAAGTCATGCGTCCGGGCCGGTGCAGAAGCTGCGACGCCTGCCGCTCGACTGGGCGCCGCCGCGTTCCGAGAAGCTCGCCGTACCGGCCGAGCCGGCGGTGGTCGATATCGAGAACCAGGCGCCGGTGTTCGACTGGGTGTCCGAGACCAGTCGCCACATCGGTACGCTGGTGCATCGGCAGATCGAACGACTGTGCCGCTCGGGCGCGCATCAACCGACTGATCAAGTGCAACGCAAGCGCATGACACTGGAACTCGCGGAACTCGGTGTGCCGCCGGATCGCTGCGAGGCGGCCTGTGAGCGGGTGCTCGCTGCGATGCACGGCACCTTGCAGGATGAGCGGGGTCGATGGCTGCTCGGCATCGACAGCGATATCCGGGAACCCGCCTCGGAGCTTGCGCTGAGCGGCGTCATCGACGGTGAAATCGTCCACGGTGTCATCGACCGGACCTTCGTCGATGCCGCAGGGACGCGCTGGGTCGTCGACTTCAAGACCAGCAGTCACGAAGGTGGCGGCCGCGACGAGTTTCTGGACGAAGAAGCCGTCCGCTACCGGCCACAGCTCATGCGCTACGCAAAACTGATGCGGCTGTACGACGATGTCCGTCCGGTGCGGGCCGCCCTGTATTTCCCGCTGCTGCGTGCATGGCGGGAAGTCGACATCGGCTGACGGTTCTCACAACTGCCCTTCGAGTCCGAGTGCACGCGCGATCCACGCCTGGAATCGTCGCCCCATTCCCGCCTTCGGATCGGAATCGAAACTCTCGCTGCCGTCGCTCCAGTGCAGCTTGCTGTCTTGCAGCGTCACGTTCCATGCGTGGTCGCCAGCAATCTGCGTGGCGAAGATCTCCTCGAGTTGGCGGGTGAGTACGGCGTTCTCCACCAGCACCCCCTGTTCGCAATTCAGCCACGTCGAGCGCGGATCCAGGTTGTAGCTGCCGACAAACAGCATCCGCCCGTCGATGGTCAGCGCCTTCGTGTGCAGGCTCGCCCCGGAGGAACCGAAGAAGCTGGAGTCGGTCTGCTTGCCCACCTGCGGCTTGAGTTCCCAGAGTTTCACGCCGCCCTGGAGCAGTTCCTTCCGGTAGGCCGAGTACCCGCCATGGACTGCCGCGACATCATTGGCGACCAGCGAGTTTGTGAGGATCCGGACCTCCTTGCCCGATTTCGCCCCCGCAACGAGTCCCTCGGTGCCCGCTTCACCGGGCACGAAGTAGGGCGAGATGATGTTCGTACCGGTCTGCATGGCCTGCAGTGTCGATCGAAGCAGGGCACCGACCTGTGAACGCTGCGCATCGCGCTGCTCCATCGTCACTTTCTGCGGATCGTCGGAGACGAACTGGTAGGTACGTGTCCACTCCACCGGCCAATCGCCGTTGACGAGCCGTCGGACGGTATCGTTCTGCCGCAGCTCATTCGCATAGCGGCTGTTCCCGGCATCCTTCAGGCGCTCATTCAGAGCGGTCCGCAGTTCGTTCAGCGCAGTGTCGTTGACCGCCTTCTCGTCGAGCAGTTCGATCGGATAGGCGGATGCGGAATTCCAGTACCTGTCGAATGACGCCGACGCGTCGCGTACCACGGGACCCATCATGGCAAAGTCCAGGTCTGTGAAATTCACCTCGTCGCTTGCGCCGAAATACTCATCGCCGATGTTGCGGCCGCCGGCAATCGCGATGCGGTTGTCGGCGATCCAGGTCTTGTTGTGCATGCGGCGATTGATGCGGTCGAAACTCGTCATGCCTTCGCCCACAAAGCCGAAGAACCCGCTGCGCGAGGCGAAAGGGTTGAACATGCGCACGGTGATGTTCGAATGTGCACTCAGTGCTGCGAATCCCACGTTCTTGGCACGTGCATCCATGTCATCGAGCAGCAGCCGGACACGGACACCGCGATCGGCCGCGGCAAGCAGTTCCCGCGCCAGGAGGGTGCCAGTCAGGTCGGCATGCCAGATGTAGGTCTGGACGTCGAGGCTGCGACCCGCAATGCGCGCGCTCTGGCCGCGCACAGCGAAAGCCTCCGGACCTTCATGAAGCAGCCGGAAGGCCGATTGTCCTTCGTGCCTGGCTTCGGGGCCCGCGAATATCCGGTCGAGTTCGGTGCTCTCGGCGGGGGCCAAGGCCGACTCGGGCGGCAGATCGGGTCGCGGCTCGAGCGAAGTACAGGCGCTCAAGACGCACAGGAGGAGAACGCCGAGACTGAATCGGCTGCAAACGTTGTAGTGCACGGGAGTCGCCAGAGTGTTTGTTGTCATGATCGATGCTGCGACCGGGCTATCACACCGCGTCGCGACAGACGTGGGCAGCAGTATCTGCCGAAAGACCGCAGATGGCGAGCCGGCGGTGGATCGCCGGCTCTGATCGTGGACGTCAGCTCCCGAGCAGCATCTTCACCAGGTTGGGCATGCCGGCGCCCTGATGCATGCGGTCGCGCTTCAGGTCTGTGCAGGCATCGAGCAGGATCTGCTTGATGCGTTCCGGATAGCCGATGAACTCGCGTCGCGCGGACAGGAAGCAGGCGATGACGCCCGAAACGTGCGGTGCCGCCATGCTGGTGCCACTCATGGCGACATAGAGGTTATCCCGGGTCTTCTTTTTCGGGTTGGCACCGGCGCGGCAGGACACGATGCGCTCGCCGGGTGCGACGAGATCGGGTTTGCAACGACCGTCCGCCGTGGGACCACGCGAACTGAAATAGGAAATGCCATAGAGATGCGGCTTGGATTTGTGGATGGAACCGACCGCAATCGCCTCGTCCAGATTGGCCGGGTCGCCGATCGACAGGTCGGTGTTCAGGCCGATGACCTCGTCGCCCTGCTGCAGCTCCAGGTAGCCCTCGTTCCCCGCGGCCAGCACGACGACCACGCCCTGGCGCCAGAGCTTGCGCAACTGCTTGCAGATGGGAGTGTCGCCGCAGCCGAAGGCTTCGGGATCGAAGGCACCCCCGAGGCTGAGGTTGACGCCATGGATGAGCAGCGAGGAAGAGTTCCGATTGACGTCGTAGATGTGATCCAGCGCCTTGATGATCTTGGCGTCGCTGCCGCGCCCGTCGTCGTCGAGGACCTTGTACGAATGCAGCGTGACCGCGGGCGCGATGCTGATGATGCCGAGCTGCGGCAGTTTACCGGCAATGATTCCTGCGACATGGGTACCGTGTCCATTGCCATCGACGCCGACCCGTGGCGATTTTTTTGGATCCCATTCGCGAATCGGCCCGGGCGCCAGGCAATCGAAGACCCGGCCGATATTCGAGCTGTCGGTGCCCGGCCCGAAGTGCGGATGCAGCGGATCGATGCCGGTATCGAGCACGGCCCAGGCGATGCCCTGGCCGCACGAGTCGTAGCCGCGATGCGCAGTGGCGCACTGGAGCACATTGATGGACTGATCGAGCAGGGCGCGCTTGCGGGCATTGCGGAACACCCGATACACCGAGGCCAGATGCAGTTCGGCCGACATGCGTTCGATTTCCGTGCGCGTCAGTCTTGCCGCGACATAGCTGTCGAGCGGTTCCAGATCCACGTCTTCCTCGGACAGTCGCGGCCGGGACTTGCCGATCGCGGTCCTGATCCAGTTCGCCACATCGTCGCGCACAGTGTCGGCGCAGCGTGACGGACCGCCGGGCTCCCATTGATCGCGCAGTTCGATCAGTACGGGATGGCGTTCCTCCGCGACGCCGGCCTCCATCTGCGTGACCAGGTCGCGCGCGATCGTGAACGGCGCGATGCGCTGGAACAGTTCGCGATCGATGGCTGCACGCGCGGGGCCGCGCACTTCGGGCAGGCGCAGATAGCCCGAACCCGAATGCGGGTCCTTCGGCGAATCGGCATTCCACTGCACGAAGTCTTCGACGCCGACGCCATCGTTCGGCGAATAGTCACCGGCGAGACGCTTGTCGGCACAGACCGGATCGAGCGGATCGGCGACGTTCACCCAGCGTTTG
>CAZOGW010000076.1:0-14894 GCA_964579415.1 uncultured Acidimicrobiaceae bacterium | reverse complement strand
GGGCACGTTCGGCTTCTTCCCAACCCGGGTCAACGGTCTCGATCTCCACCTGGTAGCCGTGGGGAACGGATGTGTAGACCTTCACGTTCATGTCTGATATCGTAGACGAACACGCGTTCGCTGTCAAGCACCTCGACCAGATGCGGCGGGACGGCGTTGGGGACGCCGACGCGGCGGCTCCACTAACTTGGGATACCGAGACGAGACGGAGGCCACCGTGCCCGAGCAGGATCCGCGCAGCATCGAGCCGTCGCCGGCATGGCCGGCGGTGGACTTCCCCAGGAGCGGCCGGGACGCCCTCTCGATGCTCACCGAGCCGCCACCCGAGGACATCTTCCGGGAGTACGACCTGCGGGGGCTGGTGGACGCTCCGTTCGGGTTCGACGCATCCCGCATCACGCCGTTCACCGCCAGCGTCCTCGGTCGCGCCTTCGGCACCTACCTCGCCGAGGAGGGTGTCGATGCCGTCGTCGTCGGATACGACAGCCGGGCGTACTCCCCGCTGCTGGCCGGCGCCCTGGCGGAGGGCCTGCTGTCGACGGGACGCCACGTCGTTGCCACCGGACTGGGCACCACCCCGATGGTCTACTTCGCTCAGCACGAGCTGGGCGTTCCCGGCGCCGTGTCGGTCACCGCCAGCCACAACCCCAACGGGTGGGGAGGCTTCAAACTGTCACTGGCGCCGTCCACCACACTGGGCCCCGAGGAGGTGGAGCGTCTCCACCGTATCGTGCTCTCCGGCGAATTCGCCCGCGGGACCGGCAGCTACGTGGAGCGTTCCGTCACCGAAAGCTACGTGGCGAAGCTGGCCGACCTCAACCCGGCTGTAGCAGGAGGCCTCGACATCGTCGTCGACGGCGCCAACTCGGTGTCGGGAGTGGTGGCCGCCGCCGCCCTCGCCCGGGCCGGTCACCGGGTCCGCACCATCAACGCCGAGCTGGACTGGTCCTTCCCCAACCACGAGCCGGACCCGGAGCTGGTCGAGGGTCGTCGCCAGCTTGCCGCCGCCGTGGTGGAGGCAGGCGCCGACCTCGGCATCGCCATCGACGGAGACGGCGACCGCCTCGGGGTCAGCGACGAGCACGGTGCCACCGTCCTCTCCGACCGCACGCTGGCGATCATCGCCGGCGACGTGCTGGAGCGTCACCCCGGCGCCACCATCGTCTACGACGTCAAGTGCTCCCGCCTCGTCGACGACGTCGTCCGCGACGCCGGCGGCGAGCCGGTGATGTGGATGACCGGCCACTCCCACGTCAAAGCGAAGATGGCGGAGTTGGGCGCCGAGTTCGCCGGGGAGCGCAGCGGTCACTTCTTCGACGCCGCCGACTACCTGGGCTACGACGACGCCGTCCACGCGGCTCTGCGGGTCGCCCGCATCGTCGACGCCGCCGGCCGTCCCTTCTCCGCCCTGGTGGGCGACCTGCCCCACTACGAGTCCAGCCCCACCATGCAGGCCCGCTGCGCCGACGCCGCCAAGTACGGCGTCGTGGAGCGGATCGCCGAGAGAGGAGAGGCCGAGCTGGCTCCCCGGGAGATGGTCCGGGTCAACGGCGCCCGCTTCGAGTTCGACGACGGCTGGTTCCTCATCCGGGCGTCTTCCAACCTCCCCGCCCTGGTCATCGTCTGCGAGGGCGAGACCACCGAGGACCTGGACCGCATGTACCGCGCCGCACGGGCCCTGCTCGACGCGGAGCCCGAGGTCGACCCGGACTGGGAGAATGATCTCCACGGGGGTGGCATCTCAGAGGGTGCGTAGGCCTTCGGCGAAGCGGGAGGTACTTGGTACTTGGTACTTGGTATCCGCGTCGTACCAAGTACCAAGTACCCGCTCGGCGAGAGCACGGCTAGCCTCCGCGGCACATGGACTTTCGGAGGATTAACAACCTGCCTCCTTACGTGTTCGCGCAGGTGAACGCGCTCAAGGCGGAGGCGCGGCGGGCCGGTGAGGACATCGTCGACCTGGGCTTCGGCAACCCGGATATCGCCAGCGCCCCCTTCGTGGTGGACAAGCTGGTGGAGGCGGCGCGGTCGCCGCGCAACCATGGCTATTCCGCCTCACGGGGCCTTCCCAACCTGCGCAGGGCCGTCGCCGATCGTTACCGGAGGCGCTTCGGCGTCGAGCTCGATCCGGAGACGGAGGTCATCTCCACCATCGGGGCCAAGGAGGGCCTATCGCACCTGATGTGGACCCTGGTGCAGCCCGGCGACGTGGCCCTGGTACCCGAGCCGTCGTACCCGATCCACATATACGCCCCGGTCCTCGCCGGGGCCGAGGTGCGGCGGGTCCCCATCGGCGGGTCCACCGACTTCTTCGGCTACCTGGAGGACGCTTTCCACAACTCCTGGCCCCGGCCTCGCGTCATCCTCACCTCGTTCCCCCACAATCCCACCACCGAGTGCGTGGAGCTGTCCTTCTTCGAGAAGCTGGTGGCCTTCGCCCGCGAGTACGAGGTGATGCTGGTCCACGACTTCGCCTACGCCGACATCGCCTTCGACGGCTACGACCCCCCGTCGCTGCTCCAGGTGCCCGGAGCCAAGGAGGTCGGTGTCGAGCTGTACACGCTGTCGAAGAGCCACTCCATGGCGGGATGGCGGGTCGGCTTCGTCGTGGGCAACCCGGAGATGGTCTCGGCGCTGGCGCAGCTCAAGTCATACCTGGACTACGGCACCTTCCAGCCCATCCAGATCGCATCCATCGTCGCCCTCAACGAGGGTGACGACTACATCGACGACGTGGTCTCGGTATACGCCCGGCGCCGCGACATCCTCATCGACGGGCTGGCCCGCATCGGGTGGGACATCCCCAGGCCGCGGGGGACCATGTTCGCCTGGGCCCCGGTCCCGGAGCGGTTCTCGTCGATGGGCTCACTCGAGTTCACCATCCACCTGCTGGAGAATGCCAAGGTCGCGGTCAGCCCCGGGATCGGCTTCGGGCCGTCCGGCGAGGGGTACATCCGGTTCGCCCTGGTGGAGAACGACCACCGCACACAGCAGGCGGTGCGGGGCCTGCGCAAAGCTCTGGGTCACGTATCTTGAGCGCAAGAGTTCACACCGTGTGGGGAGGTACTTGGTACTTGGTACTCGGTACTCGGTACCTGGGGACGGCCTCCTGTAACCCAAATCCCCTCTCGCCGGTCTGAGAGCCCATGCCGTTCGCAGTCCTCTTCCCCGGGCAGGGGAGCCAGCACGTCGGGATGGGCGACGACGTCTTCGCGGCCCGCCCCGATCTCCTCGCCGACGCCGCCGATGCCATCCTCGGCTGGTCGCTGGGCGACATCTGCCGGGAGGGCCCCGAGGACGAACTGACCCGTACCGACCGCGCCCAGCCGGCGCTGTACGCGGTGTCCTACGCACTGTGGGAGGCGCTCGCAACGGCGGCGCCCCCGCCCGCCGGCGCCGCCGGCCACTCCCTCGGCGAGTACACCGCTCTCGCCGCCGCCGGTGCCTTCGACTACACCACCGGGCTGAGCCTGGTGGCGGCACGGGGTGAGGCGATGGCCCGCGCCGGTGGTGGCGGCATGGCGGCCCTCATCGGCGCCGATGCCGCGACCGCCGAGGCATTCGCCGCCGACCGCCGCTCCGATGGTGGCTCGCTGTGGGTGGCCAACCTCAACGCACCCGGCCAGGTCGTCGTCGCCGGCGGCGCCGAGGACATCGCCTGGGCCACCGACAACGCCCGCGACCACGGCATCCGCCGCGCCATCCCCCTCAAGGTCTCCGGCGCCTTCCACTCGCCGCTCATGGAGAGCGCCGCCGCCGACCTTGCCACCGCGGTGGACCGGGTGGCCTTCGCCGAGCCCACCTTCCCGGTGTGGTCCAACGTGGACGCCGCTCCTGCCACCGACGCCGCCGACGCCTTGCGCCGCCAGCTCACCGGCGCCGTCCGTTTCGAGGAGACCCTGCACTCCATGGCCGCCGCCGGCATCGACACCTTTGTCCACGTCGGCCCCGGGGACGTCACCGCCGGCCTGGTGCGCCGCACCCTCCCCGAAGCGACCGTTCACGTGGTCTCCACGCTGGAAAGTGTGCCCGCGGTGGCGGCAGCCGTAGAATGACCCGGTTGCGCCCGAAGGGAGACGAATGAGGGCCACCATCACCGGATGGGGGAGCTACACGCCACCGGCCGTCATCACCAACACCGACCTCGAGTCGCTGATGGACACCAGCGACGAGTGGATCACGTCGCGCACCGGCATCAAGGAGCGCCGCATCAGCCACGTCGAGACGTCGGAGATGGCGACCATCGCCGGCAGCCGGGCCATGGCTGCCGCCGGTGTGTCCCCTGACGAGATCGACCTGCTCATCGTGGCGACCTGCACCCCGGACCGCCTCATCCCGTCGTCCGCCGCCCTGGTGCAGCCCCGCCTCGGGCTCCACCGCACCCCTTCGCTGGACATCAACGCCGCCTGCAGCGGGTTCGTCTACGGCCTCTCGCTGGCCAACGGCATGATCGCCACCGGCGTCGCCACCAAGGTGCTCCTCGTCGGAGTCGACAAGCTGAGCTCATTGCTCGATCTCGAGGACCGCTCCACGGCGGTGCTCTTCGGTGACGGCGCCGGTGCCGTGGTGCTGGAGGCGGCGACGGGCGACGACGGCGTGCTCGCCATCGACCTCGGCACCGACGGCAGCCTGGCCTCGACGCTGACGGTGGGCGGGTACGCCACCGAGTCGCTCGACGACCTGGCGGAGTCGTTCCACCTCCGCATGGACGGCGCCGAGGTCTTCCGCAACGCCGTCACCGAGATGGGCCGCTCCGCCGCCAAGGTGGTGACCGACGCCGGGCTGGAACTCGACGACGTCGACCTGCTCATCCCGCACCAGGCCAACACCCGCATCATCGACGCCACCGCCCGGCGCATGAAGCTGCCGGCGGAGAAGGTGTTCGTCAACATCGCCGGCTACGGCAACACGTCAGCCGCCTCCATACCCATCGCCCTCACCGAGGCCATCGAGGCGGGTCGCATCCGGGCCGGCTCCATCGTCGTGTTCGTCGCCTTCGGCGGCGGGCTGACCTGGGGCGGCGCCTGCGTCCGCTTCGGCGACCGCACCGAGCCGCTCGGGGAGAGCGACATCACCGTCCCCGAGCCGACCATGACCGGTGTCGAGTTGCTCCTGCTGCGCCAGGACGAGCTACGCCGCCGCCGGGGACTGGCGTGAGCCGAGTCGCGCTGGTAACCGGAGCCTCGCGCGGCATCGGCCGCGCCATCGCCGAGCAACTCGCCTCCGACGGCATGCGGGTGGCGGTGAACTACGCCCGTAACGCCGACGCCGCCGAGGAGGTCGTCGAGGCCATCGGCAAGGCCGGCGGCGAGGCCTTCACCGTCGCAGGTGACGTCAGCTCCGCCACCGACGTCGATGCTCTCTTCGACACCGTCACCGAAAGGTGGGGGCCCGTCGAGGTGCTGGTCAACAACGCCGGCATCACCCGCGACGACCTGCTGGTGCGCATGTCGCCGGAGAAGTGGAACGAGGTCATCGCCACCAACCTCACCGCCAACTTCCTCACCTCGAAGCGGGCGGTGCGGGGCATGCTGCGGTTGCGCTGGGGCCGCGTCATCTGCATCAGCTCGGTATCGGGCATCGTCGGTAACGCCGGCCAGAGCAACTACGCCGCCAGCAAGGCGGGGGTCATCGGTTTCGCCAAGGCGCTGGCCAAGGAGGTCGGCTCCCGCGGAATCACCGTGAACGTCGTTGCTCCCGGCTTCGTCCTCACCGAACTCACCGCCGATCTCGGTGACGACCCCGACATCCATCAGAGAATCGCCCTCGGCAGGTTCGGCCTGCCAGAGGAGATCGCCTCGGCCGTGGGCTATCTTGCCTCGGACCAGGCGTCGTACATCACCGGTCAGACGCTCGTCGTGGACGGCGGCCTGGCCCTGTGACCCACCCCGAACACAGTGAAGGAGGCTCCCGTATGGAGCGAGCGGAGATCGAGTCGAAGTTGACGGACCTTCTCGTCGACGAGCTGGGCCTGGAGCGTGACAAGATCACGGCAGCAGCCCGGTTCGAGGAAGACCTCGAGGTCGACTCGCTGGGTGTCGTCGAGCTGCTGATGGCGCTCGAGGACAACTTCGACGTCAAGATCCCCGACGACGAGGCTGAGTCGATCACCACGGTCGGCGAGGCGATCGACATCGTCGACAAGAAGCTCAACGGCTGAACCTCACTCGCCGAAAGGAGACGATGTGACGCGTCGTCGCGTTGTCGTCACCGGTTGGGGGACGGTCTGCCCGATCGGGCCCGATGTCGATACGTTCTGGAAGAGCGCGCTCGCCGGTGTGTCCGGCGTGGGCCCGATCACGCTGTTCGATCCCACCGACTTCCCGGTGCGGTTCGCCGCCGAGGTCACCGGATTCGACATCGAGGCGCACATGCCGCGCAAGGATGCCCGCCGCCTCGACCGCAACGCCCAGTTCTTCTGGGTGTCGACCAAGCAGGCACTTGCGGACGCCGGGATCTCCTACGAGCCGGACGACCCGGAGGCGCTGCGCACCGGCGTGGTCTACGGCTCCGGCATCGGAGGGCTGTCCACCACCCAGGCGGAGATGGACATCCTGCGCGACCGCGGCCCGAGCCGGGTGTCGCCGCTCGCCATCACCAAGATCATCTCCAACATGGCTGCCGGGGTGGTGTCGATCGACTTCAACCTGTACGGTCCCAACACCTGCACCGTCACCGCCTGCGCCGCCTCGGCCAACGCCATCGGCGAGGCCGCCGAGATCATCCGCCGCGGCGCCGCCGACATCATGGTCGCCGGAGGGGCGGAGGCCGGGATAACCGAGTTCGCCACCGCCGGGTTCGCCTCGGCACGGGCAGTGAGCACCCGCAACGACGACCCGGAGGGGGCCAGCCGGCCTTTCGACCTCGACCGTGACGGGTTCATCATGGGTGAGGGGGCGGCGACGCTGATCCTCGAGGACTACGACCATGCCCTCGCTCGCGGGGCGCACATGTACGGTGAGGTCCTCGGCTACGGCATGTCCGCCGACGGGTACCACATCACGCTGCCCCGCCCCGGCGGGGGAGGAGCGGCCCGGGCCATGCAGGCGGCCCTCGACGACGCCGGGCTCGGTCCCGAAGACATCGACTACATCAACGCCCACGGCACCTCGACACAGGCCAATGACGCCACCGAGACGGCGGCGATCAAGACCGTCTACGGCGAGGCCGCCTACAAGGTGCCGATCTCGTCGACGAAGTCGATGACCGGTCACCTCCTCGGCGGCGCCGGCGCACTGGAGTCGCTGGTGTGCCTGCTGTCGATCCGCGACGGGGTGGTGCCGCCGACCATCAACTACACCACACCGGACCCCGACTGCGACCTCGACTACGTCCCCAACGAGGCCCGCCAGGTCAAGGTGGACAAGGCGATGACGAACTCGTTCGGCTTTGGCGGCCACAACGCGTCGTTGATTTTCGGGCGCCTGGCGTAGCGGGGAGTACCAAGTACCCCTTGCTGCGAGGTCAGCGCTGATTCCTGCGCTCAGTCTGCTCGCGGTGCTCATCGAACGACTTCGTCACCAGGGCTACCACCAGGCCTACGCCGACGAGGGCGCCCAGGGATGTGAGCACTGCGGCGCCCACCTCGATTGCGGGGCAGGTGCCGGGGCGGCACAGGGCGCGGGCGATGCCCTGGCCGATGACGGCACCGGCGGCGATGCCCGCCACCAGCGAGACCGCCACCAGAGGGCGCACACCGGCGACCAGGGCGACGCCGCCGAGTCCCAGGCCGAGCACGGCGCCGATGACGGCGCCGGCGGCCCCGGCGAGCAGCCAGCCCCCTGCGGCAGCCATAACCAGCGAGCCGGCCAAGGTCACGACGATGTCGCGTGGGGTCACGGTCCGTCCTCCAGGATGGGGTCTTCGGGATCCCGGCGGGCGGTGACCCGGCGGGGGCCGGGCAGCGTGTCCATGAGCGGCTGCACCGAGCGCAGGGCGGTGCCGGTCCACGACAGTGCGACCAACCCCGTCACGGCGACGCCGAGGGCTATGGCTCCCGCAGGTGGGGAGGCGAGGATGGCGGGGACCGCCACCGGGAGCAGGCCGAGGCGGATGCCCCACAGGCCCCACAACTTCGCCCGGCCGTAGGCCCAGGCGAGCAGCACCGCGGCGGCTCCGAGCACGCCGTGTGCCGTGTCGAGACCCGCCGGCGACGACAGCCCCACCAGCGGCACCAGCGCCACCAGGCCCAGGAGCAGGACCACGGCCAGCGGGTCGGGCCCGGTGGCCGAGGGCCGGGGTCGGAGCCAGCCGTCGAGCCAGCGCCCCGACAGTCCCGCCAGCGCCACCAGGGCGCCGGCCAGGGCCACCCAGCCCCATGCCGTCGACTCTGTCGCAGCCACCACCCCGGCGGAGGCGGCGCTGAGCGCCACCGACAGCCAACGGCTCCAGCGGCCTCGTGCCACCAGGAGCCCGGCGGTGGCGATGAGGGTCAGGATCACCCAGCCCAGGGCGGCGACGGCGGCGGAGTCGGCAGCCGGCGGCGGCCCGCCCATGACGAGATGGGCGGCGGTGGCCAGTCCGGCCACCACCACCGCCCCGGCCACCACGCGGGGCGCGATCTCGCTCGTCACCGGCCAGTCCTCATGCCCCCCATTCTTGCCGCTCACCCGAGGCGGCGATTCGGGGCTCGGGTATAATGCGCGCCAGGCCGAGGTATTCGGGCTCAGGTGGACAGGCCGAAGGACGAGGACGGAATGGCCCTCAACGAGCGGGAACAGCGCATTCTCGAAGAGATCGAGCGCCAGTTCTATGAGGAAGACCCCAAACTGGCGGAGACGGTCGCCAACACGACGCTGGAGTCGATGCACCGTCGCTGGAACCGGGTCGCTGCCCTCTGCTTCCTCGTCGGGTTGGTGGTGATGCTCACCTCCTTCACGACCTGGACCGCGGTAGCCCTTGCCGGGTTCCTGGTCATGGTGGTCAGCGCAGGCTGGATCGCCATGAACCTGCGCCGGCGGTCACCCGAGAAGGGCCACGCGCGACCTGTCGGAGATTGGTTTGGAAACCTCAGGCAGAGGTGGCAGCGCGACCGCTAGAGTGGCCGCCCTTCGTAAGGTTTTGAGAGAGCGTCAGCGCCAGGGCACCGTCGTCTCCCCCCGGTGAGCTGGACTATTGGACGTGTAGGGAGGATCGTTGGAAGGTTTCACTGCTCAGCAGGCATCGAAGCTCACCCATTGCACCGCTCATCAGCTTCGATACTGGGACAAGGTCGAGTTGGTGCAGCCATCGGTACAGTCGACAGACGGACGCCCGGGGCGCCGCCGCCTCTACTCGTTCCGTGACCTGGTGGCGTTGCGGGTGGTGAAGAGCCTGCTCGATAACGGCATGTCGGTGCAGCGTGTGCGCCGGGCGTGGGATTACCTGCGCCGCACCGCCGACATGGACAACCACCTCTCCGAGGTGTCGCTGATCACGGACGGCCAGTCGATCTTCCGTGTCGCCTCCGACGACGACGAACTGCTGGACGCGCTGCGCCAGGGCCAACTTGCCTTCTTCGTCGCCATCAACGAGATCGCCCGCACCGTCGAAGAGGACGTGACCCGGTTCGAGTTGGACCGGGAACAGTTCCTCGAGCTCCTCCGCCGGGTCGAAGACGACCTGGAAGAGGAGACGGGAACATGAGGTACTAGGTACTAGGTACTAAGTACTAGGTCTGGCGTCCGTACCGCTTCGCACGAGGTTTGCCGGTTCTCGCAGCAGCCCCGGGTTCACCGATGGCCTGCGCTGAGCTCTAGTACCTAGTACCTAGTACCTAGTACCTAGTACCTAGTACCTAGTACCTAGTACCTATTTTCCGAACAGCGATCTCAGGGAGTACAGGGCCATCAGCCGTCTCGTCCTTGACGATCGGGCGCTGAGCTCCATGCTTGTCTGATGGAGGGCGGCTTCGGCGGTGGCCACGGCGGCGGGGGAGGCGGCGCCGGGAGGGCCGTAGGTCGACTGGCCGTAGACCGACGCCAGGGGCTGCATCACCGGATCGACCTGCCGGGCCAGTTCGGCCGGTGTCATGGCGGCGTCGGGCTGGTCGCCGAGGTCGGTGAGCTGAGCCACGATCTGCTCCCAGGCGGCGGAGATGTCGCCGTGGCGCAGCCGGGACATCCGGCGCCGCCGCCGCCAACCCTTGATCCCGGGGATGATCGCCAGCAGCAACGCCGCCGCCAGGATCGCAACCGTCACCGGCTGCGCGAACCCCGGCAACGCCCAGCCGCCGCCGTCGCCCGGCCCACCCACCGGGGGTACGCCATCGGTGACGCCGATGTCCGGGTCACCCTCGAAGATGTTGGGGTTGGGGACCGGGGTGAGCGGGGGGACCGGGATCTCGGCGAACAGCGCCACCGGGTCGAAGCCGAGCGTACCCGCAAGATCCGCCGTGGTGGAGGGGTTGATGCGGTCGGGCCGGGGCGTGGGGTCGAAGCGCACCCAGCCCTGGCTGGGGATCCACAGCTCCACCCAGGCGTGGGCATTACGGTCCCGCACCACCACGATGCCATCCTCCGAGGCCGGCTCGCCGGGCGTGAACCCGAGCACCACCCGAGACGGGATGCCCACCGCCCGCGCCAGCACCGCCATCGAGGTGGCGAAGGTCTCGCAGTACCCGGCGCGGTAGAACTCGTGGCTGGAGTCGAGGAGCCATTCCGAGAGCGCCTGGGCGCCGTGGCCGGGAGGGATGTCCGTGGTGTACCGGAAATCGCTAGACCGGAACCACGATTCCAGCACCAGCCCCATCTCGTAGGAGGTGGTGAGGCCGCGGACCCGCTGCCGCGCCAGCGCCAGGACCTCAGGGTCGATGTTGTCGGGGAGTTGCAGGTACCGCTCCACGTCGGGTGGCTCGGGGCGGGGGTCGACGACGACGGGGGAAGGCACCGCCAGTCCCTCGTCGGCGGCGGCCTCGAACAGGGGGGACAGTGAGCCGTCGGCCTCGGCGGCGAGCACGTCGTGGTCGGGGCGGGGGATGCGGGAGCGCACCTGGTACGACAGCTCGGGCGAGGTGAGCCCGCCGTCGAGGCGGAGCGACCCGTCGTCGCGGCGTACCCGCACCGAGCCGACGAAGCCGTCCTCGCCGTCGACGCCGAGCGGTGTGTAGGCGGCGGGGAGCCAATCCATACGCAGACGGTCGATGACGATCTCGGTCACCACGTCACCGGTGGGGCCGGCGAAGGCGTGGCGACCGTCTTCCCAGCGGTTGGCGTCCACCGGGTCGAGCTCGGGACGGTCGGTGAAGAACTGCCCGCCTTGGTAGGTCTCCAGGGTGAGCATGCGGAAGTAGACCTGGTCGGCGGGGACGTCGCCGGTGACCCGGGCGTAGAACAGCGGTACCTGTGAGCGGGCCACCAGCGAGGTCTTTATGTCGGTGAAGGGGTTGTAGGACACCGAGCCGTAGAACTCCCCGGTGAGACCGGTGGAGACGCGCCAGCGCACCATCCCGTCGACGGGCACCGCGTTGGCGAGGGCGGTCACGGCCGCCACCGACCCGATCACGGTGAGCACCACCATGGTGCCGGTGAGGCCCCGGGCGGAGCGGCGCGCCGGCGACCAGCCCGACTGGTGGGTCATGCGTCCCTTGCTGGCGCGACGCTCGTCGGTGACCACCGCCACCATGGCGCCGGCGACCAGCATCAGGAAGACGGCGATGCCCCCCATGGACGTCGGGGAGCGGTCCATGGTGGAGAACTGCAGGACCAGGACCAGCCCGGGGACGACGATGAGGGCGGGGCGGCCGGTGAACGAGCCGAAGGCGGTCAGGCCGCCCACCGCCCACATCACCGCGGCCAGGATCACCACCAGGCCCTCGATGGGGATGACCGGCTCGATGCCGTTGCGGATCACCGCCAGCGCCTGGGACAGCTCGGCGCCCATCGCCGCCAGGCTCTCGCCGGTGGGTACCAGGACCAGCGACATCGTCTCCGGGGTGACCACCCGGAATGCGATCACGACGAACACCACCAGGTTGAGGGCGATGATGAGGATGGGCCGCATCCGGTAGGTGAGCCCGGTCCAGGTGAGCACGGCGCCGAGGACGGCGGCGGCGACGACGACGAACTGCCACGGCGGGCCGTCCACCGTGGGTCGCAGCAGCGATCCCAGCTCGAAGAAGGCGTACGCCAGGATGGCGGCGCCGGCTAGAGAGGTGAAGCGGTAGACCATGAGCTCTCCAGAGCGTGACGCCAGGCCGGTCCCCAAGACGTGCCGCGGGGGGCGACCACCGTGACCACTCCCGCCTGCTGGAAGCGGAGCATGGTGGAGTCCATCTCTTCGCCGACGGCGAGGACGATGGTGCGGGTGTAGTCCCGTCCCAGGTTGCGGTACACCGCCAGGTGGCGGTCCCCGGCGTGGCCCGTCACCAGCACCAGCGCCCCGCCGGCGACGCCGCGGCGGCGCAGCCGGGGGAGGGCGTTGCGCAGGTCGAGCCCCTCGTCGGGCATGACCATCGCCAGTTCCTCCATCGCCAGCGCGTACGTCTCGGCGGACGTCACCGGCGTCGTTGTCGTCCGGCCCGTCCACAGCGTCGGTTGGAAGCCGGTGCCGAAGAGGTGGTGCAGCACCGACGCAGCTCCCCGCACCGCCTGCTCGAACGACTCCGGGCCGGAGTAACTGGCGGTGTCAGGGTCGATGACCACCAGTGCCCGCGACTGCCACGGCATCTCCAGCTGGCGGATCATGAGCTGGTCCCGCTTGGCGGAGCTGGGCCAGTGGATGCGGCGCAGGTCGTCGCCCTGCTGGTACTCGCGCAGGGTGAAGAAGTCGTCGCCCCCGGTCTGCGAGTAGCGGGTGCGGGCGGTGGCCACATTGGGGTCCTGGCCGCGCACCAGGGGGAGCCCTTCCAGCGGGTCGATGGCGGGGAAGACCACCAGCCGGTCGACCCGGCCCGCCTCCCCGCCGCTCTCGGCCATGCCGAACGGGTCACGGATGCGGACGTCGGTGGGGCCGACCCGGTAGACGCCCCGGGGCCGGCAAACCACCTCGTAGCGGCCGGTGAGCGGATCGTCGGGGGACACCACGTCGGCGACGAACTCGGCGGTGCCCAGGCCCTCCACGGTGTCGCGGATGTGGGCATGGGACAGGGGGCGGTGCGCCACCAGGGTCACCGACACCAGGGCGACGTCGCCGTCGCGGACCAGGTGAGGAACGAGGTGGCGGGTAACCGAGACCTGGGGGGCGATGCGCCGCACGTAGGCCACACCGAAGATCACCGCCAGCAGGAGGAAGGCGGCGCCGGCGAGGAGGAGCTGCTCGCCGAATCCGAGCCAGAGCAGTCCGAGGGCAGCGGCGGCGCCGGTAGCTGCCCAGCCCCGGACGGTGGGCATCAGCTGATCGGCTTGAGGCCGGGGACCGGGACGGTGCGGGCCAGGCCGTCGATGACGGACGCCATGTCGACGCCGCGCATCTGTGCCTCGGGGCGCATGATGAGGCGGTGGTTGAGCACCGGACCCAGCATCGTCTTGACGTCGTCGGGGGCGACGTAGTCCCGGCCCCGGGCGGCGGCATGGCTGCGGGCGGCCCGCAGCAGGTTGAGCGTCGCCCGCGGCGAGGTGCCCAGCAGCAGGTCGGGGTCGTTGCGGGAGGCGTCGGCCAGGTCGACCAGGTAGGACTTGAGGATGTCGGCGGCGTAGATGCGGCGGGCCACGTCCATCATGAAGAGCACGTCGTCGGCGTTGACCACGGGGAGCAGGTCGTCGTAGACCGGGTGGTCGCCGTGGGCGTCGAGCATCTGCAGTTCCTTCTCCCGGCTCGGGTAGCCCATGTCGAGGCGCATCATGAAGCGGTCGAGCTGCGCCTCGGGGAGCGGGTAGGTGCCCTCGTGC
Organism: uncultured Acidimicrobiaceae bacterium; assembly: GCA_964579415.1. Taxonomy (GTDB): domain Bacteria; phylum Actinomycetota; class Acidimicrobiia; order Spongiisociales; family UBA5794; genus CAZOGW01. Next base: position 1,089 of record CAZOGW010000076.1, on the reverse strand, counting down.
TCGATGGGGTTCTGTGTGGCCACCACCAGGAACGGGGCCGCCAGCGACCGGGTCGTACCGTCGACGGTGACCTGGCGTTCCTCCATCGCCTCGAGCAGTGCCGCCTGGGTCTTGGGGCTGGCCCGGTTGATCTCATCGCCGAGCACGACGTTGGCGAAGACGGGGCCCTTGCGGAAGACGAAGTTGTTGCGGTCCCGGTCCCACACCGAGACCCCGGTGACGTCCGAGGGCAGCAGGTCGGGGGTGAACTGGACGCGGGAGAAGGAGCAGTCGATGGAGCGGGCCAGCGCCTTGGCCAGCAGCGTCTTGCCGACGCCGGGGACGTCCTCGATCAGGGCGTGACCCCCCGAGATCAGGCAGATGGTGAGCAGCTCGATGGAGCCGCGCTTGCCCTGGATGACCCTCTCGACATTGTCGGTGATCGCATCGAAGCGCTTTCGGAAGCCCTGAAGGTCTTCGGCGCTGATGGTCACGGGCTGGCTCCTTCCTCGGGCGCGACCCGGGAAGGTTACTAAGCACGTGTTTGCTACGGGGCGGAGACTCTTCGGTGTAGCGTTGCCGGACAGGTACTTGGTACTTGGTACTTGGTACTTGGTATCAGGTCGTACGTGAGGGAGATCGATGCGGGTTGTCGGGTATGTGCGGGAGAGGCCGGCGGCGGTGGGTACCGAGCCTGCGTTCGCTCAGGGGGAGCGGATCAGGCGGTGGGCCGACGACCACGGCCATGACCTGGTCGCGCTGTGCCGGGACCCGGTCCGGTCCGACGACGTGGTCGGTGCCGGGTTCGACGCGCTGGTCGCCGTCGTCGACGCAGGCGTCGCCGCAACGGTGGTGGTGGCGTCCCCGTCCGCCCTCGGCGACTCACCCACCGCTCAAGAGGTCGTGCTCTGGGATCTGGAGCGGCACGGCGCCACTGTCGCCTTCACCACCGAAGACTCCGCCGCCGACGCCACCGACGACACCAGAGCCGCCCGCGAACAGGCACGGCAGGTTCTGGAACGCCTCGCCGCCCACGAGGATCGCTGGGGAGGTACTAGGTACTAGGTACTAGGTACTAGGTACTAGGTACTAGGTACTAGGTACTAGGTA
>CAZOGW010000075.1:0-15099 GCA_964579415.1 uncultured Acidimicrobiaceae bacterium | reverse complement strand
CCATCACACCACCCCACCAGGGACAACGTCCCCGGTTATCACAGCTAGCGCTCCGTCGGGCCCACTCCCCCCGTCAAAGCCCGGGGGGAGACGAAGAACCCGCCGCGCAGGCCTCCGGAGACTACCCCCCGTCACGACGCCGGGGGAGAGGAAGACGTCACGGGGTGACGAAGCCGAGCTGCCTCCAGGCTTCCAGGACGACTATGGCGGCGGAGTTGGCCAGGTTGTAGCTGCGGCCGCCGGGAGCGATGGGGATGGCGAGGCGGGCGGTCACCGACGGGTGGTCGAGGACCTCGTCGGGAAGGCCCACCGACTCCTTTCCGAACACCAGCACATCGCCGGGCTGGTAGGCAACGTCGGTGTAGATCTGCTCGCCTCGCGGTGTGTAGGCGAACACACGCCGGCCGGGTAGAGCGATGACGGCAGCCTCGAACGAATCGTGCTGGGCGACGTCGGCATACTCCCGGTAGTCGAGCCCGGCCCGCCTCAGCCGCGCCTCGTCGAGCGAGAACCCTAGCGGATGCACCAGATGGAGCCGGCACCCGGTGTTGACGGTGAGCCGCATCAGGTTGCCCGTGTTAGGGGCGATCTCCGGCTCATGGAGCACGACGTGGAACAGGGGCCGCATCACCGGACAATCACACGTTTCCGAATGGCGGCAGTAGCCCACCCCGCGGCGGAACCAGGTTCTCGACGGCGTCCGTGGCCATGCGGCGACGTTACCGCGACACGGAAGGCGGCGCCGTAGCTTCCCCGGTTCCCAGCGTTAACCATGGGACGGTCGCTACCATCGGCACCGGAGCCCAACCGAGCCCGCGAGGAAACCATGAGCGACTACCAGGCGCGCTTCAACACACTCCAGGAGATCTTCGAACACGCCACCGCGTCGTTCGCCGAGCGCCCGCTGTATGGCGTGAAGCGGGACGGCACCTGGCAGTGGTCCACGTACGCCGACTTCCGCCACGACGTGGAGCGCGCCCGCACCGGCCTCGCCGGGCTGGGTGTCAAGGCGGGCGACCGGGTCGCCATCATCTCGGGCAACCGCCCCGAGTGGGCGATCGTCGCCTATGCCGTCTACGGGCTCGACGCCGCCGTCGTACCCATGTACGAGTCGCAGCGGCCCGAGGACTGGGCGTACATCATCGCCGACAGCGGCGCCTCCGTCGTGGTGTGCTCCAGCGCCGAGATCGCCGCCGGTGTCGAGAGCCACCGCGACACGCTCCCGACGGTGCAGCACGTCGTGACGATGGAAGGCCCGGGTGAGTCCGTCGCCACCTGGATCGCCTCCGACGGACCGGTGGTGGAGCCGGCGCCGGTGTCCCCCGACGACATCGCCGGCTTCGTCTACACGTCGGGTACCACGGGCAACCCCAAGGGCGTCGTTCTCACCCACGGCAACTTCGCCCGCAACGTGAGCGCCGTCACCGAGGTGTTCCCGCTCCCCGATTACACCCGGACCCTCTCATTCCTCCCCTGGGCCCACGCCTTCGGCCAGACCGTCGAACTCCACATGGTGATGTCGCTGGGCCTGTCCACCGCCTTCGCCGAGTCGGTGCCCAAGATCGTGGACAACCTCGCCGAGGTGCGCCCCACGATGCTGGTGAGCGTGCCCACGATCTTCACGCGCATCTACGAGGGGGTCAACAAGCAGATCGACGCCCGGGGCGGGGTGGCCAAGAAGCTCTTCGGGGCAGCTATCGCCACCGCCGAGAAGCGCACCGCGCTGGCCGCCGAGGGCCGCCGCAGCGCCTTTGTCGACGCTCGCCTCCGGCTGCTGGACAAGGTCGTGCTCTCCAAGGTCCGCGAGCGGTTCGGGGGCAGGCTGGAGTACGCCATCACCGGCGGTGCCGCCATCCCCACCGAGGTCGCCAAATTCATCGACGCCCTCGGCATCGCGGTCTACGAGGGCTACGGCTTGTCGGAGACGTCGCCCATCGTCACGGCCAACCGGCCCGGGGCACGCAAGATCGGCACCGTGGGCCAGGCCATCCCCGGGGTGCGGGTGGAGATCGACACCAGTACCGGCCTCGACGACAACAGCGGGGAGATCGTCGTCTACGGCCATTGCGTCATGAAGGGGTACCACAACCTTCCCGAGGAGGACGCCAAGGTGTTCACCGCCGACGGCGGGTTCCGCACCGGCGACATCGGGCGCCTCGACAGCGAGGGTTTCCTGTCGATCGTGGGCCGGGTCAAGGAGCAGTACAAGCTGGCCAACGGCAAGTATGTGGTCCCCGGACCGATCGAGGAGCGCCTCGGCCTGTCCCGCTTCATCACCAACGCCATGGTCTACGGCGACAACAAGCCGTACAACGTCGCCCTGGTGGTGCCCAACGAATCCGAGTTGGAGGAGTGGGCGCGCAACGCCGGGCGGGATCTGGGAACGGTGACCGACGACTCCGAAGTCCGCCAACTGCTGGAGGGCGAGATCGCCACCACCACCCAGGGCGCCGTGAAGGGTTACGAGTCGATCCGGCGCTTCACCGTGCTGATCGAGGACTTCACCATCGAGAACGGGTTGCTGACGCCCACCCTCAAGGTGAAGCGCAACGCCGTCATCGCCCGCTACGAGTCCGAGATCGAGACGCTGTACAAGTGAGCCCGGCGGCCCTGGCGTCGCTGCTCATCGCCGCCGCCGAGGAGCGGCCCGGTACGTCGGACTGCGAGGCGATCACCGCCGGCTTCTTCGGCCAACCGATCAACAGCCTTTCCAGCCTGGGACTGGTGGTGGCCGGTGTGTGGCTGGCGCAGACGCTGCGTCCCGGCCGGGACCAGCCGCTCGCCTGGGCGTACATCGGGTTGCTGGTGGCCAACGGCCTGGGCAGCATGCTCTACCACGGGCCGGGATGGCCGTGGACCCGGTTCGTCCATGACCTTCCCATCGCCTCGACGGCACTGCTGGTGGCCCTGCTACTCGCCGTCGGGTCCCGCCGCGCCTTCCTGCCCTGGGCGGTGGGCACGGGAATCCTCGCCGTCGCCGTTGCCATCAACCCCGACGTGGCGATCCCGGCGACGGTGGTGTTCGCCGTCGCCGTCGGGGTGATGGCCGTGGTCCGCCTGGTGAAGTACCGCAAGATCAGCGGGCAGTGGAAGCTGGAGACGGCGGCACTGGGAGCGTTGGCGGTGGGGGCGGCGTTCACCGTCCTCGGCAGGACCGGCCAACCGCTGTGCGAGCCGGACAGCTTCTTCCAGCCCCACGGGCTGTGGCACCTGCTGATGGCGGTGTCGCTGACTCTGCTCGGCCTGGCGATGTTCCGCGACCCGCGCTGACGCGGCGGACCGGTCGGGCTAGACGAGGTCGATGAGGTCGGCGATCGAGTCGACGACGACGCTGGGGCGGAAGGGGTACCGGGACACCTGCTTGCGCTTGGTGGAACCGGTGAGTACCAGGAAGGTGGCGAGCCCGGCCTCCATACCGGCCACGATGTCGGTGTCCATGCGATCGCCGACCATCGCCGTCGTTTCGGAGTGGACGTCGATCTGGTTCATGGCGCTACGGAACATCATCGGGTTGGGCTTGCCGACGAAATACGGCTCGACACCGGTCGCCCGCGTGATGAGCGCCGCCACCGATCCGGTGGCGGGGATGGGGCCCTCCGCCGAGGGTCCGGTGGGGTCCGGGTTGGTGGCGATGAAGCGAGCTCCGGACTCGACGAGGCGGATCGCCTCGGTGATCGCCTCGAACGAGTAGGTGCGGGTCTCGCCGAGCACCACGTAATCGGGGTCGCGGTTGGTGAGGGTGAATCCTCCGGCATGCAGCGTGGTAGTGAGTCCGGCCTCCCCGATGACGTACACCGACGCTCCCGGCATCTGGTCGCCGAGGAACTGGGCGGTGGCGTTGGCCGAGGTCCAGATGCGGTGCTCGGGGATGTCGAGGCCGGTGTGGACCAGCCGTGCCGCCAGGTCGCGCTGGGTGTAGATGGAGTTGTTGGTGAGGACCAGGAACGGCCGGTCCTTCTCCACCAGGCGCTGGATGAAGTCGGCCGCCCCCGGGATGGACTCTCCCTCGCTCACCAGCACACCGTCCATGTCGGTGAGCCACGCCTCGGGACGAGGCCTTTCGGTCATGGTCGCTCCCGCTGTCGGATGCCCGAGACTTTAGGGGCGCGCACCGCGCCGGTAACACTCGCCGTCATCTACGGACACATTCTGTCCTCTATCTCGACAGCGGCACGCCTCCGGGGGAGATCGTCACCCCTTGCGGACAGTATCTGTCCTCTATCTTCGATAGGTTGTCCCAGCAGTCGAGACAGGGAGAAGAGGCCATGTACCCCGAACTGATGATGTATGCGATGGCCAGGGCCATCATCGAGGAGCGCCACCGCGAGGCCGAACTGTCCCGCCGCGGCGCACCGCTGCGCCGGCATCGCCCCCGATGGTGGTCGGCCTCGTGGAGGCGCCGGTGGGACGAGACCGGCGACATCCCGGTCCTCGCCCGGCCCGAGCCGTCGGCGCCTCCCGCCAGGAAGGCGGCGTGAAGCTCCCGGAGGTCGGGCGACGCCGGGCCGCATCGCCAGCGCCCGAGGGGTGTTCGATGCGGCCCGGGTAGTCCGGCCGGGGTGATTTCCTGCGCCTCCGGGAGCCGGTCCCGCCGGCGAAGCGTGTGTACAGTGCCGGCATGGCACGTTCCGACGAGAAACTCTCCGAGGGAGAGTCCGTCCTCCATCAGAGTCGCCTGCACTGGATCGGCCTGCTCCGGGAGATCCTGGTGACGCTTCTAGCGCTGGCCGTCCTCCTCTTCTTTCTCCTCGCCTGGCAGCCCGCCACCTGGCTCTACTGGGTTCTCCTGGGCGCCTGGGCGATCACCTGCTTCCGCGGCGTCACCAACTGGCTGACGACGGAGGTGGTGATCACCGACCGTCGCATCCTCTACCGGCGGGGGCTCCTCTCCAAGGCGGGCTGGGAACTCCCCGTCGATCGGATCCTCGACGTAGCTTTCAGCCAGTCGCTGCTGCAGCGCCTCGTCGGTTCCGGGGACCTGCTGGTCGAGTCGGCCGCCGGCGACGATCGCAACGCACTCCGCAACGTGCCCGACCCGGAAGGGGTGAAGCAGAAGATCAACGAGGCGCGCGAAGCCCTCGAGGACCGGCGCATCGACCGTGTCTCCGGCGCCGGGCACGGGACGAGCCGGGCCGAGCAACTCGAACTGGTGACGCGCCTCCACCAGGAGGGCGCCCTCACCGACGACGAATACGCCGCCGAGAAGCGCCGCATCCTGAGTGAACCCTGAGGCGGGCCAGGTCGACGCCACAGGCTCACCCGCCATCACGGATCGGCGCCGACGAACTGACGCGGCGGCGGTCGGGATCGCCGCAGCTCCATCAGGAAAATCGGTGGCGTCGGGGCGGCGCGCGGTAGAGTCGGGCCGCCGGCGATCCGCAGCGTAGATGAGTCCCCAGCAGGGGGGGCCGGGGTCGGCGGTGGCCGGATCAGCGCTCCCCCGGGAGCCAGCCAGGAAAGGCGCAAGAATGGCTGTCTACGCCCAGAAAGCGGACCTGAATCTCACCCAGGCGCTGGATCACTCCACCGCGACACGGATCGAGACCAGCGCCGACATCCCCGACGACGCCACCGCCGTGGGAGTACCTGTCGTCGCCGGCGGCGACCTGCCCGGCCAACTCGAACTCGACTGGGACCTTCTCGAGGACGCCGGCTTCGCCGGGAAGGTGGGCCAGACCTACGTGGTGCTGAAGCGGGGCGCCCCCGCCACCATCCTGGTGGGAGTCGGCGACCCCGATGAACTCGACACGGCCCAACTCAGGGATGCCGCCGCCGCCCTCGCCAGGGCGGCCAGGACCCACGCCGACATCTCCGTCTCGCTGAGCGAGGTCCCCAACGTCGCCACCGAGAAAGCCGCCCAGGCGGTCGTCGAGGGAGTGCTGCTGGCCCGCTACAGCTACGACGCCCTCAAGAGCGGCGCCACCACGGTGCCGTTGCGGGCACTGGTGCTCACCGCCGACCCCGAACGCGCCGATGCCATCCGCCGTGGGGTGGAGACGGGGCGGGTCACCGCCGCCGCCACCGTGCTCGCCCGTGACCTGGCCAACACGCCACCGGCGCTGCTCGACGCCGTCGAGATGGCACGGATCGCCGTCGCCCTCGGCGAGGAGCGGGGCTTCGCTGTCGAGGTGTTCGACAAGGACGCTCTCATCGAGTTGGGCTGTGGCGGCCTTCTCGGTGTCAACGCCGGCTCGGTGAAGGAGCCGCGGATGGTGAAGCTCACGTATCAGCCCCGAGATGCCGCCGGCGACCCGGTCGAGCCGACGGGCCGTGTCGCCCTGGTCGGTAAGGGGATCACGTACGACGCCGGCGGCCTCGCCATCAAGCCGGGTGACGCCGTCCACGCCACCATGAAGAACGACATGTCCGGCGCCGGCGCCGTCCTGGCAGCAGTAGCCGCCCTCCCCGCTCTCGGCTGCACCACTGCGGTCACCGGCTACCTGATGTGCACCGACAACGTCCCCTCCGGGTCGGCGATGGCGATGGGTGACGTGCTGGTCGCCCGCGGCGGCAAGTCGATCGAGGTGCTCAACACGGACGCCGAGGGCCGGCTGGTCATGGCGGACGCTCTGGTCCTCGCCACCGAGGAGCCGCACGACGCCATCGTCGACATCGCCACCCTCACCGGGGCGTGCCTGCGCACCTTCGGGGCCGAGATCGCCGGAGTCCTCGGCAACGACGCCGCCCTCATCGGTCAGCTCACCGCGGCGGCGGAAGTCACCGACGAGCCCCTGTGGGAACTGCCCCTGGCGCGACGCTACCGGGCGGAGCTCAACTCTCCGGTGGCCGACATCGCCAACATGGGCGGCCCCAATGCCGGCTCCATCACCGCCGCCCTGTTCCTGGAGGAGTTCGTCGCCGGGCTGCCCTGGGCGCACATCGACATCGCCGGCACCGCCCAGAACCCCGCCGACTCCTCGTGGAGACCGGCCGGGTGTACCGGCTTCGGGGCCAGGTTGCTCATCGAATTCCTGCTGCAGTTCTCCAAGACGCGCCCGTAGAGGAGACCGACAGACATGACTGCCCAGACAGCCCCCGCCCCCGACAGGTCGTTCATGGACCGCCTCCTCGACGGCATCGAGCGGGTGGGGAACAAGGTGCCCCACCCGGTGCTGATGTTCCTCTACCTGATCATCGCCGTCATGATCCTCAGCCACGTCCTCTACCTGTTCGACGTCAGCTCCACCGAGGAGATCGCGGTACCTGTTCCCACCGAGGAAGTGGTCGACGAACACGGCGGCCTCGGCGGCACAGACACCCAGTACCCGCTGGCGCCGAGCGAACCCGACTACGACCCCCAGTACGAGATCGTCACCGAGACCATCCCGGTGGAGAGCTTGCTCACCGTCGACGGCCTCCGCTTCATCTTCACGTCTTTCGTCAACAACTTCGCCGGGTTCGCCGTGGTGGCGGTCGTGTTCGTCGCCATGCTGGGCGTCGGCGTCGCCGAACACGCCGGGATGATGGGCGCGCTGATTCGCAGACTGGTCAAAGTCGCTCCCCGTGGCCTGATCGCCTTCATCCTCATCTTCATCGGTGTGCTGTCGTCGATCGCCTCCGACGCCGGGTACCTGATCCTGATCCCGCTGTCGGCGGCGGCCTTCATGACATTGGGTAGACACCCGCTCGCCGGTATGGCGGCGGCGTTCGCCGGCGTCGGTGCCATCTTCGCCGTCAACATCCTCATCACGCCGGTCGACAGCATGATCACCGAGATCAGCAACGAGGCCATCGCCCTCGCCGGCGGCGAGCCGGTGACGGTGGTGGCCAACTTCTACTTCTCGGTCGTCTCCAGCTTCGTCATCGCCGCCGTCGCCTGGTTCGTCACCGTGAGGATGGTGGAACCGAGGCTGGGCCCCTACGACGTCTCCGAGGCCAGCCTGGATTACGGCCAGGATGATGCCGTGGACGAGGCGGCCGAGGCCAAGGGGCTGCGCTACGCCTTGTACGGGCTCATCGCCATGGTGGTGATCATCGGGTTCCTCACCGTGCCCGGCTGGGGGCCGCTGCGCCACCCGGAGACAGGAGCCCTCATCGGGACCACACCGCTGATGGACAGCCTGATCTTCCTGATCACGCTGATCTTCCTGGTGTGCGGCATCTGTTACGGCAAGGGCGCCAAGTCGATGTCGGGAAGCAACGACGTCATCACCGGTGTCACCAAGACCTTCGCCGGCCTGTCGGGTCTGGTGTTCATGCTGCTGATGATCTCCCAGTTCATCGCCTACTTCAACTACACCAACATGCCCCGGGTGGCCGCCATCGAGATGGCGCACATCCTGGAGGCGGCGCCGTTCGGGCCGCTGCCGCTCCTCGTCGCCTTCATCCTGGTGATCATCCTGCTCGACTTCATACTCCCCGGGGTGGTGCCGAAGTGGGCGATCTTCGCCCCGGTGTTCATCCCCATCTTCATCAGGCTGGACGTCGCACCGCAGACCCTGCTCGCCGCCTACCGGATCGGAGACTCGCCGGTCAACGTGCTGACGCCACTGATGGTGTACCTGCCGTTCATCGTCACCGTGGCGCAGCGCTACAAGAAGGATGCCGGCCTGGGGACGGTGATCTCGCTGATGATCCCGTATGCGGTAGCCATCACCGTCGTCTGGATCCTGCTCTTCGTGATCTGGTTCGCCCTGGGCATACCGCTCGGACCGGGCTACCCGGTGGCGACATGACCCGTGTCTCCTGACGTAGCTCCCGAGGCCGTGGTTAGCACGGAGGAACGGGGCGACATCCCATGAGCGACGCCGCCATCGTCTTCGCCGTGCTCGGGCTCCTCGTGGTCCTGTTCGTCTGGAACAAGTTCCCCGTCGAGGTGGTGGCGCTGGGCGCCGCCCTCTTCCTCGCCGCCACCGGCGTCCTCACCGTCCCCCAGTCTCTGTCGGGGTTCGGCGACCTCACGGTCATCTACATCGCGGCGCTGTTCGTCGTCAGCGAGGGCATCGACTCCAGCGGCGTCACCACCTGGGCGGGCCAGTGGATAATGGCGCGGGCCGGCGACGACCGGCGACGGTTGGTGATCCTGATGATGCTGCTGGTGGGTGTGGTCACCGCCGTCATCTCGGTGAACGGGGCGGTGGCCGCCCTCCTGCCGATGGCCGTCGTGGTCGCCGTCCGCATCGGCAGCCCACCGTCACGGCTGCTGCTCCCGCTGGCGTTCGGGGCTCACGCCGGATCTCTGCTGGCCCTCACCGGCACCCCGGTGCACATCCTGGTGGTGGATGCCGCCGTCGAGGCCGGGGAGGCCGGGTTCAACTACTTCGAGTTCGCCCTGGTCGGCGTCCCCGTCCTGCTGGCGTCGGTGGCGGTTACCGCCTTCCTCGGCCCCAAGCTCCTCCCCGACCGCAGGCCGGAGTCGATCACTCCCGACCTCAGCGGCCACGCTCGCACCCTCTACGAGCAGTACTCCCTCGATGACTGGGTCGAGCGCCTCGAGGTCAACCCCGGCTCGTCACTGGTGGGTCGCGCCCCGCACCAGATCCCGGCCCACCAGGATGTCCGGGTGGTCGCCACCCAGGGCCGGCGCGGCGTCGTCCACGCCTGGGACGAGCCTCTCGACGAGGGCTTCGTGGTCACGGTGCGGGGGGAGCCCGAGGCGGTGGCGCGCTTCGCCTCGGAACTGGGACTGACCCGGCTCCCCGGCAAGACCGGTGGCGCCCTCATCAACAAGCAGATCGGCGTCGCCGAGTTGGTGGTGCCGCCACGCTCTGAACTGGTGGGTGGGAAGGTGTTCCCCGGTATGGTCACCAGCAGCGGCGATCTCGTCGTCCTGGCGGTGCAGCGCGGCGGCATCGGCATGATGTCGGGGACCACAGTCCTCGAACCCGGCGACGTCCTGCTCATCCAGGGCACCTGGGCCGACCTCGACGACAAGGACAACCTCGACTCGGTCCTCGTGGTCGACGCGCCGTCCGACCTGCGTCGCCAGGCGATCCCGCTCGGTCTGGGGGCGAAGACATCCCTCGCCATCCTCGGTGTGATGGTGGTCCTCCTCGCCACCAACGCAGTCCCGGCGGCGGTGGCTGCGCTGCTGGCGGCGGGTGCGATGATCCTGACCGGGGTGGTGCGGCTGCAGCAGGCTTACCGGTCGATCTCATGGACCACGGTGGTGCTGGTCGCCGCCATGATCCCCATCTCGCAGGCGGTCACCGACACCGGCGCCGCCGAGATGATCGCCGACGGGCTGATCGGCGTCGTCGGCGACATGGGGCCCCACGCCCTGCTCCTCGGCCTGTTCGTCGTCACCGCCGTCTTCGGCCAGCTCATCTCCAACATGGCGACGGCGCTCATCGTCATCCCGATCGCGGTGGCGGCGGCCACCGAACTGGGGGTCTCGCCACGCCCGGTCCTGATGAGCATCACCGTGGCCGCCGCAGCCGCATTCCTGACACCGGTGGCGACCCCGGCCAACCTGATGGTGATGCAGCCCGCCGGGTACCGGTTCGGCGACTACTGGAAGCTGGGCCTACCCCTGCTGCTGATCTTCGGGGTCGCCGCCGTGTTCCTGGTCCCCGTCTTCTGGTCGTTCTGAGGCCCTCTCTCGGGCGCCTCGGAACAGGGTTCACCACGATACGCACCGGCGTCCATCCGGGGTCGGCGGGTGCATTCGGTTATCGTTGCGCAATGGCCGTATCAGGTATGTCGCTGTCCGAGGACGAGGACGTCATCTTCGAGTCCAGGCTTCACTGGATCGCGCTGTTCAAGGAGATCCTCTTCACGGTGATCGCTCTGGCGGCGCTGCTCGCGTTCCTGTTCTGGTGGCGCCCGCCCGGATGGGTGTTCCTGCTGCTGCTCGCCGGGTGGGCGATCGCTTCCTTCAAGGGGGTCACCGGCTGGCTCACCACACGGCTGATACTGACGAGCCGCCGCCTGGTGTACCGCAGCGGTCTGCTCTCAAAGAAGGGCTGGGAGCTGCCGGTGGACCGCATCCACGACATCGCCTTCCAGCAGTCGGCCCTGCAGCGCCTCACCGGGTCCGGCGACCTGCTGGTGGAGTCGGCGGGTAGCTCGGGCCGGACCGCCCTCTCCAACGTCCCCGACCCCACCCGCCTGAAGCGACTCATCGCCGAGGCGCGTGAGGCGATGATCAACGCCCGCCTCGACCGTGCCAAGTCTCCCGGGGCCGACACCTCCAAGAGCCGGGCGGAGCAGTTGCAGATCCTGGCCAACCTGCACCAGGCGGGGAGCATCACGGACGAGGAGTTCGAGACCGGCAAGCGTCAGCTTCTCGGCGACGGCTGAGGTGGATCGACCGGAGTCGCTGCTGCGGGACCAGCGCCGTCAACGGGCGCCTTGTCAACTCTGCCACCTCTCGGATCGGGTGGGCGGCATCGCATCGTCAGCGGGCGCTTCCCCAGCCGCCGGCTCGGCGGTACTGTTCGCGCTCACGGGGAGACGACAATGATTGACAGCGACACCACCGACGGCAAGCGGAACCGGGGGCGCCTGAGCCGCCTGGCGGGCGCCGTCACCGGCCGCGTGGTGGACGCCGTCGACGACGTCGTCCTCGACAACATCGACCTCGACCTGCTCCTGGAGCGCATCGACATCAACCGCCTCCTCGACCGGATCGAGGTGGATCGGCTGCTGGACAGGATCGAACCCGACGCCCTGCTCGACCGGATCGACGTGGACGGCCTGCTCGATCGGGTCGAACCGAACGCCCTGCTCGACCGGGTTGACGCCGACCGGCTGCTGGATCGGGTCGACCCCAATGCCCTCCTCGACCGGGTGGACGTGGGGAGCCTGCTGGAACGGGTGGATCCGAACGCCTTCCTCGACAAGGTGGACATGAACCGCCTGCTGGAGAGGCTCGACGCCAACGCCGTCCTCGACCGGGTCGACATGGATCGCGTGTTGGGAAGGGTCGACCTGGAGCGGTTGCTGGAGCGGGTCGACATCGACGCCCTGATTGCCCGTGTCGACCTGGAGGAGGCGGTGCGGCGGGCAGGTATCCCCGAGATAGTCGCCGAGAGCACCAGCCTGGCGGCCGGCTCGGCACTCGACCTCTTCCGCCGCCAGCTCGTCGGCCTCGACGTGATCCTCGACCGGCTGGTGGACCGGCTGCTGCGTCGGGACCCGTCGCAGCAGGCCCAGGGCCCGGCATTGCTCGTCGAGGGGGAACTGTGACGATGCCCGCCCGCCTCCAGGTGACCGGCCACTACGCCGGGGCCGTCGGCCGGGCTGCCGCCGCCATCGTCGATATCGGCCTGGTGTTCGCTCTGTTCACACTCGGTCTGGCCGGCCTCGACCTGCTGACCAGGGTGATCCTCGACGTCTCCATCACCGGCAACCGCTCCGGGCTGGGCTGGGTGATCGGCTTCGCGGTGTGGGCGTTCACCTACATGTTCGTCTGTCTCGCCCTCGCCGGCCGCACACCGGGCAAGTGGCTCGTCGGTGTGCGCATCGTCTGCGCCGACGGATCGACGCTCACCATCCGCCGCGCACTCGTGAGAACCCTGGTCTTCCCGCTCAGCGCCCTGCTGTTCGGGCTCGGCTTCATCATGATCATCTTCCAGCGGGAGCACCGCGCCCTCCACGATCTCATCGCCGGTACCGTCGTCGTCTACGACTGGGGCGGAAGGGCCGCCGAGCTGCCCGGTCCCCTCTCCGCCTTCATCGCCCGCAACAGCGACGTGGACGTCCTCCCGACCCTGCCCACGGTGGGGTCGGCTGGGAAGCCCTCGTAAGGTTTCAGCGTCCCACCAGATCGTGAACACGGTGGAGATCCGCCGGGTCCGTGAAGTAGTGCGGTGAGAAGCGGATGCCCCCTCCCCGCAGGGAACAGCGCACACCGGCTACGCGAAGCCGCTCGAACATGGCGTCGTCGGCGCCGGACGTAGCGATGAGGATCCCCGACCAGTTGCGGCGGTCCGGGGTGCGCCTCAGTTCCCATCCCCGGTCGATGAGCAGCGCCGACAGTTCCGCGGTGGCATCGAGGACACAATTCTCGACAACGTCGCGGCCGGCGGTCAGAACCAGATCGATGGCCGCTCCCAGGCCGGCGATCCCCACCGCGTTCTCGGTGCCCGACTCGAAGCGGCGGCCGTCGGGGGCGAGGATCGGGTCGTGATCAAAGTCGAAGGGGCGATCGACGCTGAGCCAGCCGACGACGGACGGGTTGAGCGCTTCCATGGCGCCCGGCGACAGATGCACGAAACCGATCCCGAGAGGACCCAGCATCCACTTGTGTGCGCTGGCGGCGAGCACATCGATACCGTCACGATCGGCATCGATGGTGAGCGCCCCGGCGGCCTGGGTGGCGTCGACCACGAAGAGGATGCCGGCTTGACGGCAGTAGGCACCGATCTCGGCGAGGTCGTAGCGGTATCCCGACGAATACTGCACGGCGCTGATGCTGAGGAGCCGGGTTCGTTCGTCTGCGAGGTCGGCCAGCGCCCCCAGGTCTGCATGCCCATCGATCATGGGGACCTCGCGCAATTCGATCCCACGCCGGCGCAGCTGGGTCCACGGATAGAAGTTCGATGGGAACTCTCCGGCCGGGACCAGGATGTTGTCACCTTCGGCCCAGTCGATCCCGTTCGCCACGATGGCGAGCCCGGTGCTGGTGTTCTGGGTGAAAGCGACCCGGTCGGTGTGCCCGCCGATCAGTTCCGCCACTCGCCGGCGCGTCAGGGCAAGCGTCTCTGCTCGCTGTTCCGACCCTGCGATGCCGAGACCCTCATGGTTCTCCAGCGTCTGGAGCATTGCCTCACGCACCCGGGTCGAGATGAGTCCCACCGCAGCCACATCCAGGTAGACACACTCATCTGCCCCCGGGTACAGGTCGCGGAACAGCGGCCTGGAAAGAGCCTCCGCCACGGGGTCGTCGGGGCGGGTCAGGCGGACAGGAGGCGGGCCTTGGCGGCGGCGAACTCTGCGTCGTCGAGCACACCTGCCTGGTGCATCGAGGCGAGGTTCTCCAGTTGCGCCATCAGGTCGTCCCCGCCACCTGCCGGCGCGGCCGGGGCAGGCGCCGCCTGCTGCGCCTGAAGCTCGTCGAGCTGTGCCTGCATCGCTGCCATCTCGGCTTCGCTCGCCTGGTCGGCCGCCTGCTCGTTGGCGGCAGCCTGAGCCTTGGCTTGCTGGCGGCCCTGCACGCCGCCGGCCACCGCGGTGGCGGTGCCGGCGATGACCGCCGTGCGGGCCATCGTGCCGACCAGCCCGGGTCGTCCCATTCGTCGTCGCATCGCGCTGCCTCTCGTTGGTGGGGTGTCAGTCTTCGTCGGGCACGGTAGCGAGGATCTCCTCGACCACGGCGCCGGGGATGCGCAGGTTGGCGGCGAGGACCCCGCCGGCGTCGACCACGGCATCCCGCAGCGGCTTGGCCCAGGTGTGCTCGAAGACGAGGACCGCCGCCGCGCTGTTGGGCGACAGGTTGCTCGTCATCGCCTCGACGTCCTCATCCGAGACAAGACCCTCGACGCGGGCGAGCACATTGGCGAGGGCCGCAGCGTCCTCGTTGGCCCCCAGCTCGGAGAACTCGGCGAAGGTGGTGACGCCGTCAGCGTCCTTCCTGACGAAGAGGCCATCGATGACGGAGATGGTGTCGTTGTCGACGAGACGCTCCAGTTCGGGGAGGATGCTGCCGGTGAACCGGCCCTCCGGGAATGCCACCACGAGCACTTCGATCGGACCGAGTGGCATCGACTTCTCCTGATATCGGGACGTTGCCGCAAAAGTATGCTTCCGGCTCCGCCGGTTCGTCAAGCGAGACGTTCCCGGTCCGCGACCGGTCGAGGGAGAGACGGCATGCAGCGGTTACCGGCTGAAGATCCCGCGTTCGAGGGCGAGATCGCCCGGTTCGCTTCGGACGCGACACCGCAGCGTCCCTCGATCCAGCGCCCCCCGGTGGGAGCACCCAACGTCGTGGTCGTGATGCTCGACGACGTGGGTTTCGGCGCACCGGGCACGTTCGGCGGCCCGATCCCGACGCCTTCGCTCGACCGGGTCGCCGCCGACGGGGTCCGCTACAACCAGTTCCATACGACGGCGCTGTGTTCACCGACCCGGGCAGCACTCTTGACGGGCAGGAATCATCACAGTGCCCACATGGGGGCGATCTCGGAGATCGCCTACGGGTTCCCCGGCTATGACGGG
>CAZOGW010000074.1:0-15394 GCA_964579415.1 uncultured Acidimicrobiaceae bacterium | reverse complement strand
GAACTTTGGGCTGTGGAGGTCGCTGAGCGGCGTCGGGAACCCTGGGTTCGCCTCAGAAGTGCCACGGGAACCGCGAGTAATCCTGACGCCGCTTCTCCAGGAAGGCGTCGCGGCCCTCGACGGCCTCGTCGGTGCCGTAGGCGAGCCGGGTGGCCTCACCGGCGAAGAGCTGTTGGCCCACCAGGCCGTCGTCGGGGAGGTTGAAGGCGTACTTGAGCATCCGTTGCGCCGTGGGGCTCTTGGCGGTGATCTCGGCGGCCCACTCCAGGGCAACCTCCTCCAGGTCGGTGTGCGGCACGACGGCGTTGACCATCCCCATGGCGTGCGCCTCGGCGGCGGAGTAATCACGTCCCAGGAAGAAGATCTCCCGCGCCCGCTTCTGGCCGACCTGGCGGGCGAGCAGGGCCGACCCGTAGCCGCCGTCGAAGCTGGCCACGTCGGCGTCGGTCTGCTTGAACACGGCGTGCTCGGCGCTGGCCAGTGTCAGGTCGCACACCACGTGCAGGCTGTGCCCGCCGCCGACCGCCCAGCCGGGGACCACGGCGACCACCACCTTGGGCATGAAGCGGATCAGCCGCTGCACCTCGAGGATGTGGAGCCGTCCCAGCCGGGCCGGGTCGACATCGCCCTCACCGCCGGCGTATTTGTAGCCGTCGGCGCCCCGGATGCGCTGGTCGCCACCGGAGCAGAAGGCCCAGCCTCCGTCCTTCGGTGAGGGTCCGTTGCCGGTGAGGAGCACACAGCCGACGTCGGAGGTCATCCGGGCGTGATCGAGGGCCTGGTAGAGCTCGTCGACGGTGCCGGGACGGAAGGCGTTGCGCACCTCGGGCCGGTCGAAGGCGATGCGAACCGCACCCACCTCCCGGGCGCGGTGGTAGGTGATGTCCTCGAAGTCGAAGCCGGCGACGGGCTCCCAGGCACTGGGATCGAAGATGTCGGAGACCATGGTCGCCCGATACTGTAGTGAGCACATGGATGACGCCCCTCTCGTCGATCCGGTAGCCGAAGCCGCCGCCCGCGCCCCGCAGGCCCCCGCCCTGGTCCTCGATGGCGGCGCCGAGTTGACCTACGCCGCCTTGGACGATGCGGTGACGGCGCGGGCGATGGATCTGGATCTCGTCCCCGGGGAGCGCCTCGTGATCCCCGCCCGCCGCGACCTCGCCACGGTGCTCACGCTGTGGGCGGTGTGGCGCAGCAGCGCCGTGGCCGTCCCGGTCGACCCGGAGCTACGCACACCCCACCTTCCCGACCCGCCTGAGGGCACCACCGGAGTGGCCTTCGCCGCCGAGGCCCACACCTGGCTGCTCACCTCGGGGAGCACCGGCACGCCCCGACCCGTCGTGCTCACCTGGGGCAATGTCACCGCCGCGGTGGACGCCTCCCAGCGGCGCATCGGCAACGGCCCCGCTGACCGGTGGCTGGCCGTGCTGCCGCTGTTCCACGCCGGCGGGCTGATGGTGCTGCTGCGGACGGCCGCGGCCGGCGGGGCGGTGGTGCTGCATGAGAGTTTCCACGCCGGCCGGGTGTTCGGCGCCATGGCGGCCGGGGACGTCACCGTTGCCAGCGTCGTTC
This sequence comes from uncultured Acidimicrobiaceae bacterium, assembly GCA_964579415.1. Lineage (GTDB taxonomy): Bacteria > Actinomycetota > Acidimicrobiia > Spongiisociales > UBA5794 > CAZOGW01. Next base: position 13,822 of record CAZOGW010000074.1, on the reverse strand, counting down.
CCACGATGCTGCACCGTATGGTCCGCCACGGGGGAGCGGGCAACGGCACGGAGCGGGTGCGCGCCGTTCTCGTCGGCGGCGCCGCCTCCGGCGCCGAGCTCGTCGAGCAGGCCCTCGACATGGGCATCCCCGCGCTGATCACGTACGGAATGACCGAGACGGCCTCCCAGGTCGCCACGGTCGTCCCGGGCGAGGAGCGGGAGAGCCTGGGAACGGTGGGCCGCCCGCTCGCCGGCCTCTCCGTCACCGTGGACGGCGGCATCGTGACCGTGGACGGGCCTGCGGTGAGCCCGGGGTACGCCTACGAGCGGCCCCGCACCGGGCCGCTGGTCACCGCCGACAGGGGCCGGTTCGACGCCGCCGGCCGGCTCGTGGTCAGCGGCCGGGCCGACGATGTCGTGGTGACCGGCGGCGAGAACGTCGATCCCGCCGTCGTCGAGGCAGCCCTCATGTCGGTGCCCGGGGTCAACGGCGCCGTCGTCTTCGGCGCTCCTGATGACGAGTGGGGGGCCATCGTCACCGCCGTGGTCGCCACCGACGGCGCGGTCACCGAGGCGAATCTCGCCGCCCACGCCGGCGCCGTGCTGCGGCCTGCCGAGGTCCCGCGCCGCTGGCTGCTGGTTGCGTCGCTGCCTCGGCTCGCCACGGGCAAGCTCGACCGCCGCAGCGTCATCGAAACCTATTCAGGTTCCGCCTGAGGCGGAGCCGGAGAGGAGGCGCATCACCCGGCCGGCGAGGGGGGGCGCCGGCCGGGTGATGCGGTACGGACTGGTGCCGGCTCCTATGCGGACGGGATGGGGCAGGCCCACCCGAGGATGTCGTCTGCCTCGTACTCCGCACCAAGCGCACGGGACACCGCGATGTGCGCCTGTGACATCGGTGGCGCCGCAACCTCGAACCCTGCCGCCGCCGCCGCCTCGCCGCCCTCGGACAGCCTGAGGATGGTGACGCCGCGGTTGATGTCGGCCAGGTAGACGTAGTCGCCGTGGAAGTACGGCGCGTAGCTCGACGTCCCGTTGGGCCGGAAGTATCCCACCTGGATCGGGTTGGCCGGGTCGGACACGTCGAGGAAGCGGGTTCCCTGGGCGTACCACGAGTAGGCGACGATGCTGCCTTCCATGTCGAAGTAGTGGGCCGAGCAGTTGACGCCGGTCACGGTGCCGTCCTGACCGTGGGGGCTCCACGTTCCCACCGTCTCCAGCCGGAACGGGGCCGCCGGCGTGGAGGTCCAACCCCCGCCGAACTGGCTCTGTTTCAGTGTGGCGATGACGAACACGCCGACGCCGTCACAGGTCGGCGAGCCGAACGCCTCCTCGGTGACGAAGATCAGCTCGTCGGGCCGGTAGGTGCGGCGCCGGTCGCCGGTGTCGTACTGCTGGTCGATGGGCCTGATGGCGTTGTGGAGGAAGCGGCTCGGCGCCGCCGACTCCTGGATGCCGCCCCCGGCGAAGGGGATCGGGTCGAGTGGCGTGGCCATCCGCTTCACGCCGGTGACCGGGTCGCGGTGGCGTCCCGAGGTGAGGTACCCGCGTACGCCGCCGGAGCCGGACACCCAGGCGATCCCCGCCTCGTCGACCTGCACGTCGTGTGAGTAGGCGGTCACGCCGTCGGAGCGGCCCAGGTCGATCGGGATCGGCGAGGTCACGATGTTGTCCAGGTCGCGTACGTCGGTCACGAAGATGGGCCGGCCCCCGGGCCAGTCGCCCGACTGCGCCGTACTGCTCGCCGGGCCGCCGGTCCACAGGAAGTCGCAATCGTTGACGCATGTCGAGGTGTGGCCGGTGGGGATCTGCTCGAAATGCACCAACTGGATGTTCGACGGGTTGACCAGGCTGAGGATGTAGACCCCGGACACCGAGTTCGGGTTGCCGGTGGTGCCGTTGTAGGCGCGAGGATCGCGTGCCATGAACGCCAGCTTGCGCCTGTGGTCGACGTCGATGTCCTCGTTCTGCCAGAAGGTACGTCCCGTGGTGCTGGTGTCGCCGGGGAGACGCAACTCGGCGTCGGTGAAGTGGTCGAGGAAGACGGGTGCGACGGGGTTGGTGAGGTCGTAGGTCTTGAGACCGAACGTACCGCTCACCACCATGACGTCGCGCCCGCTGTAGTCGAGGAAGTTGATCGACACCGCGCCCGACGTGTCGGGCAGTGTGCCGAAGTAGTCCACGTTCTCGTAGTCGCCCGGGGGCAGGTCCTGGGCGCCGGCCGCGCCCGCAGGGCCGGCCAGGGGCACGAGCAGCAGAGCAAGGGTGATCAGGGACAGCCGCCGTCGCATTGGTTCCTCCCGTGGATCAAGCGCGCGTGGGGGACTGTAGCGCGGGCCGCTACCCGATACCGAGGCGCTCCAGGAACGCCCTGCTGTCCGGCTCCCTGCCCAGGAAGGCTCGCAGGTGTTCGATGGCGGGGCGGGAACCGCCGGTGGCGAGCACCTCGTCGCGGTAGCGGCGACCGACTTCCGGGTCGAGGACACCCTCCTCCTCGAAGACCGAGAACATGTCGTCGCCGTAGACGTGGGCCCACATGTAGCCGTAGTAGCCGGCGTCGTAGCCTCCCATGAGGTGACCGAACGACGCCGGAAAGAAGGTGCCCTCGTGGAAGGGGAGCAGGGTGTATGCGTAGGCATCGCGGTATATCTCGTCGAGGCTGTCGCCGACCCGGTCGTGGTGCATGTCCATGTCGAGCTTGCCCAGGAAGATCTGGCGGACGTTGTGTAGCCCGGCGTTGAGGTCGCGGGCGGCCACCAGCCGGTCGACCAGATCCTCGGGGATCGGCTCGGCCGTCTCGTAGTCACGAGCGAAGCGGCGCAGTACGCCGGCGTCCCACACCCAGTTCTCCATGATCTGCGACGGCGCCTCGACGAAGTCCCATTCGGCGTCGTACCCGGAGAACCGGTAGGTGTCGACGGTGGTGAGGCAGAAGTGGAGGATGTGGCCGAACTCGTGGAAGAGCGTCACCACCTCATCGTGCTTGAGCAGAGACGGGGCGGTGGCTGTCGGCTTGGTGAAGTTGGCGACGATGGCGGCCACCGGCGCGCGGTACGAGCCGTCGGGTTGGCGGCGCCCGTAGCGCAGCGGGAAAGCGGCGGCGTGCCCGTACTTGCCCTCGCGGGGGAAGAGGTCGGCGTAGAACCAGGCGATCGGCTCCTCCTCGCCCCGGTTGCGGATCTCGTAGAGGAGCACGTCGGGATGCCAGGCACCGGTGTTCTCGACCCGGCGATAGTCCAGGCCGAACACCTCGCCGGTGATGGCGAACATCCCCTCGATCGTCTGCCCCAGCGGGAAGAAGCGGGCCACCTGGTTGATGTCGACTCCGTGCCGGTCTCGGAGTTGCCTGTTGTGCAGGTACGTCCAGTCCCAAGGCATCACCTGCTCGCCGGGATGGTCCTCCCGGAGGAGTTCCGTGAGCACCTCGAGTTCGCCATGCGCCATGGCGGTGAGCCCGGGGAGGACCGAGTCCCATAAGGCGTCGACGGCATCCGGCTCCGCCGCCATCTTCACCTCGGTGGAGTAGTGCGCCCAGGAGGGGTAGCCGAGCATCCCGGCGATCTCCTGACGGATGGCGACGGCCTCTTCCATGAGTGGCCGGTTCTCGACGGCCGCCCGGTTCCAGAACAGGAACTGCAGCCGGCGGCGCAGGTCCCGGTCGGTTGCCTGCTCCATGAAGGGGATGTAGTCGGGGTATGCCAGCGAGACGAAACGTTTTCCGCCGTCCCGCTCCTCCAGTCCCTCGATGTACGAGGCGGGGAGGCCGTCGAGTTGCTCGACCGTCAGCTCGAGGCCGTCGACCACCGCGTCGATGTTGTGGTTGAACGCCACCTCCAGTTCGATGAGACGGGTCTTCAGCTCCTTCAGCCTCTCCTGGGCGTCGTCATCGAGGTCGTGACCGGTGCGGCGCAGGTCACGCACCCACTCGTCGAGCAGCTTGCGTCGCTCTCCGCCGAGTGCGGCGGCGTCGTCGCTGGCCGCATAGCGGGTCAGCGCGTCGTACAGGTCCTTGCGGAACACCAGGTCGCTCGACCATTTGGTGAGGCGCTCCTCGGCGGCGACGCCGGCTTCCCGCACGGCGGCGTCGGGGCTCACCTTCCCCAGGAACGCCCACAGCCCGAAGGCGTCGCCGCTGAGCGTCGAAGCGTCCTCGAGCGGTTCCAGCACGTCGTCGTAGGTCGAGGCGGCGGAAGTGGCGGCGGCGTCGACCAGGGTGTCGGCGGCGGCCAGCGCCGCGGCCGTCTCCCGCTCGATGGCGGCGGCCGTCACCTCCGTGTAGTCATGCAACATTCCCCCGAGGCTAATCACGTAGTGCGTAGTACGTAGTACATAGTACGCAAGAAGCACGATGCCCGCCCGGTGGGAGCCCGGGCGGGCATCGCTTGGCAGGACTCAGGATCCCGGGAGAGAGGGAGGATGGGATCCTGCTGGCCCTGCGTCCTTTGGCGCCGTTGCCGGCGCCGTGTGGTTGGTCCTCTTATGTTCGACGTCCCGAGTCAGTCGTTGCGTTCCCCCAGGGTCACGTTCACCACCCGGGTGGACGACCCGTTCGACACGTCCATGGTGACCTGGTCGCCGGCTCCCATGTAACGCAGTGTGGTGATGAGATCTTCCATCCGCAGGATGGGTTCCCCCTGTACCGCTGTGATGATCTCTCCGGTGGAGATCCCGGCGTCCGATGCGCCCGATGCGGGCACCACGGAGGTGACCCGGACGCCCACGGCGACGCTGGCCCCGTCCTGGGAGTCGCTGAAGTAGGTGGTGCCGTTGATGCCGAGGAGGGCGTGGGATACCCCGCCCTGGGAGATCAGCTCGTCGGTGACCCGCTGCATCAGCTCTACCGGGGTGGCAAAGCCGATGCCCTCGATGCCGACGTCGGACACGCCGACGGCGGTGGTGATCCCGATCAGCCGTCCGGCAGAGTCGACCAGGGCACCCCCGCTGGAGCCCTGGGTGATGGGGGCATCGGTTTGCAGCATGCCGAAGAGCTGGTCCTCGCCGGAGAGCTGGACCCTGCGGTCGAAGGCGGAGACGACGCCGACGGTGAGCGAGGGGCCACCCTCGAGCCCGAGCGGGGAGCCCACCGCGATGGCGGGGTCGCCAACCTCGAGCGACGCGGTGCTGCCGAGGGCGATCGGCGTCAAGTCGGGGGCCCCGATCCTGAGCACGGCCAGGTCGGTGAGGGCGTCCATCCCCACCAGGGTGGCCGGGTAGCTGGTCCGACCGTCGGAGAGGACCACACGGAACGTGTTGCCGTCGGCGACGACGTGGTGGTTGGTGACGATATGGCCGGAGGAGTCGAGCACCACGCCCGATCCGGTGGCGAACGGGTTGAACTCACCGGTCCCTTCGCCGACCTGCACCGTCACCAGGCTGGGGATGACGGCCCGGCCGATGGCGGAGGCGTCGGCGACGTCTGCCAGCTCGGGCGCCTCCCCCAGAGGCTGGGTGGTGACCGGCGCCTGCACGGTTGCCGCCGAGGCGTTGTCGGCGTTGGCGGCGCTGTCGTCGGGGCCGACCAACTGGACGCCTACCAGCACCAGCGCCCCACCGATGGCGGCGGCGGCGATGGTCTGCAGCCAGCCCGCCCCACGGCGGGGAGTGACCACGGCGGCGGCGGGGGCAGGGCGGAAAGGATCATGCCCCACCTGCGGCATGGTGCCGGTGATGGGAAGCTCGCCCGGCTCGTAGGGCGGCTCCTGAGGGAGCCGGTCCCATACCGGGGCCCGGCTCGCGGGCACGGTGTGGACCGGGTTTCCCTCAGTCAGGGTGGGGTGTTCCAACGGTGTCTCCTCGGATCGCAGGGGTCGGTGGTCTACGTTCGCCGTCTCAGGACTCGACGGCGGGCACGTCCCGCCCGCGGACCCGGGGGTACTTGATGGGGCTGTGCACGTGGCACGTTCCGTTGCGGTTGTAGCGCGACAGCTGGGTGTCGCAGCCTCGATGAGAGCAGGTGCGGAGCCCGTCCACCGTCTTGGGGCGCCGCCGCCTGCCAGGGACCTTCGTAGCGGAGAGTACAGGTGTCTTACTGTTGCTCATGGAGGGAGGATGCCTCCCCAGCGATAAAAGGGCCGTAAAGGCGCGCGTAAGGCTGTGCCGGGTCTGGACGGGCTTTCGGCGAGGGGGAGTACTCGGTACTTGGTATCTGGTATCCCGGCCTACCAAATACCAAGTACCAAGTACCCGTCCGGCGGCGCAGCCTTATTCGGAGCGCGCCAACGTCACCCGAATGGGCAGATGGTCGCTGCTTAGTTCGGGGCCTACTTCGCGGGAGACGGTGGTGAGGTGGTCGCTGTGGAGCAGGTGGTCGAGGGGGATGCGCAGCAGGGCGGGGAGGGACGCCGGCCAGGTACCGCCGTAGCCGAACCCCACCTGCGAGTTCTTCAGGCCCGAGGTGTTGGAGAGCAGGCGGAAGCCGTGGCTCCACGGCGTGGCGTTGAAGTCGCCGACCACCACCACCGGTCCCTCGACGTCGGCCACCGCCCTTCCCGCCCGCTCGAGGAACTGGTCCCGGTGCGGGGTGCGGAACGGGTTGCTGGGGCTGGGCGGGTGGATGCCGAACACGGAGATGGACCCGTCGCCGAAGGGCACGTTGAGGCGAACCGAGTCCTCCGAGCCGGGGTTGGCCACGTTGACCAGCACCAGTCCGGCGTCGACAAGATCCTGGCGGGCGAGCACGGTGAGCCCGTAGTTGCGGTCGGCCCGGATCCCGCTGAGGACGACGTAGCCGTCCACCAGGTCGGTGAGGGCCTCCTCGGCGAGGCGAGACGACTCGAACAGCAACACCAGGTCCGGGTCGTCCTCCATGATCCAGCCGAGCTGCCGGCGTGGATGGGAGAGCTGGATGTTGAAGCTGACGATCTGGAGTCGCTCGTCGCCGGCGGGAGGTGCCGGAGAGCCCACGTACAGCGGCAGGATGAGGGCGCCGTTGGCCATGGCGACGGCGCCCAGGGCCAGAGCCCAGCGTCGCTCCCCGGCGAGGACGAGGCCGGCGGCGAGCACCGCCAGAGCCACGAAGTACTGGAGGCGGAAACTGGCCAGCAGGTCGAACGGCCAGAACCACTCCCCGAAGAAGCCGAGCAGCGAGATGGCGGCGAGGGCGATACCCGGCACCAGGAGCGCCAGGCGGATGGGTCTGGGCGCGGCGGCGGCCGCCACGCCGCGGTCAGCGCTCCCCGACGGCGTAGAAGAAGCCGTCGCGTGAGCCGACGAAAAGCCTTCCGTTCCACAGCGCCGGCGTCGACTCGATACAGCCCGCGCTCACCGGCGTATCGGAGACGCGCTCCGGGTCGCGGGCGTCGGAGATGTCGTAGACACGCAGCGACGGGACCGTCTCGCAGTTGATGGCGATCACCAGCCGGTCGTCGGCGACGACAGGTGACGACCAGGCGTGGGCGCCGACCTCGTCCCGCCACACCACCTCGCCGGAGGCGGTGTCCACCGCGAGGAGCTCGCCGGGGTTGGTGGCGGCGTAGAGGATGTCGCCGTGGAGCGCCGGGGTGGCCCACAGCCCGCCGGCGGCGCCCCCGCGCGCCGGGACCTCGACACCCCACACCACCGGGTCGTCGGGGTTGTCGGGATCGAGCTTGACGAGCTGACCCACCTCGCCGGCACGGGACGTCTGCAGATCCACCTCGGCCGCCACGTAGAGATCGCCGGCGGAGTCGATCACGATGGTGGCATCGACGTCGTCGCCCACCCAGTAGTCGAACACCACCTCGGCATCCCCGCCGGGAAGCCCGGACACGTCGACGCCGACGATGCGGCCCGCCGAGTTGGAGAAGTAGGCACGGTCCTCGAACACCGCGGTGGAGCTCTCCACCGACTGCTGCCGTCCCACCGCCGAGACCAGTTCGTCGGTGAACGCCGGCATGTCGAAGACCACCTCGGGATCGACGGTGACCCGCCCGTCGGCGTCGTAGCCCCGATTGAGCTTGATGGCGTACCACCACGAGTTCTCCCCACCCTGGTAGAGCATGTCGTCGACGACCACCGGGTTGGAGTCCCAGTCGTTGTTCCACATCCCGTTGACGCCGTCGGCTTCGAGCCCCCACACCTCCACCGGCTCGTCGCCGTCGATGGCGATGATCTTGAAGCGAGGGTCGCGCGACCCCGAATACACCAGCGGGTAGCCGTCGGGGTCGAGGGTCACCGAGCCCTTGATGATGTCGCCCATGGGAAAGTCGGGCCGGGTGCGCTCGCCGGTGTCGGCGTCGACGAAGTGGATCGCCTTGTCGTAGGCGCCGAAGATGACCTCGGTGACGCCGTCGTCACGCTCCCACACCACCGGCTGTCCGGTCCAGCCGCTGCCGCACCAGGTGATGTTCTCCCCGCCCACCGGGGAGTTGCCGCACATGGCCGCATCGGGGAATCGCCACAGTACGTCCATCTCCGTCGGTATCGGTCCGGTGCCGTACCAGGTGCGGGTGGGGTTGCCGCGGAACATGGTGAGCCCGTCCACGGTGCCGTGGGGGGCGCCGACGCCGCCGGGTGGCAGCGTCGTGGTCGTGGTGGGGGGGACCGTGGTGGCGGCGCCGGTGGTCTCGGTCGGCGCCTGGAGCGGGGGGAGGGTGGTCAGCGACGCCGGAGGTTCGGAGGCCTCGGGGGCGCCGGTGGTCACCAGGTCACAGGCCGACGCCACCAGGGACAGCGCCAGCAGCCCGGCGAGAAGGATCGGGGTGCGGCTCGGCATCGCTGCGAGTGTAGGAAGGGGGCAGCGGTTAGCAGGGCATAGGCGTCACGGTCAGAACTGTCGCACCGCTTCTCTAGCCTGCCGGGAATGACCGGCGCCTCCCTCGAAGAACAAGCGCGCCCCGGCGACGTCCGGGCCGGGTTGAGCCTGCTGGCGCAGACGCTGCGGCAGTACCCGGCCGATTCGGTGCGCTCCATCGGCGCCGCCGTGGTGTGGATGGCATCGGTGATCGCCATCCCCTACCTGGTGAAGCTCATCGTCGACGGTGCGGTCCGGGGCGGCGACGTCGACATGCTCGGCGTGCTGGTGGGGCTGCTCCTCACCGCCGGTCTGGTCCAGGCGGTGACCATCGGCGCTCGACGTTATTACGGCTTCCGCCTCTCCTACGGTGCCGAGGCCGACCTGCGCAACAGCATGTTCTCCCACCTGCAGCGGCTCGGGTTCAGCTTCCACGACGAGACGCCGACGGGCCAGCTCATGGCGCGGGCGTCGTCAGACCTCTCCCAGGTGCGGCTCATCTTCGCCATGCTCCCCATCACCCTGGCCAACCTGGGCATGTTCATCGCGGTGACCGTGGTGCTGGTGCTCATCGACCCGGTGCTGGGGGCGGTGGCCTCGCTGATCATCCCGGCGCTGCTGATCGCCTCGGTCCTCTACGCCCGCAAGGTGATCGCGGTGTCGTTCCAGGTGCAGGAGCGTCTCGCCGACCTCAGCCAGGTGGTGGAGGAGGCGGTGGCCGGCATCCAGGTGGTCAAGGCCTACGGCCAGGAGGCCCAGGAACAGGGCCGGCTCGACCACGCCGCCGACCGCATCTACGACCGCACCGTCGATCTGGCCCGGCGCAGCTCCACTTTCGGGCCGCTCTTCGAGCTGTTGCCGGCGATGGGATCGGTTGCCGTGCTCTGGCTGGGCGGGTTCCGTGTGGTGGACGGTGTCATCACGCTGGGTGATTTCGTCGCCTTCACCGAGTACCTGGCGGTGCTGGTGCTGCCGATCCGCATGACCGGATGGTTCTTCGCCAGCCTGCCCCGGTCGGCGGCGGCGGCGACCCGGGTGCGGCGCCTCCTCGCCACCGCCCCCGATCCGGCCGACCCGCCCGACCCGGTGCGCCTCCCCGACGGCCCGGGCCGGGTGGAGATGCGCGGCGTCCGTTTCGGCTACCCGGGCGGGTCAACGGTGCTCGACGGCGTCGACCTGGTGGTGCCCGGTGGCGAGTCGGTGGCGCTGGTGGGCGCCACCGGGGCGGGAAAGACCACCCTGGCTCACCTCATCCCGCGGTTCCACGACGTCGCCGCCGGGGCGGTGGTCCTCGACGGCGTCGATGTGCGCCGGGTCGGCCTCGACGACCTGCGCGGCGAGGTGGCCGTGGTGTTCCAGGAGTCCTACCTGTTCTCGGCATCGGTGCGGGACAACATCGCCCTGGGCGCTCCCGAGGCGAGCGACGACCAGGTGAGGGCCGCCGCCCGGCTCGCCCGCGCCCACGACTTCATCTGCGCCCTCGACGACGGCTACGACACCATCGTCGGCGAGCGGGGCTACACCCTCTCCGGAGGACAACGGCAGCGGGTGGCGCTGGCCCGTGCCGTGTTGCGTGACCCGAGGGTTCTCATCCTCGACGACGCCACCTCGTCGGTCGACGCCGTGGTGGAGGCCGAGATCCAGGCGGCGCTGCGCCAGGTGATGGCGGGACGCACCACGGTGATCGTGGCCCATCGCACCTCGACGCTGTCGCTGGTGGACCGGGTGGCGCTCCTCGAGGAGGGCCGGGTGGTCGCCTACGGCACCCACCGCGAGCTGATGGAGACGGTGCCGCGCTATGCCGAGGTGCTTGCCCGAAGCGACACGGGGGCGGCGCTGTGAAGTACATGCACCACGCCGGGGACCACGGGGTCACCCAGCCGGGGAAGGTGCTGCGCCGGGCAGCCCGCATGGGGCGCCACCTGATGTGGCCCGCGCTGGGGGCGCTCGCCGTCACCGTGACCGCCACCGTGCTGCGCCTGCTGGGCCCGCTGGTGGTCGGCAAGGGCATCGACGAGGGCGTCGCCGCCGGCGACAAGGCGGCGATCACCCGGGCGGCGTTGACCTTCCTCGCCCTGGTCCTGCTGCAGTACGCGGCGGCCCGCGTCTCACAGTTCGCCATCGCCAAGGTGGGGGAGAGTTTCCTGCGGGCGCTGCGCTCGCAGGTCTTCGCCCACCTCCTCAAGTTGGACATGCCGTTCTACGACCGGGCCCGCAGCGGTGTGCTGGTGTCGCGGATGACCTCGGACGTCGAAGCGATCACCGAGTTCTCCAACGAGGGCGCCGTGCTGCTGCTCACCAACCTGCTCACCGCGGTGGGTGTCGCCGCCGCCATGCTGTTCGTCGACGTGTCGCTGGCGGTGGCGGTCCTCGGCGTCGTGGTGGTGCTGGTGGGCCTCACCGTGGTGTTCCAGCGTCATGTCTCCCGGGCCTACGAGCAGGTGCGCGAGAGCATCGGCCGGGTGCTGGCCTCCCTCCAGGAAGGCATCACCGGGGTGCGGGTGGTGCAGGCGTTCACCCAGGAGCCGCGGCAGGCGTCCGACTTCGGGGCCATCAACGAGCGCTACTTCCAGGCCAACATGGCGGCGGCACGGGCCATCTCCTGGTACTTCCCCCTGGTCGCCTTCCTCCGCGTCGTGGCGATGGGCATCGTGCTCTACTTCGGCACCCTCCGGGTCATCGACGGAGGGCTCACCTTCGGTGAGCTGGTGGCGTTCCTGCTCTACCTCAACTGGTTCTTCGAGCCCATCGTCAACCTGGCCAACGTCTACAACCTGCTCCAGGCGGCGCTGGCGGCGCTGCGCAAGCTGTTCGAGCTGCTCGACACCGGCGCCGTGGTGGTGGAGCGGCCTGCTGCGGGCGAGCTGCCGGAACCGGTGCGGGGCGACGTCCGCTTCGAGGGCGTCACCTTCGCCTACCAGGACCGACCCGTCATCGAGGACCTCGACCTGCACGTGCCCCCGGGCCAGCGCCTGGCGGTGGTGGGGGAGACGGGTGCCGGCAAGTCCACCGTGGCCAAGCTGCTGATGCGCTTCTACGATCCGGCCGAGGGCGCCGTCACAGTCGACGGCGTCGACCTGAGAGACATCAGCTTCGCCTCCCGGGCCCGGGCGGTGGCGCTGATACCCCAGGACGGGTTCCTCTTCGACACCACACTGCGGGACAACTTCCGCTACGCCCGCCCCGACGCCACCGACGCCGAGATCCGGGACGTGTGCCGGGCGATGGGGATCACCGAGTGGCTCGACCGGCTCCCCGGCGGGCTCGACACCGAGGTGCGGGAGCGGGGGAGCCGGTTCTCGGCGGGGGAACGCCAGCTCGTCGCCCTGGGACGGGCATTCCTCGCCGACCCCGGCATCGTGGTCCTCGACGAGGCGACTTCCAACCTGGACCCGGAGACGGAGATGGAGGTGGAGGGTGCGCTGCGGGTGTTGCTGGCGGGCCGCACCGCGGTCGTGATCGCCCACCGCCTCCGCAGCGCCGAGCGCGCCGACCGGGTGGTGCTGGTCGACGGTGGCCGTATCGTCGCCGACGGTACTCACCTCACCTTGGTGGAGGACAGCCCGGAGTACCGGCACCTGGTCGAGGTTTGGGAGCGGGGGATCGCCTGAGCCCGGCTACCAGGGCAGGGCGTCGATGTCGACATTGCCTCCGCTGAGGATCACACCGACCCTCGTCCCGGCGAGGTCGTGCTTGCGGACGGCAGCTACCGCCACGGCGGCGCTGGGCTCGACGACGAGCTTCGTCCGGGTCCACAGGAACCGCATCGCGGCGACGATCTCGTCCTCGGTCACGGTGACGATCGTCTCCACGTGGTGGGAGATGACGCCGAAGGTTCGGTCGCTGAGCCCGGTGCGCAGGCCGTCGGCGATGGTCACCGGGGGGAGCGGGGGCTGGCGGGTTCCGCTGGCCAGCGAGGCGGCGGCGTCGCCGGCCAACTCGGGTTCGGCGCCGAGCACTCTCACCGCGGGGGCCAGGCCGTGGGTGGCGATGGCGGTGCCGGAGAGCAGGCCGCCGCCGCCCACCGGGGCCACCACGACGTCCAGGTCCGGCACCTCGGACACCAGCTCGAGGGCGGCGGTTCCGGCCCCGGCGATGATGCGGTCGTTGTCGTAGGGATGGACCTCGACGGCGCCGGTGGCGGCGACCACCTCGGCCACCGCCTCCGCCCGGGCGAACACCGTGGGCTCGCACTCGGTGATGACCCCGCCGTAGTACTCCACCGCCGCCTTCTTCACCGCCGACGAGTTGGACGGCATCACGATGCGCGCCGGGATGCCCCGGCTGCGGGCCGCCAGCGCCAGGGCCGCAGCGTGGTTGCCGGAGGAGTGCCCGGCAACGCCGAGGCGGGCCTCGTCCTCTGACAGGGAGAACACGGCGTTGGTGGCCCCGCGGATCTTGAAGGCGCCGATCCGCTGCAGGTTCTCCGCTTTGAGAAACACCGCCGCCTCGCACCACTCGTCGAGCAGGTGTGAGGTGATCACCGGGGTGCGGTGGACGCGGCCGGCGATCCTCTCGGCGGCGGCAAGCACGTCACCGAAATCCGGGCCTACACCGGCGCCGGTCATGAGGCGTTCCTGGCGTCGCGCCACCGCAGCCACTGCGGCAGTGTCGACAGGTCGTAGTGCGGCCCGCTGAGGCCGATGGTGAAGAGCCGGAACCCGCGGTCGTACAGAGCATCGGCGACGGCCGCGTCATGGGTGGGGCGCACGCCGGTGGAGCGCACGATCTCGGACGGGTCGCGGCCCACCTCGGCGCACCAGCGGTCCAGCACCGCCGACTTGTGCGCCAGGGTCTCCCGGTTGCCGAAGGCGTGCCAGATGTCGGCGTGCTCGGCGACCATGCGCAGCGTCTTGCGCTCGCCGCCGCCTCCGATCATCACCGGGATCTTGCGGGTGGGCGGCGGGTTCACCTTGCCCCAGCGCTCCTCGATACGGGGGAGTGCCGCCGCCAGGTCGGCGAGGCGGGAGCCGGGGGTGCCGAAGTCATAGCCGTACTCGTCGTAGTCCCGCTGGAACCACCCGGCGCCGATGCCGAAGATGATCCTTCCATCCGAGATATGGTCGACGGTCTGGGCCATCGAGGCGCGGAGTTCGGGGTTGCGGTACGAGTTGCACGAGACCAGGGCGCC
>CAZOGW010000073.1:1848-15430 GCA_964579415.1 uncultured Acidimicrobiaceae bacterium | reverse complement strand
GCCCTCCGCAAAGCCTCCGGGCTGCCACCTCCCCCACCGAAGCGGCGGGGGAGGATGAACTTGGACCGATCGATGACCGCGTCTCCTCCACCAGTTCTGACTCCAACCCTCAACTTGACGGTTAGAGATGGGGGGAGGAACAGATGAACTACGGGCGTGTAACTCACGTGTGCCGGCACTATCGTTGGGGCTTGTGGAGCGGTGGCGTTTTGTACCGATAGCGGGGTGGCTCGGCAACTACCAGCGCAGCTGGCTCAGGGGCGATCTGGTGGCGGGCGTGGTCGTGGCGGCACTGCTCGTGCCGAAGAACCTGGGTTATGCGGGCATTGCCGGGATTCCTCTGCAGAACGGTCTGTACGCCGCAGCGGCCGGCGCCATCCTCTACCCGATCTTCGGGACGTGCCGGCAGATCTCGATGGGACCGAGCTCCGGGCTTGCCGCGGTGGCGGCGAGCGCGGTTGCCGTCGCCGGCATCGGGGCGATCGACGACGCCGCCAGCTTCGTCGCCTTGATCACGCTGGTGTCGGGGGCGTTCTTCATCCTGCTGGCGGTGCTCAAGATGGGGTGGATCGCGCAGTTCCTCTCCCGGGCCGTGGTCACCGGCTTCCTGTTCGGCGCCGCGATCGATGTCGTCATCGGCGAATTGCCCAAGATCACCGGCACCGAGGTTTCCGGCTCCAACGCCATCCGAGAGCTCGGTTCGTGGTTGCGGACGCTGGGCGAGGCGCACGGCGCCACGCTGGCGGTCGGCGCGATATCTCTGATCGTCATCTTCGGGCTGGGACGGGTTGCCCCGCGGATTCCAGGGGCGCTGGTCCTCGTGCTGGGCGGGCTGCTGGCGTCCTGGGTGCTCGATCTGGGCGCCTATGGCGTCGCCCTCGTTGGCGACGTTCCCCGAGGGCTGCCCACCCTCCAGATGCCCGACGTTCAGCTACTGAGCGATCACCCGGGCACGATCGCTCTGGCCGCCGTCGGGCTGGTGCTGATCGGCTTCTCCCAGACCGCCGGCGATTCGAGGATGTTCGCCGCCCGGCATCGCTACCGGATCGACGTGAACCAGGAATCCGTGGCGCAGGGCATGGCCAACGCCGGAGCCGGGCTGTTCCAAGGCATGCCCGTCTCCACCAGCCTGTCGGCGAGCTCGCTCAACGACCGCAGCGGGGCACGCACCGGCCTCGCCTCGCTGACATCCGGCGCCATCGTGCTGCTCACCCTCTTGTTCCTGGCGCCGCTGTTCTCGGAGTTGCCGACGCCGGTGTTGGCTGCGCTCATCATCGAAGCAGTCGTCGCCGGGATGATGGACGTGCCCGAGATGCGCCGGCTCGCCCGGGTGCAGCGCTTCGAGTTCTGGATCGCCCTGGCCGCCGTTGCCGGAACGGTCATCTTCGGTGTGCTCTCCGGGGTGATGGTCGGCATAGGTCTGTCGTTGCTGTGGCTCATCGCGACGACGACGCGTCCCAAGATGCCTCTCCTCGGGCGCGACCCGGCCACCTCGGCGTTCCGGGAACTCGACGAACATCCTGGCGACGACGAGATCCCGGGACTGGTCATCCTCCGGTTGGACGGTGGCCTCTTCTTCGCCACCGCCGACGCCGTCGAGGACCGGGTTCGCGAGGTGGCCCTGTCGACGCCGGGCATCGAGGGCATCGTGCTCGACTTCGAGGGCGTGAACTTCATCGACTCGCAGGGTTCCGCAAAGCTGAGCGAGGTCCTGGAGCTCTGCGAGCACGCCGACGTCGCCCTGTGGATCGCCCATCTCAAGCCCGCGGTGCGGGACCTCCTGGCACGAGACGGCATGGTGGATCGCATCGGCGACGACCGCATCCACCCCAACATCCCCCGTGCCGTCGAAGCCCACCTCCGTGCCTCGATCGGACCCGACGAAAGCTAAGCCAGGATGGCGGCCTTCTTGGCGGCGAACTCGTCGTCGGTGAGGACGCCGGCATCCCGGAGCTGTCCCAGTTGGGCGAGCAAATCCACCTTGGCCTGCATGGCGTCGACAGCCGGCGGGAGGGATGCCGCCGGCGCCTCGGCGGCCACTGAATCTGCCTGTCGAGCCTGGTCCTGCGCCGCCCACCGCTCCTGCTGGCGTCGCTGGACCCTCCCGTGGACGGACGAGAAGACCGCCGCCTTCGCTGCTGTGCTCAGCAATCCCATCTCTGCTCCTCTCCGGTCGTCAGGCCGGCTCGGTGGCGTCCAGAGCCGCCACGATCTCGTCGGCGTGGAGACCGCCCTCGGCGATGAGCCGGGCGCCGCTCCCCCGCCACGCATCCACCACCCCCAGCACCCAGCGGTTCTCGATCACCACCACCACGGCGACGCTGCCCGGCTGTATCTCACTCGCCAGGGTGGCCAGGTCGGCGCCGTCGAGGAGTCCCGAGGACGCCCCCCGCCAGACGGACAGGTCGAAGTCGGCGGGCACTTCATCGGGAGCAACCACCGAGGCGACGCCGTCCTCACCGACGGCGACGAACTCGAGGTCGAGGATGCGTATCGCCCCGCGGTCGGCGAGACCGAGCAGCAGGTCGAATCCCTCCGGCGTCGGCTTCCCGCCGGGGAACTCCACCGCCAGAAAGTCGATCGGGCCCAGCTCGTCATCGATCACGCGTGCCTCCTTCCACCACCTGCCGCCCTACCTGCAGGATCTCGGTCAACAGAGCGTGGCGCACTCTAATGATGGCAGCGCTCACCCGTCGGAAGCCCTACCTAGTACCTAGTACGTAGTACCTAGTACCCCTCTTCACCCAAGTACGTTGCGGGCCGTCTCGACGTCCCTGGCTATCTGCGCCACCAGCGCATCGACGCCGGAGAACGACTTCTCCTCGCGGATGCGCTGCACGAACTCGACGCGGAGCTCCTGGCCGTAGAGGTCGCGGCCGCCGGCGAGGAGGTGGACCTCCACCACCTCGTCGGTGCCGTTGAAGGTGGGACGGACACCGACGTTGGCCACCCCGGGGTGGTACCCCTCCCCCACCCCGGCCCGCACCGCGTAGACGCCGCGGCCGGGGACCGCCTGGTGGTCGGCGAGCGAGAGGTTGGCGGTGGGGAACCCGATCGCGGTGCCGCGGCGGTCGCCCTCGACAACGGTGCCGCGCAGCTCGAAGCGGCGCCCCAGGGCGCGGGAGGCGGTGTCGAGGTCACCGGCGGCCAGGGCCTCGCGGATCGTGGTGGACCGGAAGGGATGTGAACCGCCCAGAAGCGGCACCGGGAGCACGTGGAACCCGCCGGCCCTCCCCATGTCGGTGAGCAGGGACACGTCGCCGCGCTGGCGGTGACCGAAGCGGAAGTCGTCGCCCACCGACACCTCTGCCACGGCCAGGGCCTCGACCAGCACCTCGGTGACGAAACGATCCGCCTCCATGGTGCGCAGGTCGTCGTCGAAGTCGAGGAGGCCCACCTGCTGGACGCCGAGGTCCTCGAACAGCTCCAGCTTCTGGTCGAGAGTGGTGAGCAGCGGGGGCACCCGGTCCGGGGCGAGGACCTCGGCGGGATGGCGGCGGAAGGTGACCACGGAGAGGATGTACCCGGCGTCGTGGCAGCGCTCCCCCAGCGCCGAGATCACGTGCTGGTGCCCGCGGTGGACCCCGTCGTAGACACCGATGGTGACACCTGCGGGCCTGTCGGGCAGCGGCCAGAGCTGATGGTCTCCCTCGAGGATCCTCACCCCAACACCGCCTCGGGCCGGCTGCGGCCGCCGTCGATGCGGTGTACCGCCACCAGCTCGCCGTCCCCGGTCACCAGCCGCACCGGACCCTCGGCGGGTGCGGAGGCCCCCAGGGCGCTGCGCTGCATGGCCACCCCGTTGCGTACCGCCCGGGCGGCGTCGTCGCTGAGGACCACCGAGGGGACGTCGGGGAGACCCTGGGCCGGAGTGAGGATGATGTCGCCCAGCGTGCCGGCAGCGGAGTGACCGGCCACTTCCTCGACGGTGTGGGCGTCTTCGACCCGGAGGCTGCCGTTGGCGGTGCGGCGCAGTGCGGTGAGGTGGGCCCGGCCGCCCAGGGAAGCGGCGATGTCGTCGGCGAGGGTGCGCACGTAGGTGCCGCTGGAGCAGCGCACCTTGAAGGAGACCTCGGGATACGGGCCCGGGGCGAAGTCGGTGATCACCAGCTCGTGGATCGTCACCGGCCTGGCCTCCCGTTCGATATCGGCGCCCTCACGGGCAAGATCGTAGAGCCGTCGGCCGGCCACCTTGCGTGCCGACACCATGGGCGGGATCTGCGAGATGGTCCCCACGAACCGCTCGGCGGTGGCGGTCACCTCCGCGACGGTGATGTTCATCGGCTCGCGGGCCAGCACCGAGCCGTCGGCATCGAGCGAGTCGGTGGCGACCCCGAAACAGGCGGTGGCCAGGTACTCCTTGGGCGCCCCCTGCACGAAGCGGAGCAGCCGGGTGGCCCGACCCAGACCGAGCACCAGCAGACCGGTGGCCATCGGGTCGAGGGTGCCGGCGTGACCGACGCGCTTCAGCCGCACCAGGCCCCGCACCTTGGCCACCACGTCGTGCGACGTCCACCCGGACGCCTTGTCGACGAGGAGGAACCCGTGGCGGGGAGCCCCCGGCTCGGCGTCGTTCACCGCAGGGCCTGCCGGACCAGCTCGATGGTCTCGTCCAGGCCGGCGGCGGCGGTGAACCCGGCGGCGTTGTGGTGCCCGCCTCCACCCAGCGCGGCGGCGACGGAACCGACATCGACGAGCCCCCGGGAGCGCAGGCTGCCCTTGGTGCGCTGGTCGCCCACCTGGCGTAGCAGGCAGGCCACCTGGGCCTCCTCAGCGATACGGATCAGGTCGATGAGCCCGTCCGCCTCCTCGTAGGCGATCCCGGCGGTGGCGAGATCGGCCTGGGTGAGTGACGACCACACCAGCGCCAGGTCGGGCTCGAGGACGGTGCGGCTCAGCACGCGGCCCGCCAGCCCCAGGTAGCCGAAGGGGACTGTCTCGAAGAGCTTCTGGCCGATCTCGTCGGGAGCGACGCCGTCCTCGAGCAGGCTGGCGGCGACGCGGTGCAGCCCGGGGTCGGTGGACGAATACTGGAACCGTCCCGAATCGGTGACGATCCCGGTGTAGAGGGCCTCGGCGATCGCCTTGTCGCGGTGCCAGCCCAGTCGCTCGAGGAGCTGGTGCACCATCTGGGCCGTGGAGGCGGCGTCGGGATCGATCCAGGCGGCGTCACCGAACTCGCGGCGGGAACGGTGGTGGTCGATGACGGCCACCTTCCCGGCCCGCTCGGCGAGCACCCCGGCGGAGCCGAGGCGGTCGATGTCGCCGCAGTCGACCGCGACGAGGAGATCGATCGCCTCGGGCACGGCCGAGACCGGCACCAGGCCCTCGGTGTCGAGGAAGCGGTACCGGGAGGGAACCACGAACGGCTCACCGAACGTGGCCCAGGCCTCCTTGCCCGCCTGGCGGGCAGCCCGGGACAGGGCCACCATCGAGCCGAGGGCGTCGCCGTCGGGCCCGACGTGGCCGGCCACCACCAGGGAACCGGCCGACGACACGGCTGCGGCGACCGCCTCGATACCCTGGCTCATGGCACTTCCTCCTCGTCCTCGTCCTCGTTCTCTGCGGCGATCTCGGTGAGGATCTGCGTGACCCTCAATCCCTGGTCGATGGCGGGGTCGACGGCGAAGGTCAACCGCGGCGTGTACTTGATGCGCACCTGGGCGCCGACGCGGCCCTGCAGGAAGGGGGCGGCCCGATCGAGGGCTGCAGCGGTGGCCTCCTTCTCCTCGTCGCTCCCCAGCACGGAGTAGAACACGGTGGCCTGGCGCAGATCGGGTGAGCAGCTCACCCCGGTGATGGTGACGAAGCCGACGGCCGGGTCCTTGAGGTCGAGGACCTCGTCGGCGATCACCTCGCGCAGCAACTCGTCGATCTTGCGCATGCGGGACGACCGCTCGGTCACGCCGGGCTCTCCATGTGCTCGGTGGCGATGCGCAGCACCTCCACGTCGTCGCGCCCTTCCAGGTGGCGGGCCACCTGGTGCAACACCCGGTCGAGATGACCCAGTTCGTTGGCCACCCCGGCGACGCCCAGGGTGGCCTTCTGCCACTTGTCCAGGTCGTCGACCTCGGCGACGGCCAGCCCGAACCGTGAGCTGAGGTGGGCGATGACGGACTTCACGATGTGGCGCTTCTCCTTCAGCGACCCGGCGCCCCGGATGCGGAGTTCGATCTTCTGGGCGACGACGAACATCAGAGAGTCAGGGACGCGTCGTCGCAGCAAGGGGTACTTGGTACTTGGTACTTGGTAGCTGGGCAACGGTCTCTTCGTACCAAGCACCAAGTACTCCCCACGGCGACGCTATGTCCTGGCAACCTCACGGACCTCGTAGGACTCGATGCTGTCGCCTTCCTTGATGTCGCGGAAGCCTTCGAGGCCGATGCCGCACTCGAAGCCGGTGGCCACCGTGGCGACGTCCTCCTTGAAGCGGCGCAGCGAGGCGATGCGGCCGTCGTAGACGACCACGCCGTCGCGGACCAGCCGGGCGCGGGCGTTGCGCTGGATCTCGCCCTCGGTGACGTAACAGCCGGCGACGACACCCCAGCGGGGGGCACGGAAGGTGGCCCGCACCTCGGCGACTCCGAGGAAGGTCTCCACCTCGTCCGGGCTCAGCTCGCCCACCAGCAGCGACTCGACGTCGTCGAGCAGCTCATAGATGATGGGGAAGGTGCGAACGTCGATGCCCCGCTCCTTGGCCAATTTGCGGGCGCCGGCGTCGGGGCGGACGTTGAAGCCGTAGATGACGCCCTCGGAGGCCTCGGCCAGTGAAACATCGTTCTCGGTGACGCCTCCGACGGCGCCGTGGATGATGCGGATGCGGCCGTCATCGCGGCCGATCTTGGCCACTGCGTCCCGCAGCGCCTCCAGCGACCCGTGGGCGTCGGCCTTGAGGATCACCCGCAGCTCGGCGTGGTCGGCGGTCTTGAGCTGATCGAGCAACATGCCGAGGCGCTCGGTGGAGGTGGGCACGGTGAGGTCGCTGGCGCGCTGGGCGTCGAGGCGGCTCTGCGCCATCTTGCGGGCGGTGCGCTCGTTGGCCACCACCTCGAACATGTCGCCGGCGACGGGGACGTCGTCCCAGCCCATCACCAGCGCCGGGCTGCTCGGCGGGGCCGTCTTGAGCACCTTGCCGTGCTCGTCGAACATGGAGCGGACCCGGCCGGCGACGCCGCCGGCAACGATGGCGTCACCCTGCTTGAGGGTGCCCCGCTGCACGATGACGGTGGCGACCGGGCCGCGGCCCACCTCGAGCTGCGACTCGATGACGGTGCCGACGGCGGGCGCCTTGGGGTTGGCCTTGAGCTCCTCCACCTCGGCGACCAGGGAGATCATCTCCAGCAGATCGTCGACGCCGTCGCCGGTGAGCGCCGACACCTCGGCGGACACCACGTCGCCACCGAGATCCTCGACGACGATGCCGTGCTGGGTGAGGGCGGCCCGGGCCGACAGCGGGTCGGCGGCGGGCAGGTCCACCTTGTTGATGGCCACGATGATGGGCACCTCGGCGGCCTTGGCGTGATCGATGGCCTCGACGGTCTGCGGCATGACGCCGTCGTCGGCGGCGACCACGATGATGGCGATGTCGGTGACGTTGGCGCCCCGGGCCCGCAGCGCGGTGAACGCCTCGTGGCCCGGCGTGTCGATGAAGGTGATCCTCTGGCCGTTCTTGACCACCTGGTAGGCGCCGATGTGCTGGGTGATGCCGCCGGCCTCTCCCTCGACGACGTTGGCGGCGCGGATGGTGTCGAGCAGCTTGGTCTTGCCGTGGTCGACGTGGCCCATGACGGTGACCACCGGCGGCCGCGGCTGCAGGGTGGAGGGGTCGTCCTCGAACTCGACGCGGTGCGGCTGGCGCTTCTCGTCGGCGGCGTCTTCCTCGTCCTTGAGTTCGACGAGGACGGCGAAGCCGAAGTGCTCGCCCAGCGGCTCGAGGGCGTGGGTGGGAATGGTGCCGGCGCCGGGGATCATCTCGCCCATGCCCATCAGGGTGCGCACCACCTCACCGGTGCGCTCGCCGACGAGGCGGGCAAACTCCTGGACGGTGATGCCCTCGTCGACGGCGAGGATGCGCTCGTCGTCCGGCTCCGCTTCGGGCTCGGGCTCCGCTTCGGGCTCGGGCTCAGGGAGCGGCTCCGGCTCCGGCTCCCCGGCGGGAGCCTCCGGCTCGGTCACCGCGGCCGCCTCGGGCGCGGCGGTGCCGGCGGTCTCGTCGACCTCGAAGGAGAGGCGCACCAACTCGACGGCGTCGTCGTCGATACCCGACGAGGCCGTCTTGGCGTCGACCCCCAGCTCCTGGGCGCGCTCCAGCACCTCCTTGGACTCCCGCCCAAGATCCCGTGCCAGCTCATATACCCGTGTCGCCAAGGTCACCTCCGCCGTTCGAATTCTGCCATGTGTCTGTCAGCCCCCTGCCGCGCCGTCTTCGTCCCCGGCCGTCTCACCGTCGCCCGCATCGGGCGCCTCTTCCCCGTCCTCAGTGGCGGGGGCTTCGGCGACGTCCTCGCCGGCGGGCTCCTCCGCGACGGGCTCTTCATCAACCTCATCCGGGGAGTCTTCGTCGGCGGGCTCGTCGGCGGGTTCCTCTTCTGCGGGATCTTCGTCGGCCTCACCGGTGGAGCCTTCGTCGGCGGGCTCAACGGGTCCGTCCTCCGGCTGCGCCTCGGCAACCTCCGCCTCAGCGATGCCGGCGTCCTCGACGACGGCTTCAGTGTCCTCAACCTCGTCGGCGACAGCCTCAGCCTCACCGGCTGCTGCTTCGGCGACTTCCTCGGCAACGGGGGCGGCGGGGGCGGCGATCTCCTCGACCTCGTCCTCGTCGAGACCCAGGTCCTGGGTCTCGGAACGGATGTCGACCTTGTAGCCGGTGAGGCGGGCGGCGAGGCGGGCGTTCTGCCCCTCCTTGCCGATGGCCAGCGAGAGCTGATGGTCGGGCACGATCACCGTGGCCACCTTGCTCTCCTCGTCGAGGCGGACCTCCTTGACCCGCGCCGGGCTCAGCGCCTCGGCGAGGAAGTTGGCGGCGTCGTCGCGCCACTCCACGATGTCGACCTTCTCGCCACGTAGCTCGTTGACCACCTGACGCACCCGCGAGCCGCGGGCGCCGACGCAGGCTCCCACCGGGTCGACGTTGGGGTCGACGGCGGCGACGGCGATCTTGGTGCGGTGACCCGGCTCACGGGCGATGGCGCGGATCTCCACATCGCCGTCGACCAGTTCGGGTACCTCCAGCTCGAAAAGGGAGCGGATGAACTCGGGATGGCTGCGGGAGACGACGATCTGGGGGCCCTTGCCCTCGCCGCGCACCTCGAGGATGTAGGCCTTGACGCGGTTGCCCCGCTCCAGCCGCTCGTAGGGGATGCGCTCGGAGCCGGGCATGATGGCCTCGGCGTTGCCCAGGTCCAGGATGGCGTAGCGGTGGTCCGACTGCTGCACGATCCCGGTGACGAGATCGCCCTCCCGGCCCTCGTACAGCTCGAAAACCTGTTCCCGCTTGGCGTCGCGGAGCCGCTGCATGATGACCTGCTTGGCGGTCTGGGCGGCGATACGGCCGAAGTCGTCCGGGGTGTCCTCCCACTCGCTGACGACGTTGCCGTCCTCGTCCAGTTCCTGGCCGTAGACGATGATCTCGGCGGTGTCGGCGTCGATGGTCACCCGCGCCTCCTCGGCGGCACCGGGAGTGCGCTTGTAAGCCGAGACGAGCGCGTTGGCCAGAGCGTCGAGGATGGTGTCGGCAGGGACACCCTTCTCGCGCTCGAGCAATTCCAGCGCTTCGAGCAGGTTGTAATCCATCGTTGCTCCTTCTAGGGCCGTTTCCCCGGCTTGGTGCTCTTCTCCCATACGAAGACGGTGCGCGCCGTGGATACGTCGTCGTAGGCGAAGCTGCGTTCGGCACCGTCGGTTGCGTCGGTGAGAGCGACCGTGAATCCGTCGTCGGTGGCGGCGACGAGGAGGCCGCGGTGGGTCCGCTCGCCGTCGACGGGGCCCCTGGTCTTGACCTTCACCTCGGACCCGACGGACTTCTCGAAATGACGGGGACGTCGCAACTTGCGCTCCAGCCCGGGCGAGGACACCTCCAGGGTGTAGGACCCGCCGATGGGGTCCGTCTCGTCGAGAAGGCGGGACACACCCCGCGAGATCCGGGCGATGCGGTCCACGTCGACCGGCTCGCCGGCATCGACGGTGACCCGCACGATGCTGGCGCCTTCCGAACCCAACACCTCGACGTCGTCGAGCTCGATGCCTTCGGCATCGACATAGGGCTGGATGATCTGCCACAAGTTCTCGGCCGCGTCGGCCACTTCGCTCTGTCCTTTCACAGTTCCGCAACCGTACGCCGCGAGCCGCGCCGCCCACCAAAAAACAAGGCGGGCCCAGGCCCACCTCGAGACGTACGAAATCTCAATTGGAATGTGATGATAGCACCGCGCTACCCGCTCTGCGGAGCCCGTAGAGCCACCTCCACCCGGCGCGCTAGAGTCGAGCCGCAATTTCTGGACCGGCCGCATCGGCCGGGGAAACCGGGGGGTTTCGGTATGTCGACCAGGCGTGAGAGTCGGCTGCGGAGCGTCGGTAGCTGGTCGCGACGATCGCTGCTGGCGCTCGTCGTGGCGGTGTCGCTGGCGGTGGGGGTGGCGCCCGCGGTGCTGGCGGTCCATGGAGGTCAGCCGGCGGCACCCGGCGCCTTCCCGTTCATGGCAGCCGTCGTTGCGGCTTCCCAACCCGATTCGCACAAGGCGCACCTGTGCGGAGCCTCTGTCGTCGCCTCCACCTGGGTGATGACCGCGGCGCACTGCGTGCTCGACTTCGGACCGGGCGACATCGACATCGTCGTCAACCGCCGGGACCTCTCCGGCGACGAAGGCGCACGGGTCGACGTCGCCTCGATCGTGGTCCACCCCGGGTACGGCGGCCGGCGCAACAACGACATTGCGCTCATCGAACTGGCGTCGCCGACATCGGCACCTGCGGTGACGCTGGCGACGGCGGCGAACGCCTCGGCGTGGGTCCCGGGGACGTCGGCCACCGTGATGGGATGGGGCCTCTACGGCGTCGGCAACAAGAAGCCGACCGTGCTCCAGGTGGGGAACATGCCCGTCATGACCGATGCCGAGTGCGCCACCACCAGCACCGGTTCCAAGCTGGTGCCCGCCATCATGTTGTGTGCCGGCGATCCCGCCAACGGGACGGTCGACACCTGCAAGGGCGACAGCGGAGGCCCGCTGGTGGTCCCCGACGGCGAGGGCGGGTACATCCAGGCCGGGGTGACCAGCCACGGAACGTCGGACTGCGGGGACCCCTCCGCTCCCAGCGTCTTCACCGAGGTGGCGGCCTTCGAGGCGTGGATCGGCCCCATCATCTCCGGCGCGCCGCCTCCTCCCCCTCCGCCGCCGCCTCCGCCGCCGCCGCCCCCGCCGGGCTACTCGCTGGCGTTCAGCGGATCCCCCGACCGCAGCAACCCGGCCGCTCTGGACGAGGCGACGGTCTCGGGTGAGGTGTTCGTCTTCGTGTCCGGTGACCCGGAGGGCATCGACCGGGTCACCTTCAACCTCTCCGGCCACCAGCCCAAGACCGACAGTGCCGCCCCGTTCGACTTCTTCGGGACCCGCGCCGACGGCCTGGCCCACCCGATGAAGACGGCCCGCATGAACCCGGGCGGCTACTCGCTGGTGGCGACCATCTTCTTCACCGGCGGCAGCACCGCCACGGTCTCGGCCGGGTTCACCCTGGAGTGACCCTGGCGCCCGACCGCGTCGATCCGCTCGGGGTCGGCGCGGTCGAGACCGTGCCGCAGAGTCCCCGACCCGGCCGCGGTGCGCTACCTCTCGGCGGCGACGCGCTCCACAACCGCCGACACGGCGTCGCCCAGCGGTAGCGTCGTGGTCTCGCCGGTGGCGCGGACGGTGAGCTCCACCTCGCCGTTGGACACACCCCTGGGGCCCACCGTGATCCGGTAGGGGATGCCGATGAGCTCGGCGTCGTTGAACTTGACGCCGGGACGCTCGTCGCGGTCGTCGAGGAGGACGTCGACACCGGCGGCGCCCAGCTCGGCGTAGAACCGCTCCGCCTCGGCCATCGAGGCTTCGTCGCCGACCTTGACCACGGTCACCACCACCTCGTAGGGCGCCACCGACACCGGCCAGACGATGCCCTTCTCGTCGTGATGGGCCTCCACCACCGCCGCCATGTTGCGCCCCACGCCGATGCCGTACGACCCCATCTGGACGGGCACCTCGACACCGCTCTCGTCGAGCACGGTGATCCCCATCGACTCGGAGTAGTAGGTGCCCAGCTTGAAGATGTGCCCGATCTCGATCGTCTTCAGCACGTCGAGGGGCGACCCGCACACCACGCACGGCTCGCCGGCGGTGACCAGGCGCACGTCGAGCCACTCCACGTCGCCGATGTCGCCGGCGACGTCGACGCCGCGGAGATGCCAGTCGTCTTCGTTGGCCCCGGTGACCATGTTGGTGCGGCCCTGCAGCGCCGGGTCGGCGACGATGCGCACCCCGGTGACACCGACCGCGCCCAGGCTGCCCGGGTCGGCGCCGAGCAGCTCGCGGATCTCCTCGGCCTGGGCGGGACGGGCCTCGCCGATGCGGAGCCCGTCGAGCAGTTTCTGCTCCTCCAACTCGTGGTCGCCGCGCAGCAGCACCAGCAGCGGGCCTTCCCTGGTCATGTAGACCAGGGATTTGATCTGGCGCTCGGCGGAGGCGAAGTCGTGGGCCGCCGCCAGGGTGGCGATGGTGCGCAGACCCGGGGTGGGGAACCTCTCCGGGGGGCCCTCCCACGGCTCGTCCTCGACCGGGGCGAGGCGGGACACCGCACGCTCCACGTTGGCGGCGTAATCGCCGTTGCGACAGACCGCGGTCCAGTCCTCCCCGGCGTCGGAGGCCATCATGAACTCCACCGACTCGCTGCCGCCCATGGCGCCGCTCGACGCCTCCACCGGGATGCAGCGCAGCCCGAAGCGGTCGAAGATGCGGTGGTAGGCGTCGCGGTGGAGTTCGAAGGCCCGGTCCAGCCCCGCCTTGTCGATGTCGAAGCTGTAGGAGTCCTTCATGGTGAACTCCCGCACCCGCAGCAGGCCCGCCTTGGGTCGGGGCTCATCGCGGAACTTGGTCTGGATGTGGTACCAGATCTGGGGCAACTCCCGGTAGGAGCGCATCTCGCCGGCAACCAGGGCGAAGATCTCCTCGTGGGTGATGGCGAGCAGCATGTCGGCGCCGCGGCGGTCCTTCAACTTGACCAGGATGCCCTCGACGTTGTCCCAGCGCCCGCTCCTCTTCCACGGCTCGGCGGGGTGCACCACCGGCAGCAGGAACTCCTGAGCGCCGATGGCGTTGAGCTCCTCGCGGATGATCTGTTCGATCTTCTGCGCGCTGCGCATCCCCAGCGGCAGCAGCGAATACGAACCGGCCATGAGCTGGCGGATGAACCCGCCGCGCACCAGCAGCCGGTGGCTGGGAGCCTCGGCATCGGCCGGGTCGTCACGCAGCGTGGGTATGAAGGCTTTGGACCAGCGCAAGGGGGAAGGGTCCTCTCGGGAGTGCGGGCGGGCAGGATAGCGGGGAGGTACTTG
>CAZOGW010000073.1:0-1748 GCA_964579415.1 uncultured Acidimicrobiaceae bacterium | reverse complement strand
GTACTAAGTACCGCTGTCGCCGCGAGCGATTTCGGCCACCGCGGAACGTCTCACCGCTGCATCATTCGCATCGCCCTTGAGGCCCCGGAGTTCCAGGGCGGTCTCCTCGGCGAGGGCGGCGGCGCCGACGTCGGCGGCGGCGAGGCGGGCCTCGACACCTTCGGCGACCAGCTTGCGGGCCTCGTCGAGGAGGGCGTCGACCATCTCCGCCTCAGGCACCACCCGCACCACCTGGCCCTTGATGAACAGGTGCCCCCTCCCCTTGCCGGCGGCGATGCCGATGTCGGCCTCGCGGGCCTCACCGGGCCCGTTGACCACGCAGCCCATCACCGCCACCTGGATGGGCAGCTTCTCCGCCTCGAGGACCCGCTGGGCGTCGGCGGCCACCCGGATCACGTCGACCTCGGCGCGGCCGCAGGAGGGGCAGGCGATCAGGTCGAGGCCCTTGCGCTCCCGCAGGCCGAGGTACTCCAGCAGGGCGCGACCCGCCTTGGCCTCCTCCACCGGGTCGGCGGTGAGGGAGAAGCGGATGGTGTCACCGATTCCCTCCAGGAGGAGGGTTGAGATGCCGGCGACGGACTTGATGAGCCCGCCTGGGAGCGGGCCCGCCTCGGTGACGCCGAGGTGGAGCGGGTACTCGACGGTCTCGGCGAGGAGCCGGTAGGACTCGACCATGAGCGGTACGTTGGAGTGCTTCACCGAGATCTTGATGTCGTGGAACCCGACGTCGTCCAGGTAGCGGATCTCCTTGAGGGCGGAGTCGACCAGCGCCTGTGGGACGGGGCTGCCGTACTTGTCGAGGAGGTCCTTGTCCAGCGACCCGGCGTTGACCCCGACCCGGATCGGCACCCCGGCGTCGGCGGCGGCCCGTGCCACCGTCTTGATCTGGTCTTCCTTGCGGATGTTGCCCGGGTTGAGGCGCAGCCCGGCGACGCCGGCCTCGAGGGCGGCCAGGGCGAGCCGGTACTGGAAGTGGATGTCGGCGATGATGGGGACCGGGGAGCGGGGCACGATCTCGGCGAGGCCCTGCGCCGCCTCCACCTCGTTGCAGGTGATACGTACCAGGTCGGCGCCCGCCCCCGCCAGGGCGTAGACCTGCGCCAGCGTCCCGTCGACGTCGTGGGTCTTGGTGGTGGTCATCGACTGCACCGTGACGGGCGCACCCCCGCCGACGGGGACCCGCCCCACGTGCAACTGCCGAGAAGGGCGCCGTGGGATCACAGAAGGGAGTCTAGAGGTCGTCGCAGGACTGCGAGGGGAGCCGGAGCCGGGGGGTACTTGGTACTTGGTATCCGCGACTACCAAGTACCAAGTACCAAGTACTGGCTAGCTGCGGGAGAGGTCACGCCCCCTGACAATGCTCAGTCCGGGAGCTGTATCGGATCCACGATGTCCAAATAGACGCCCAGCACGCCGAGCAGGATTATGAAGATCCACACTGCGGCGGCGAGGGGGATCAGCTTGCGGACGTCGGCGGCGCGGCCGCGGATCTTCTCGTAGAGGGCGACGGCGAAGTGGCCGCCGTCGAGCGGGTACAGCGGCACGACGTTGAGCGTCCCCACGAAGACGTTGACGAAGGCGAGCAGGCTGATGGCGATCTCGGCGGTGCTGGCGACGCGGGTGAGGCCGATGGGACTCACCGGGCGCACTTCGTCGAGGATGGCGTCGTTCTGCCCGAAGGTGGCGCCGAGCAGCGAGCCGAAGTTGGTCACCAGGGTGCCCAACCCGACGACGGCCTGCTTGGTGGC
>CAZOGW010000072.1:0-15548 GCA_964579415.1 uncultured Acidimicrobiaceae bacterium | reverse complement strand
GACGCCGCTCTTCTCACCTAGTACCTAGTACCTAGTACCTAGTACTTCGCGTTACCTAGCTATTGCAGTACTACACAACCTCCGCTACCTTGCGCCTATGGACCGCCAGGACGTCGAACGGGAGGAGACGGAGCAGATCCCGTGGGCGATGCTGGCCGAGGAGATGCGGGACGATCCGCGCCGGCGCAACATCGTCGTCGCCACGGCGGTGGTCGGGGTCCTGGCGGCGCTGGTGGCTTTCGTGTGGTTCCGCCGCCCACCCGGCGTGACGGTCGAGGTGCCGGCGAGCCCGGCAACCGTCGCCGCCCTTCCCGATCCGGCTGCCACCCCTGCGGGTACCTTGGCACCTCCGGGCACCCTCGCCGAACCGCCCGGCCCGCTGCCGGAGCCGGCAGCGGCGGCAGGGGAGCGTGGCTCCGGGGTCCTGTACACCGAGGCCGACCTGATGGCGGTGATGCCCGAGCACGAGATGCGACTCGTTGCCGCCCATGCCGAGGTGGTCGTGGCCGATCACTTCACCGTCGACGGCTACGCCGCCGACGATGGGGCGCCGGCGGGTGCCTACGCCTGGGTGGAGTGGTCCCGGGCCGCAGCCGTAGAGGTCGGCGACAGGGGCGGGTACCAGGTGACGGTGATGTTCCGCACCATCGCCCGTCCCGACGCCGAATCACCGCTGCAGAGGAGCCCGGTCCGCGCCGTCACGGTGCCCCTGGCTCTCGCCGCCGACGGTTCGCTGGCCGTCACCGACCTGCCGACCCCGGTTGATCCCACGCCGGTGGCCGATGCCTTCCCCGCCGCCGGCGACGAGGAGATCCCCGACGAGGTCACCGCAGAGGTCGCCGCCCGCCTCACCGCACTCGGCTACGACCGTGTCTCGTTCCTCGGCGGCTCCCATGAGGGCGAAGCCTGGCGCGTCACGGTCGAAGCCGGCGACGGCACCGGCCCTTCCTGGCCGATGGTCGTGCAAGTTGATTCATAACATACATAGTACGTAGTACGTAGTACGTGATGATTCAGATCATCCTCGACACCGCGTAGATCAACAGACCGGCGAGGCCTCCGACGACGGTGCCGTTTATTCGGATGAACTGGAGGTCCCTGCCCAGGAGGCCCTCGAGGCGGTCGCTGGTCTCGGTGGCGTCCCAGCGGTCCACCGTGGTGGCGACCAGGCTCTGGATCTCACCCTGGAAGCGCTCCGCCAGTTCCCCGAAGATGCGCTCCAGCCACAGCTCGACGCGCTCGCGCAGCACCGGATCGGTACGCAGCGAGGATCCGAACGACGCCACCGAGGAGGCGATGCGGGTGCGTAGCGGGCTGCCCGGGTCCTCGGCCTGGGCCAGGATCCCCTGCTTGGCTTCGTCCCACAGCCCGGCGAGGTATTCCTGGACGGCTTCGTGGCCGATGAGGTCACGCTTCAGGTCCTCGCCCCGGGCGACGAGTTCGGGGTCGGTGCGCAGCCGCTCGCCGAATTCGGTGACGAGGCCGTCGATCTGATGGCGCAGGGGATGGTCGCGGTCATGAGCGACGTCCTTGATGAAGCGGTGCGCCACGACCAGCGCCCGATCCAGCACCGCCTCGTCGACGCCGCGGGGCACCCACCACGGCGACGATTCGATCACCGACCTGAGCAGCGACTCCCGGTTCGCCTCCAGCGCCTGGTCCAGCTCGGGGAGGAAGGCGTCCACCAGGTCCTGGTGCCGCCCGTCGGCCGTTGCCAGGTCGAGGGCCCGTGCCGCCAGGGGGGCGAGTTGGAGTGAGGCGAGCCGCTCGGTGACCGTGTCGCGCACCGTCTCGGAGAGCTGGGCGTCGTCGAGGCTGGCGACTACCGCGGCCAGGCCCTCGGTCACCTGATGGGCGACCTGGTCGACGTTGGCCGGCTCCTGCAGCCATTCCCCGGCACGGGCGGCCAGCCCGGCGGACCGGATCCGCTCCAGCACGTTCTCCGGGCTGAGGAAGGCGGTCTGCACGAACGTCCCCAGGGAGCGGCCGATCTGGTCCTTCCGCTTGGGGATGATCGCGGTGTGTGGGATGGGGATCCCCATCGGGTGGCGGAACAGCGCCACAACGGCGAACCAGTCGGCGAGGGCGCCGATCATCGATGCCTCGGCGGTGACCCGCACCCACACCAACCACGGATAGCTGTCCTCGAGCGAGAGGGTGACGAAGAACACCACTGTCACGCCCACCAGCAGGGCGGTGGCCAGCACCTTGACGGGGTTGCGCTCCGTGTCCGCCATCGTGGTCCCGCCTACGCTGGCGGCCGGGACGTCAGGAGAAGCGCCGCTCGAGGATCGCCTGCGCCTCCTCGGCGATGGCGGTCCAATCGGCGTCGGGAAGCTTGGAGATCGTGACGAAGTCGGCGCTCATGAACACGCTGGTGACCCCGTCGAGGGCCAGCAGCTCGGCTGCGGTGTCGTCGTCGGTGTCACGGCCGGCGACGAACGTGCGGGGCGGGCCCACCTCGGTGCCGACGGTGAACTTCAACGCATTCGGGTTGGGGGTCGCCTCGATGGCTACGGCCATGGTCTCCTCGCAGGAAGTCACCGGGAAGGTTACCCGTGGCGCCTGAGGAAGCGGTGATCGGGGCCGACGTGGGTGGGACGTTCACCGACGTGGTGCGCTATGACGGGACCACGCTGGGCATCGAGAAGGTGCCCTCGACGCCGCAGGACCAGAGCATTGCCGTGGTCGACGGCGCCACCGGCCTCGGCGGCGCCGGGCGCCTGCTCCATGGCACCACCATCGCCACCAACACCCTCCTCGAGGGGCGCGGGGCCGCCACCGCGCTCGTCACCAGCGCCGGGTTCGAGGATGTGATCGAGATCGGCCGCCAGGATCGGCCGTCGCTCTATGACACCGGTGCCGACCGGCCCGACCCGCTCGTCGCTCGCCGGCTCCGGTTCGGCGTGCCCGACGACGTCACCACCTGGAGGGTGCCGCCCGGTCTCGGCGAGGCGGAGGCGGTGGCGATCTCGCTGCTCCACGGCCACGAACGCCCCGCCGACGAGGAGACCCTCGCCGCCGCGGTGACCGAGGCGTTCCCCGACGCCGCCGTCTCGCGGTCGAGCCGGGTCGTAGCCGAGTTCCGCGAGTACGAGCGCACCGCCACCACCGTCCTCAACGCCTACCTGGCGCCCGGGACGGGGCGCTACCTGGAGCGGCTGGCACGGCGCGGGGTCGCCGCCGGGCTCCCCGCCGAGGTCCTGGTGATGCGATCCTCGGGCGGCCTGCTCCCCATCGGCGAGGCGGCCCAGCTTCCCGCCGCCGTGGTCCTCTCCGGGCCGGCAGGGGGTGTGGTGGCCGCCTCGGCCCTTGCCACCGCCCTGGGCCTGGGACGGGTCGTCTCATTCGACATGGGTGGCACCTCCACCGACGTGTGCCGCATCGAGGGCGGGCGCCCCGAGATGTCCTACGAGCAGGCGCCCGGCGGCCATCCCTGCCGGATGCCGTCGGTCGCTATCCACACGGTGGGCGCCGGCGGCGGCAGCATCGCCTGGCGGGATGACGGCGGGGCTTTGCGGGTAGGCCCGCGCAGCGCCGGTGCGGTCCCCGGGCCGGCGGCGTACGGTCGCGGCGGGAATGTCCCTACCGTCACAGACGCCAACGTCGTCGCAGCCAGGATCGACCGGCGCGGGACTCTGGCGGGGTCGGTGCCGATCCGGGGCGCGGCGGCTGCGGCCGCGCTGGGAGCGCTGGCGGCCAGCCTCGACCTCGGCGTGCAGGAGGCGGCGCTGGGCATTCTCACCGTCGTCGAGGAGGTGATGTCCGGCGCGGTGCGCAAGGTCTCGGTCGAGGAGGGCGCCGATCCCCAGGGCGCCCACCTCGTCGCTTTCGGTGGCGCTGGCGGCCTCCACGCCACCGCTCTGGCCCGCCGCCTGGGGATGGCCGGCGTCGTCGTACCCGCTCACGCCGGGGTGTTCTCGGCGCTGGGGCTGCTGCTCAGCCCGCCTCGCATCGACCTGGCGCGGAGCCGCCTGCGCATGGACGCCGACACCGCCGGGTTGGCGGCCGACGTGGCTACCGTGCGCGCCGCGGCACGGGAGCGGTTCGTCGCCTCCGGTGCAGGGACGCCGGTGACGGTCGAGATCCGCATGGACACGCGGTACCGGGGCCAGTCCCACGAGCTGTCGATCTCCTGGGGCGACGGCGACACCTGGGAAGACCTCGCCTCCGCCTTCCACGCCGAGCACCGCCGCCGTAACGGGTTCGCCCGCCCCGGCGATCCCATCGAGGTGGTCACCGTGCGAGCCGAGGTGACCGGCTCACCGGCGCTCGACCTGGCGGCGCTGCCGCCCCCGGCGCCGGTGGGGGATCCCGAAGTCGGCCGCCGCCGGGTGCTCACCACCGCCGGCGAGGTCGAGGCCACAGTGATGCGCCGCGCGGGACTCGCACCCGGCGACGAGGTGATCGGTCCTGCAGTCATCGAGGAGAGGGAGGCCACCACCTGGATCGCCCCCGGTGAGCGGGCCACCGTCCATGATGTGGGTGCGTTGACGGTGACTTGGTGAGTCGATGATGGCTTACCTGCCACATCTTATGGCTTCGTTGCTATCGTGGATGGCGTGAGTCGGACAACCATCGACCTGGACGACGAGAAGCTGGCGGCCGCTGCCCGGGAGCTCGGCACCACGACCAAGGTGGACACGGTCAACGCCGCCCTGGCCTTCGTCGCCGATCGCCGCCGCCGCGCCGCGGCCTTCGACGAGCCGCTGGTCTGGGGAAGCCCTGACCTCGCCGACTCCGAGGTCATGGCCGGGGCACGTCGTTGATCCCTGCCGGGTTGCACCTGGTCGACACCAGCGCCCTGGCAAGGATCCACATTGCCGACATCGCAACCGAACTGGGCCGCCTCGGTCGTCTCGGACTCCTGGCGACCTGTGCGACCATCGATCTGGAAGTGCTGTACTCGGCCAGGAACCCCGCCGAGTACGAGGCCATCTCCCGCCTGCGGTCCACCGGGTTCACCGACCTTCCCATGAATCCGGAGATAGGTGCCCGCGCTCGGCGCACGCAGGCGATGCTCGCCGCCCGGGGACAGCATCGTGCCGCCGGCGTCTTCGACATTCTCACTGCGGCCGTCGCCGAGTATCACGCTGCCGTCGTCGTGCACTACGACGCCGACTTCGACCACATCGCATCCGTGTCGGGGCAGCACACCAGATGGATCGTTCCACGTGGCTCGGTCGTCTGAAGATCGTTTCGCCGTATCCCGCCCGGCTCTATTGGTCCGTGGCGCACGGAGTCAGCCCGGTCGCCGGCGGCGCCATGCCTTTCGGGCTCTTCGCTGCGATGCCGGGAGGGGCTGGTGAACATCGATCCTGTGCTCCTGGAGGTGGCCCGGAACCGGTTGGCGTCGGTGGCCGACGAGATGGGGGTGGTGCTGCGGCGGACGGCGTACTCGCCGAACATCAAGGAGCGGGCGGACTGCTCGGCGGCGGTGTTCGTGCCCGGTGGCGAGATGCTGGCCCAGGCCGAGCACATCCCGGTGCATCTGGGGTCGATGCCGGCGTCGGTGGCGGCGGTCCTGGGCCGTTTCGGCGACGGGGTCGAGCCAGGGATGCAGTACGCCGTCAACGACCCGTACCACGGGGGTACCCACCTCAACGACCTCACGCTGGTGCGTCCGGTGCATCTGGGCGGGGAGCTGATCGGGTGGGTGGCGAACCGGGCCCACCATGCCGACGTGGGTGGAGAGGCGCCTGGATCGATGCCGGCTCATGCTGTCACGGTGGACCAGGAGGGGATCGTGGTGCCGCCGACGCCGGCGGTGCGCGACGGCGAGTGGCTCCCCGAGTTCCTCGACCCGTTCCTGACCGCCACCCGCACGCCGGCGGAGCGGCTCGGCGATCTGTCGGCCCAGCTCGGAGCCAACGAGGCCGGCGCCGAGCGGATCACCGCGCTGGCCGGCGCTGAAGGCGCAGCCGCCTACCTGACGGTTGCCGGGGCATTGCTCGACTACGGGGAGCGCCGTATGGGGGCCGCCCTGGCGGAGCTTCCCGACGGCACCTACCGGTTCGAGGACGTCATGGAGTGGAAGGGTGGGCTGCTCCCGGTTCGCGTCGCCGTCGCCGTCGACGGCGAGACCCTCACCGCCGACTTCTCCGGAACGGCTCCCCAGGTGGAGGGCAACATCAACGCCGTCGTCGCGGTGACCCTTTCCTGCCTCTACTACGCGGTGCGTGTCGCCACCGACCCCACCATCCCGGCCAACGGGGGCTGCTACCGGCCTATCCGACTCGTCACCGAGCCGGGGACGCTGGTCGACGCGCTGGCGCCGGCGGCGGTGGCGGCGGGCAATGTCGAGACGAGCCAGCGCATCGCCGACGTGCTCCTCGGCGCCCTTGCACAAGTCGCCCCCGGCCGTGTGCCCGCGGCAGGGCAGGGGACGATGAACAACATCCTCATCGGCAACGACGACTTCGCCTACTACGAGACCGTGGCCGGAGGCCAGGGAGGCCGCCCCGACGCCCCCGGCCAGTCAGGCATCCACACCGGGATGACGAATACGCGGAACACTCCCGTCGAGTCGCTGGCGGCGCACTACCCGTTCCGGGTGGTCACCTACCGGCTGCGGGAGGGGAGTGGCGGCGCCGGTCTTCACCCCGGCGGCGACGGCATCGAGCGCGAGATCGAGTTCGACGTGCCCGCCACCGTGTCGCTGATGGGCGAGCGCCGCGTCGTCCCGCCATGGGGTCTCGCCGGCGGCGAGCCCGGAGCGTGCGGCGAAGACTGGCTCATCCGAGCCGACGGCACCCGGCACCGCCTCGAGGGCAAGACCACCGTCGACGTCGGCCCGGGCGACCGCCTCCTCGTCCTCACCCCGGGCGGCGGCGGGTGGGGTGAGTCGCATCCGTGAAGGCCCTCATGGATGAGGGCTTCGCTGGAACAACGCAGCTACAGGAGTGTCGGCTGGCTGGGAGGCAGCGCAACTCCCGCGAGCGAGACGACGGCACCGTGGTCGCTGAAGGCATCGCTGAAGGCTGTCGGATCGTCACCCCAGTAGATGACCGCACACGACATAGGTGCGCCCTTCGGGTCTTCGACTCCACCGATGAAGAAGCGCACTCGAGGTTCGTAGAGGAAGCAGATGGACCTCGCCACTGGATAGACGCATCGCTTCCAATGTGACGTGTTCGTGGCGACTGGAACCAACGCGATCACCGAAGCGCCCTTGGTCGCCGCATCGGCCATCCGTGTGAACCAATGAAGGATGCGGGTGCCTCGCGCTGGGTCGCTGCCATAAGGCGGGTTGACGTAGATGGTGCGGTAGTCCCAAGACTCTCGGAGACCATCGTGCTCCGGAAGACGGTACTCGACGTCGGCGCCAACCGTCGAGAACTCGTTCGAGCAGGGATCCAGCTCGATCGATCCGCCAAAACACTTGCGGACGGAGTCGACGATGGCGGGAGGGGTACACCAGTCTTTGGTGTTTGAAACGGGTTGGCGTCCTGCGGTCACTTGAGTACCTCCTCGCGGATGTCCCGAAGTCGCAGAAGGTCCTGTTGAAGTTCGCTCAACTCTGCAATGGGATCGATTACGTTGAACCAGGTCGACCAAGGGCTGCTTTCCCGGAAGTAGGCGGTGAGTTCTCGATCAGCGTCGAGATCGATTGAGACCTTGGTGAAGCTCGTGCTCATCGCCCCCCGACCCGTTTGCACTCGAACATAGCGAATGGGGGATCGTGGAGCTTCCTGACGAAGTACGTGTCGTCTTCTGTCAGGTAGGCGTACCAAGCGCTTCCCTCTGCCTCTCCGACCAAGTTGGCATGCCGAACCACCGACCCACGCAGGAGCGGTTGCCCGCCCTTTCGGACAAGCCCAGTGAGCTCGAGTCGAGGCGATCGCGAGGAGCATCTCGGAGCGATCCTCCAATCGGCAGGCCGGCTGAAGGTGCTCATCCTCGACTCGGGTGGCCTCAGTCGCCTTGCCCGACGGAGCCGACAAGCTGCTGCCCTGATCGCTGCTCTCAAGGCCGAGGGCCTGTGGCCACCGTTGGTTGCCACGGTCGTGGTCGCCGAGTCGACGTCGGGAGCGGCACGAACCGACACCGATGCGAATCGCCTTCTCAAGAGCTGCGACGTCGAACCCGAGGTTCCCGAATCTGTGGCCCGGCGCGCCGGGCAGCTCCGTGCGCTCGCCGGGCGGGGCTCGGTGGTGGATGCGCTGGTCGTCGCTCTCGGCGAGCCGGGTGGGACCATCCTCACCGGAGACCGGGGTGACCTCGAAGCTTTGGCCTCGCACGCGATGGATGTACACGTTGCCGACGTGTGAGGGCTGTTCTGAGCCGCGAGGGCCCAAGTGACGCCGGGACCACGCGGTGACTCAGGCGAGCGAGCCGAACATGTCGCGCGGGGTGGCTGCGGTGACGAGCCGGCGTAGAGGCTCCAGCAGTTGGCGCTCCTCGAAGCCGAAGTGGGTCTCCATGATCGCCTCGATGCCGTCGAGGTGGCGGTGCAGGTCATCGGGTTCGGTGCCGTCGCCGAGGGCTCGGGAGAAATCGCCGAGGAGGTACGCCAGCATGCTGTGGTCCTGCGTCAGCTTGGCCACCGTGCCTGCCAGCTCGGGATGGCGGTCCAGCAGGGCAGGGAACAGCGCGGCATCCTCGCTGGTGTGATGCCCGTCGAGGGCAGCGCAGAAGCCCTTGCAGAACGTGAGGAGCCGCTCGAACGACGCGGCGGCGCCCCCGTCGACGGCCTCCCGGGCCAGCGCCAGGCTGGCGCGGAGTCTCTCGTGGACGAGGCGCAGCTCGCGGTCCCATGCGGTCGAGTCGTCGTGCACGCCGCCCGCTACACCAGCTTGTCGAGGTAGAGGGGGAGCATCTCGCGCCACGCCGGCCAGTCGTGGTCGTATTCCGGGCCCCAGGGATCGACGCGGTTGGGGATGCCCTTGTCGCCGAGGATGTGAGCGACGCGCCATGACTCGTCGGGGTTCTCCCAGCGGCCGCCGCCGTAAGCGAGCAGGATGAAGCGGCGGCGCAGCGCTTCGAGTTCCCAACTGTCCCCCATGTTGGGGAGGAAATGCAGCGGCGAGCTGAAGTAGAAGTCCTCGCTCCAGTGACCGTGGAGGCGGTCGGTGTAGTCGTAGCTGCCGCTCATGCACACCGCGGCGCAGAAGATGTCGGGGTGCCGGGTGATCACCTCGAGCGCCCAGAAGGCGCCGATCGAGGCCCCGGCGCTGATGATCTCGATGCCGCTGTCCCCGCTGTCGGCGCGGATGGCGGCGACCACCTCGTTGGTGACGAACGAGTCGTACTGGTTCTGTAGCCACATCGAGTGGCGGGGGTCGTTCTCGTCGAGCCAGGAGCGGCCGGCGATCGAGTCGACCGAGTAGACCTTGATCCGCCCGTCGGCCAGCAGCCCGCCGAGAGCCTCGATCATGAGGAAGCGCTCCACCTCCTCGGCGTCGCCGCCGGCGGTGGGGAACAACAGCACGGGTCGGCCGAAGTCGCCCCACCGCGCCAGCGTGACCTCCTGCTCCAGCCGATCGGAGTACCAGCGCTCCACGTTCTTCACGGTGCCGCCTGCTCCAGGCGGTCGGCCTCGGTGTGGCGCCAGAACCCGATGAGCCCGAAGAAGTGCTCGGTGAACTGCTCCACCTCGTGCTCGGGGAACACCGCGGCCACCTTGCGGCGGATGATCTCCTTCACCTGAGGGCGGCCGAAGTATTCCAGCGCCACCTCGTCGAGGTTGGCCAGGCTGGTGTCGCAGAACTCCCAGAACCGGTCGGCGTCGAGCCGGCGGCGGGCGAGGTCGCCGAGGGCGGCCAGGCGCTCCGGGTACGACTCGTGCTCGGCGGCGACGGCGAAGAATTCGTCCCAGTGCAGGTCGTGGTGCATGCGCCGCTGCGTGGCGGCGCAGAACAGCGACCAGCGGATGAGGGCCTTCACCAGCCAGGGCAGGTGGTAGTGCAGCGACGTGACCTGCGAGTCGGGGTTGGCATTGGCGAAGTCGATGGGGCGGAACACGCCGTTCTCGTCGCGCAGCGCCTCGCAGGAGTTGAAGTCCCAACCGAAGAAGGTGTTGATGGTGAGGGTGAGGTCGGTGAGCTGCTGCCAGTCGTCGCCACCGAGAAAGTCGAAGTCGACCCTGTAACGGTCGTGAAGGGGGGCGTCGGGGTCGTAGCTCATGATGTTGACCTGCGGTCCGACCGCCAGGCAGCGCACGAACAGGTCGAAGGGATGGACCGCCTGCTGCAGGTGCATGATGCGGTTGCCCGACTCGTCGTAGGCGGTCTGCAGTTCCTCGGCGTTGTCGATGCGGCTCACTCCCACCCAGGCGCCCCCGTCGTAGGGCTTCATGAAGAGGGGGTAGCCGATCTCCTCGCCGATGGCGGCCAGGTCGAACATGCGGGCGTACAGCGACAATGTCACGTCGACGTCGGCTTCGAGGGGGTCGGTGCGGGCGTAGTCCTTGGGCGGCAGCATCCAGGTCTTCGGCACCGGTACCCCGAGACGCATCATGGCGGCGTACGAGGTGTGCTTCTGCATCGCCTGGAGGGTGAACGGGCTGTTGAGGACGTAGAGGTCGTCCATCACGACGGCCTTCTTGATCCATTCCCGGGAGGTGTGGTACCACGGCGTCAGCCGGTCGAGCACCACGTCGTACTTCACCGGCTGGGCCAGATCGAAGGGTTCGATGGTGATCCGCTCGACGGCGAAGTCGACCGTCTCGCCGTCGATGGTGGCGGTGGGGCGGAGTTCGGCGAGGATGTCCTCGTAGAAGAAGGGCCAGCACAGGTCGGCGCCGAGGCTAAGCCCGATGGTGCGTGTCGCGCTCATACCCCCACGGTACTCGCCGGGGCCTCCGGTTCGCTGGCGTGCCCCGGTAGCAGGGCTTGCAGCGCAGTCCCGATGCTGTTGCGCCACCCGACCCAGTGGTGCCCGTCGGGTGGCTCCTCGTAGTGCACATCCATGCCCTTTTCCCGTAACGCCGGTACCAGTGCCCGGTTGTCGGCGGCGAGTCCCTCGTAGGCGCCGCACGCCATCCAGGCACGGTCGGCAGGGCGGACCGGCGAATCGAAGAAGGCGTCCATCGTGGCCACCACCCGTTCGAACACCGGTCCGGTCCGTCCCCAGGGGCCGCCCAGGGATGTCACGAACGATCCTGACAGCATCATCAGCGAGCTGAAGCTGCCCGGCTGCGCCGCAGCCGTCGCCAGCGTGGCGACCGCACCCAGGCTGCAGCCGCCCAGGATGCGCAGCCCGGGGTCGGTGGCGACGTGGAGCTTCCGGTCGGCGTGGGTGAGCACCTCGTCGAGGACGAAGCGGGTGTGCCTCGGGTCCCCGGCGTACTCGTGGTTGCGGTCGATCGGGTCGAGGAGGACGGCGACGAGCGGAGCAACCGACCCTGTCCCGATGAGGTTGTCGAGCACGGTGTCCACGGAGGCATACTCGATGAGATCGCTGCCGTCGTGGAGGACGGCGAGCGGGTATGGACCACCGTCGGGGAAGCCGTCCGGCAGGTAGACCGACAGGGTGCGCTCGTCACCGAATGCGGCCGAGGGGACGTCGAAAGCCTCCACGGTGCCGGCGGCTGCCTCAGGTGAGGGGTTGGCCCACGCCGGGTCGACGTAGCCGGGCCCGTGCGCCACCGAGTTCGACCCGAACGGGTCGGAGGCGGTACGCCGGTTGAGCGGGTCGACGATCCGGTCGGTGCGACCCTCCCGCGTCACCTCGATCTTGTACTCGAGACGGGACCGCTCCGGCAGCTCCACGGTGACGTGCCACAGGTCGGACCCACCGAGCCGCTCCATGTCGGGGATCCTGGGGAACCGTGCCATGAAGTGCACCACCCGCACCGCCTTGGCGTCACCCACGTACGCGAACGTGGTCGTCCTCCCCACCGTATAAGGCGTTCCCACCCGCACCAGCCGCCGGCGCAGGTAGGCGGGAGCCATCGATCGCGCCGCGGTGGCCAGGATGTCGGGAAGCGGCAAGGGTTCGAGGGCAGTCATCGGTAGGGAGCCTATCTTCCGGCGCCGCGGGGAGGTACTTGGTACCTGGTACCTGGCATGCGCGGCAGTGTCTCGTTGGGTACGCGATGCCTCGGGCCAGTGGGCCTTGCGGGGGTCGCCAGATACCAAGTACCGAGTACCAAGTATCCCTTGTGCCGTCGTCAGATCACAGATTTGCCGATAGATCGCGCGTCGCTCTATCATTCCGCCTTCGGCCCGGTTCGGGCCGGTGATTCGTCGTGGCACGAGACAGGCGACGCACCGCGGTGAACGGGACGTCGTCGAGGGCCACC
Source organism: uncultured Acidimicrobiaceae bacterium (assembly GCA_964579415.1). Lineage (GTDB taxonomy): Bacteria > Actinomycetota > Acidimicrobiia > Spongiisociales > UBA5794 > CAZOGW01. The sequence goes on along the minus strand of CAZOGW010000072.1, from coordinate 3,304 downwards.
AACACACGGTGAACTCCGATGACGGGCGCACGCGAGGCCACGGCATCCGGTGCTCCGGGACGGATCGCAGACAGTAACTCAGATCACGGGACGAAAGACCGATGAAGGTTTCCGCCTCCGCAAAACCGATGTGTGAGAAGTGCAGGGTCATCCGTCGCCATGGGCGCGTCTGGGTGATCTGCTCCAACCCGCGCCATAAGCAACGTCAGGGGTAACCAGCACCATGGCACGTATCGCCGGAACAGACCTGCCCAGAGACAAGCGAGTCGAGATCGGTCTCACCTACATCTTCGGGGTGGGCCGCACGCGCTCTCATCAGATCCTCCGGGATCTCGAGATCGACTTCGACACCAAGGTCCGGGACCTCACCGACTCCGAGGTGGTCCACATCCGGCAGTACATCGACGCCAACCTCACCGTCGAGGGCGACCTGCGCCGTGACATCGCGCAGAACATCAAGCGGAAGATCGAGATCGGCAGCTACCAGGGCCTCCGCCACCGGCGTGGCCTCCCGGTGAGGGGTCAGCGCACCCACACCAACGCCCGGACGCGCAAGGGCAAGTCCGCCCCGGTCGCCGGGAAGAAGAAGGTCGGCAAGTAGGCCGGGGGAAGGATCCAAGTGGCAAAACCTCAACGCAGCGGCGGTCGTCGGCGGGTCAAGCGCAACATCCCTCACGGGCAGGCGCACATCAAGGCCAGCTTCAACAACACCATCATCACCATCTCCGACCAGGACGGGGATGTCGTGGCGTGGTCGTCGGGCGGCTCCGTCGGCTTCAAGGGCTCTCGCAAGTCGACGCCCTACGCCGCCCAGGTGGCAGCCGAGCAGGCAGCTCGCACCGCCGGCGAGATGGGGATGCGCAAGCTGGACGTCATCGTGCGTGGCTCCGGCTCCGGGCGTGAGACCGCCATCCGCACCCTGCAGAACATGGGCATCGAGATCACCGGCATCCGCGACACCACGCCGGTTCCCCACAACGGTTGCCGCCCCAAGAAGCGGAAGGGGCGCTAGCCATGGCCCGTTATACCGGTCCCCGCACCAAGGTCAGCCGGCGCGCCCGGCAACTCCTCGACGAGAACAAGGCGAAGTACTTCGATCGCCGGCCCTACCCGCCGGGCGAGCACGGCCGCGGCCGTATCCGCGAGTCGCAGTACCAGATCCAGCTCCGCGAGAAGCAGAAGCTGCGCTTCATGTACGGCGTGCTGGAGAAGCCCTTCCGCAACTACTACGCCAAGGCGGCCCGCCAGTCCGGCATCACCGGCGAGAACCTGCTGCGCCTCCTCGAGGTCCGACTCGACAACGTGATCTACCGGTCGGGCTTCGCCCGTACCCGGCCTCAGGCCCGCCAGCTCGTCAGCCACGGCCACTTCCTCGTCAACGGCAGGAAGGTCGATGTGCCCTCGTACCAGGTGCGTCAGGGCGACTCGGTCACCATCAAGGAGCGCAGCAAGGAAGCCTTCCCGGTGGTCCAGGCCATCGACACGGTGGACCGGCGTGCGCCCGAATGGCTCGATGTCGATCCCAGGGAGCGCAAGGTGACCGTCACCATGCTGCCCAGCCGCCAGCAGATCGACACCGATATCCAGGAGCAGCTCGTCGTCGAGCTGTACTCCAAGTAGCCGCAGTCTTCACAAGTCACAGTCACAGATCCCGATCCGAGGAGCGCCGCGTGCTCATCGTCCAGCGTCCGACCATCGAAGAGGAGCCAGTCTCCGATACCCGCTCGCGGTTCGTCATCGAACCGCTCGAGCCCGGTTTCGGGTACACGCTTGGCAACACCCTTCGCCGCACCCTGCTGTCGCGCATCCCCGGTGCCGCCATTTCGTCGGTGCGCATCGAAGGAGTCCAGCACGAGTTCTCCACCATCGAAGGAGTCGTCGAGGACGTCGTCGACTTCATCTTGAACCTCAAGCAGGTCGTGCTGCGCATGGAGACCGACGAGCCGGCCACGCTCTACGTCTCCGCCAAGGGCAAGGCCGACGTGTCCGCCGGTGACCTCAAGGTTCCTGCCGGCGTCGAGGTGGTCAACGTCGACCACCACCTCGCCAGCCTCTCCGCCTCGGGCCGCCTCGAGGTCGAGCTCACCGCCGAGCGCGGTGTCGGCTACCGCAGCGCCGACCGCAACAAGAGGACCGACACCATCGGGGTCATCCCGATCGACTCGATCTTCTCGCCGGTACGCAAGGTCACCTACCGGGTGGACAGCACCCAGGTGGGCATGATGACCGACTTCGACAAGCTGGTCATCGACGTCGAGACCGACGGTTCGGTGTCCCCCAGCGAGGCGCTGTCCTCGGCTGGCAAGACACTCCGCGAACTGTTCGGCCTCTTCGCCGACCTCGACGAGGGCCTCGGCCTGGAGCTCGGCGACGTGGTCATCCCCGACTCGGGCTCCGCCGACCTGGATCTGCCCATCGAGGCGCTCGATCTCTCCGAGCGTCCCCGCAACTGCCTGCGCAGGGCGCAGATCCACACGGTGGGCGAGCTCATCGAGAAGACCGAGGACGACCTCCTCAACATCACCAACTTCGGCCAGAAGAGCCTCGAAGAGGTGACCGCCAAGCTCGACGAGCTGGGTTTGTCGCTGCGCTCCTCGGCCGACTCCGACGGAGGGGTTGACTGACGATGCCCACCCCGAAGAAGGGCGCCCGCCTCGGCGGTAGCCCGTCCCACCAACGCAAGATCCTTGCGAATCTGGCTGCCTCCCTTATCGTCGAAGAGCGGGTGACCACCACCGAGGCCAAGGCCAAGATGCTGCGCCCCTACGTCGAGAAGATCATCACCAAGGCCCGCCGCGGTGATCTGCACGCCCGCCGGACCGTCCTCCGCAAGATCGAGGACAACGGCGTGGTGACCAAGCTCTTCGACGACGTGGCGCCCCGCTACGGCGACCGCCCCGGCGGCTACACCCGGATCGTCAAGCTCGGCCCCCGCCGCGGCGACGGCGCCGAGATGGCAGTCATAGAACTGGTGTGAGGTAGGCGGAGGGGTGCGACCCCTCCCGCCGCGAGGGGTACTAGGTACTAAGTACTACGTACTAAGTACTACGTACTAAGTACTACGTATCTGGCGACCACTGCCAGCCCATTTCGAAGCGGGAGCGGCGAGGACTTCCGTAGGTCCCCATCTCGTTCGCTACTTCTCAGATGCGCGTAGTGCTCAGTGCCGCCGCACACAATGGCGGTGAGTTCCTGGTGAGCGGCGGATTCGGTATCCAGTTGAGCCTGCATGCACGGGCGTCCGGATTGGTACCTAGTACTTAGTACCTAGTACTTAGTACCTAGTACTTAGTACCTAGTACTT
>CAZOGW010000071.1:14141-15992 GCA_964579415.1 uncultured Acidimicrobiaceae bacterium | reverse complement strand
AAGCCCGCCGCGACCTCGGCTACCGGTCCCGCATCACCCGCGACGAGGGCCTGGCGTTGATGGGTTGAGCTTGCCGGCGTCTTCGTCCTCCCCCGCCGCTTCGTAGGGCTGTCTTCGTCCTCCCCCGCCGCTTCGGTGGGGGAGGTGGCAGCCCGGAGGCTTTGCGGAGGGCTGTCGGAGGGGGTCTTCGTCCTGAGATGTGCGTTGAGGTCGCCGCGAGGCTGTGCAGTCGCGCGGTGAGATCTCCCCGCGAGGCCGGGGGGAGACGAAATCCTCCCTCCTGTGTCAGACCGCGTCGAAGCTGTTGGGGTCGAGGCGGGCGCGGCGGTCGTCGGTGGAGGTGAGGGTGTGCAGGTAGCGGAAGGCGCCGTGGTCGAGGCACAGGTCGTCGAAGTCTGAGACCAGCGCGTCGAGGATCGTGCCGTCGAAACGCTCCGGGTCGACGCCCAGGTACATGATGAGCTCGAAGAAGCGGTCGTTGCCGCTGCTGCGGCCCAGGTACGGTGACGTGACCGCCTTCACGTAGAAGGCCACGTAGGCGAAACATGTGGTGCGCTCCTGGTACCCGGATACGAGCCGGTGCGCCGCCGCCACCAGTTCGTCGTAGCGGTCGACGGGAGCCAGCAGGGTGAGCATGCGGCTGGGGGCACCGACGGTGGAGTCGATGATCTTGTCGGTGAAGAACTCGATGTTCTTGATGGTGGCGAACCGGGGGCCGTAGAGCACGCCGGCGAACCCGAGGTGCTTGACCTGCTCGTCGAGCGCCGGCGGCAGCCTGCCGCCCACGTACCCGAGGCGGTGCAGCCAGCCGTGGGCGATGCGATCGCGCAGGAACGCCGCCGGGGCCTGGGCCGTCGCCTTGTAGAGGGAGAACTGGCCGATGCTCAGCTTCCTCCCGCCGATCCAGAAGTCGAGCCACAGGCCTCGCTCGTAGAGTGCGTCCCCCGGATCGTGGATGTGCCCCGACGACCCCGCGATGAACGACGTCAGCTCGCGGTAGTGGGACTGGTGGTGCTCGAGGACCGTGCCGTACTTGTCGATGCGGATGATCCGCAGTGTCATGGTGGCGATGATGCCGTGGCGGCCGGTGCCGGCCAGCACCCGGTAGAAGTGGTCGGGCTGCTCGGTGGGGCTGCAATGGACGACTTTGCCCTCCCACGTCACGTACTCCACCGCGGCCACCTGATCGACGAACATCCCGAAGCGGTGGGAGGCATGGCTGATGCCGCCCACCGAGGCGAAGCCGCCGATGGTGATCTCGTCGTGGTCACCGACCACCGGCAGGCCCAGGCCCCGTGCCGCCAGCAGGTCGTCGAGCTGAGCCGACACCGCCCCGGCCTGCACGGTGACGGTCATGGCGTCCTCGTCGATCTCGATCACCCGGTCGAGCCGCTCGGTGAGGATGACGGAGCCCCCACCGGCCAGCACCAGGTCGTTGCTGGAATGGCCCATGCCACGGACCTTGGGCGACTCGCCCAGCGCCCGGGCCTCTTCGACCACGGCGACCAGGTCCTCGGTCGTGGTGGGCACGTAGATCTTGAACGGGTGCTGCGGGGCGGTGCCGGGGTCGGCGACGCGGCTCCAGTCGTAGCCGAGGCTGTCGAGCCGGTCGTGCTGGAACGAGTCGTGTGTGGAGATGCGCGTCCGCCACGATCCGGGCCGCAGCGGCTCACGGCGCGGTCGCCACCAGCGTCGCGCCAGGACTGCGCCCGCGATGCCGACCACAGCCAACCGCGCCAACCTGCTCCACGACACCTCTGCCTCCCCGACGGACCGAGCCAGCGTACCGCCGGCGACCGCCCGGTGCCCGGGCCGGCACCGAACACGCCCGGCGTACGCGTACTTTGGGCT
>CAZOGW010000071.1:0-14041 GCA_964579415.1 uncultured Acidimicrobiaceae bacterium | reverse complement strand
GTGGGCGACGCTGAGCGGCGTCGGGAACCCTGGGTTCGGCGGGGCACGCGTACTTTGGGCTGTGGGCGACGCTGAGCGGCGTCGGGAACCCTGGGTTCGGCGGGGCACGCGTACTTCGGGCTGTGGGCGACGCTGAGCGTCGTCGGGAACCCTGGGTTCGGGGGCTTGGATGTTCTAGAGTTTCGCCAGGGCACGGCACGGGGGAGACGACACTTTGGGCCACGAGCTTTGGCACGAGACGGTGATCCGTGCCGCGCCCGAGGCGGTGTGGGAGGCGCTGGTCGACGTGGCGTCGTGGCGGGCCTGGAACCCGACGTTCCTTGATCCGGAGGGGCCGCTGGTCCCGGGTACGACGGTGCCGATGCGGCTCCGCATGGGCCCGTTCCGAATGCCGATGCAGCAGGACATCAGGGTCGTCGACCCTCCTCGTATTCTGGCGTGGCGGTCGACCAATTTGCGGCGCGGCGTCATGGATGTGGACCGGATGTTCGCCGTCGAGGCCGGAACCGGCGGGGATACGATCCTCACCCAGAGCGAGACAGCGAGCGGCTGGGCGGTCCCGTTCGGGTACCCGCTGCTGCGACGGTCCATACTGTCGGGGTTCGCGGCGTTGGGTGACGGTCTTCGCAGGCACCTGGAGGAGGGTGAAGGACACATGGCGAGTGGCAAGCGCATCGGGCAGCCCAAGTGGCGCAAGCAGATCAACCAGCACGAGGCGTTCGATCACGACTCGATCGACTCGCTGTTCTACGACTGGGACCGCATCGCCGACCCCGGAGGGCCGCCGCGCACCCCGCTCAAGTTCTACGTCCCCCGTACCACCGAAGACGTGGTGGCCGCCGTCAAGGAGTGCGCCCGGCTGGGCCAGGTCCTCATCGTGCGCAGCAAAGGGCACTCGTCCAACGACCTGGTCACGCCCGCCGGCGGCGCCGTGCTGCTGACAGAGAAGCTGTACGGCATCCTCGACGTCGACGAGCAGCAGATGACGGCGACCGTGTACGCCGGCACCCCGTCGGCTGACGTGGACGAGGAGTTGGCCCAGCGCGGTCTGGGGCTGCCGGTCATCGGCGACCACGCCCACATCACCGTCGGCGGGTTCGTCGCCGTCGGTGGGATCACACCTTCGTCGTTCCGCTACGGCCTGTTCGTCGACACGGTGCAGCGGCTGGAGTACGTCGACTGGGACGGCGAGGTCCACGTCGTCGACCGGGACAACGGCACCGACCAGCTCAATAGGCTGTTCACCAGCCTGGGGCGCCACGGTGTCATCACCAAGGTCACCGTCGACATCATCCGCGTCGAGAAGTTCACCACATACTGGGAGACCGACGACGTCCGGTTCGACGACCGCGAGGAGTTCATCCGGACCTCCGCCGGGATCCTGGCAGATCCTCCAGAGGACGCCCGTTTCATCCGCGGCCTGTGGGCCGACGTGCCCCGGGGATCGGGCAAGTCGCGGCAGATGGGTGCCTTCTCGGTGTTCCGCGACGCCGACCCGGCGGTGGCCCGGCGCGCCATCGAGAAGGTGGCGTACGGCGGGCTGCACCGGCTCGGCTGGATGGCGGGGAAGTTACCCGACAAGATCGACGAAGTGGTGAAGACCGCCGGGATGGTCGGGGTCATCTACGGGCCCAAGTACGCCACGGTGAAGAACGCCGAGCTGTTCACCGAGAAGATCCTCGACGCCACCGTGGGCGATCCGCAGCGGTTCCTCGTCGCCATCGCTCCAATGCGGTCCTACGAGGACCTGGTACACCGCATGTGGCAGATCCTCGGCGACTACCGCGAGACCCACCGCTGCTTCACCTTCATCACCCTCTACGTGAAGAGCATCCGGTCCGCCTACCTGTCGCAGGGCGACCCGGAGAACGAGCGCTGGGTCGAGGTGCTGTTCTACGTCGGTGTCGACCCCGACATCATGACCGACACCCTCCTCGACCGGATCGCCGGCGCGATCGATCAGGCCTGCGTCGAGACCGGCTCGTACCGCTACATGCATACCCGCACCGGGAGGGACCCGGAGCTGCTGGCGTCGATCGACCCCAACGCTCCGTACAATGACGGCCGGTCCATCCACCCGCTGGACCGCCGATCGCAGGGGGCTGCAGATGCGTGAGATTCCGCTGTACACGCTCGAGGGCGTCAGGGACGCCGACGTCACCACCCACTGGTTCCACACCGAAGACGGCCTCGGGCTGTCCATGCTGCGGTTCCAGCGCGGTCCCGCCGACGAGGCGGTGCTGATCATCCACGGCCTCACCACCTCCACCGACATGTTCATCATGCCCGAGCACGAGAACCTGGTGTCGCACCTGCTCGACCAGGGCTACAACGACATCTGGTGCCTCGACTTCCGCATGAGCAACCGCCACTCGTACAACCTGTTCAAGCACCGCTACACCCTCGACGACGTGGCGCTGTACGACTACCCGCCGGCGCTGGAGACGATGCGCAGCCACATCGGCGACCGGCCGATCCACGTGATCGCCCACTGCCTGGGCGCCGCCTCGTTCGCCATGAGCCTCTTCGCCAAGGTCGTCGAGGTGGACAGCGTCATCCTCAACTCGGTGGCGCTGACACCGCGGGTCCCCAAGTGGTCCAAGATGAAGCTGTCCATGGCCCCGTTCCTCGTCGACTACGTCGTCGGCATCCCCTACCTCAACCCGAGGGCCAGCGAAGACCCCGGGCTGACACGGGGTGAGATGGTGTCGCGGACGGTGTCGCTGTTCCACCGCGAGTGCGACGTGCCGGCATGTCACATGCTCTCGATGATGTGGGGCACCGGCTGGCCCGCCCTCTACTCGCACGAGAACCTGGCCGACGTCACCCACCGTCGCGGCGGCGACCTCTACGGATCCACCTCGATGAACTACTACCGGCACGTCGCCAAGATGCTCAAGGCCGGCCAGGCGGTGCGGTATGACCCGGCGGACAGCAGGTTCGAGCGGCTCCCCAACAACTACTTCCGTCACGCCCCCGAGATCGAGACCCCGATCCTGTTCACCACCGGGGAGAGCAACCGGGTGTTCTCCGACTCCAACATCGTCTGCCACCAACGGCTGGAGAGGATCGTCCCCGGCCGGCACCAGCTCTACGTGATACCGGGCTACGGCCACCAGGACCCCTTCATGGGTGAACATGTCGCCCGCGACGTGTTCCCCCGGCTGGTCGAGTTCCTCGACGCGCAACGCGACCGGACAGCACGCCCCCGCGCCGTCCCGGCCAGCGCCTGACCGCCCCTACGACTCCACGCCTGCGTCGTCGGATGGCCGCGTATCGGCGTCAGGGCTCTCGCGTCTGGCCGGCTTCTTCAGCGGCCCGAAGCGGATCGGGGCTTCGATGAGATGCGGATCGGGCGGGTCGCCGTCAGGGATGAACCACGGCGTGTAACGGTCGCCCTCGGGCTGGAACTTCCACTTCACCACCTTCTGGACCTTCACCGGGTAGATGGTGAGGGCGCCGTCGGGGGTGATGCGCAGCCGCAGGAAGTTGTTGTAGCCGGCGATGTGCTGGGCGGCGAAGAGCTCGTTGATGTTGGTGCCGAAGATCTCGGCGACGAGCAGGTAGATCGACACCAGCCAAGATCCGAGCAGGCCGCCGACAACGCCCAGCATCAGGGTGGTGGCCACGATCAGCGGCCCGTCGTCGAGACCGCTGAGCAGCCGGGTGATACCCCACACCGTCGACAGCACCAAGATGAGGTGGGCGACGGCATGACCGGTCCCGAGGCCCCAGCGTTTCACCGGGTTGGGGCTGCGGGCGAAAGCGGCCAGGCCTGCCACCAGCCCCACCGTCATGAGGAAGCCGAGAGGCCGGGTGAACAGGCCGGCGATGAGCTGGTTCCAGCGCAGCGATCGCAACATGTCGGCGGCGGGTTGGCTGGGGAGGCGCAGACCCAGCAGCACCGTCCAGCCGATGATGACGTAGCCGATAGCGGCCAGCCCCCAGAACGAACCGTTGTGCCAGGGGAGGCGCAGCACGCCCCAGCGCAGCCGGCGCGACTCCGGCGCCGACGGGTAGGTGCGCTTCAGCTCGTACTCCGCCGGCGGCGACCTGTCCAGGTCGGTGGACTCAGGGTGGGGGACGACGATCTTCTTGGGGAGGTGGTGGGTGGCGGCCAGGTAGGCGCCACCGCCGCCGGAGGTGACGTGCTGGCGGCCCCTACCCCCGGCCACCTCCTGATAGCGGGCGTAGTGGTGCTTGTCGCCGGCGATGGCGAACCGGATCTCGGCGCCGTGCGGCTCCGCGACCTCTCTCGCCAGGAAGTCGATGTTCTCGTAGGCGTCGACGTCCTTGACGTTGGAGTCCAACCAACTGGGCGTCGCCGAGCACAGGACGATGGAGTCGCCCGGCTCGAGCTGTGGTCCCATGACGTCGCGGAAGTAGTGGAGCTGGTGCGGGTCGAGGTAGGAGTCGAGTTGGACGTCGATGGCCCACAGCCACCAGCGGTGGGGGAGCTTGAGGGCGAAATAGCTGCGCCGCTGGCGGGTCTGCCAGGCCCCGATCTTCTCCCCCTGGCAGAAGACCCGCAGGAAGGCGGTGAGGCCGTCATACCAGTCGTGGTTGCCGGGAATGGCGAAGAGGTCGGGTGCCGGTCCCTCCACGGCGGGGAACGCCGACCGGTAGGGGCCGATGAGGCGATGCCGGTAGGTGACGAAGTTCGCCGTCGGGTAGACCTGGTCGCCGCCCATCACCAGGACGTCGCCGCGCCGGGTGGAGGCCCTCCACTGCGACTCGCGTTGGGAGAGGTCGAGCTTGGGCATCGCCAGCGCCGCCGCCACCGTCATGGTGGCGTCGAAGCCGTCGGCCACGTCGGCGACGTAGTCGATCCACATCTCTTCCAGGTGTGAGTAGTCGACGGCGTCGACCATCGGCCCCACGCCCTGCAGCTCCCGCTTGTCGGCGTAGGCGCCGAACACGGAGGAGAGCATTACCCGGAGCGAGGCGTTCAGCAGCTCGCCGGGCGCCAGCCACTCCACCATCGGCTGCGGGGTGAAACCAAGGTCGTGAGGGAGTGCGGAGACGGGCCGGTCGCGCATCGTGGCGGTCGCTACTCCGGGTCCTTGCCGGCCCGGCCGCCGTACGCGGTCCACAGCTCGCCGAGGAACAGCTTCCCGAAGGTGGCGAGCGAGGCGACGTCGTCCGGACCCGACGTGCGGAAGGTGGTGAGCTGCTGGAGGAAGTCGACCACCTCGATGCGGAGGATCCCGGCGCCGGCCACCGTGGCGGCACCGTCGCCGTCCGGCTCGACGTGGCCGGCGAGCAGCTTGACGTACAGGGTCGAGGTGTCGGTCCAGACGTCCAATCCGGGGTCGTCCTTGATCGTCTTGAACCCGGTGAGGGTGAGCGGGTTGCCGACACTGTCGCGGAACCAGAGCCGGTACAGCATCCGGGTGGTCTCCGGGTCCTCGGTGTCGACGAAGAGGTTGAACACGCCACGCTCCACCGGCATCTTGCCGCCGAGGGCGTCGCAGAACACGTAGCCTTCCGCCGAGCCTTCCCGTTCCGGGTCGTCGACGAAGTTCACCACGTCGGGGACGGTGATGGTGAGCTTGAAGCGGAGGGATGTGCCGCTGCCCTTGCCGCGGCGGGCTCCGTCCTCGAACCCTACGTCCTCGAGGGTGACGTGGCCCTTCATCTCCTCGGTGAACCTCACGGAACTGATCTCCGCGGCGTCCGGTTCGGTGGGCTCTTCGGGAGACTCGGGTTGTGACATGGTGGCCGAGGTTACCCCTGCCGGCCGGGATGCCGGCGCCACCCTCTCGGTCGACTCCAGGATGCGCCGGGCGGCCCGGTCGGCGAAGGCGGCGATGGTGAGCGACGGGTTGGGCCCCACCGGTCCGGGAAGGGCGGATCCGTCGACGACGAACAGGCCGGGGTGGCCGAACGCCTCGCCGTAGGTGTCCACCACGCCCTCGTCGACATGGCGTCCCATGGGGGCGCCGCCGAGGGGGTGGACCGTGATGACGCGGCGGCGCAACCTCCACAGCGGGTTGTCCCGGTAGTCGGCGCCGAGCGACCCGGCGATGCCGCGCATGGTGGAGCGCATCCTCTCGAAGAACTCGATCGACGTCTTCGTCGTCCAGTCGAGGTCCAGGTAGCCGTGGCGCAGTTTGAGGCGGCCGTCGGGTACGTCGCGGCCCATGCCGAGAAGGGGCATCGACGTCGTCGACAGCAGGGCGTCGCCGAGCACCGCGGTGAACTCGGCGGAGATGTCGCTGTCGGGATGGCGCCGGATCCGGGCTTTCAACGTTCGCCAGGCGAACCCGGAGATGCGCCGCAGCGACGACGGTGTCGCCGCCGTCTCCAGGATCCACTCGACGAACTCGGGGAAGCCGGCGTCCTGGACGTAGTAGCCGCGCCCGCTGCCTCCGTCGACCTCGTCGGGGACCCGCAGTGTCGAGGTGATCACCGGCCCGTAGGAGCCACGCAACGAGATCGGTTGGCCGTCCCGGTGGGCACGCATCGCCATGGTGAGCAGGTCGCCGTTGCCGGAGAACCGCGTCCCCAGAGCCGGGCCGATGGCGGGGAACCCGGCACGGTTGCGCAGCAGCAGGTAGGTGGTTCCCAGGGTCCCGGCGCCCATGACCAGCCGGTCCGAGGTGACCGTGGTGTGGGGGCGGCTCCCCACCGTGGTGGGGTGGCCCTCGTCTTCGGCGGTGTAGCTGACGTAGTCGACCTCGTAGCCGCCTCCCTGGCGGGCCCGGATGCGGCGCACCTCGGCCCGGGTGCGGATGTCGGCGCCGTGGTGGGCCGCCGAAGACAGGTAGTTGTGGTCCAGGGTGTTCTTGGCGCCGCTGTTGCAGCCGATGTCGCACTCGCCGCAGAGGGTGCAGGTGAGGCGCTTGACCTGGCCGTGGATGTTGGGGTACGAGTCGGTCTGCGCCATCGGGACGCCGGCGCGGGGGACGCCGTCGGCGCCGGCGAAGGTCACCGCAAGGTTGGGCAGTTGCCACTCCAGACCCAGTTCGCCGGCGGCGTGCTTCATCGCCTGGGTCTTGGGAGTGGTGTCGAGGAAGGGGTAGGGGTTGGCGCCCATCATCCGCTCCACCCGGTCGTAGTGCGGATCGAGGTCGGCCCGGTCGATGGGCCAGTTCTCGTAGCCGCCGCCGATGGGCTGGTCCTTGACGAACCAGCGCTCGTCCTTGCGGATGAGGACGTTGGCGTAGATCAGTGAGCCGCCGCCGAGGCCGCTGGACACCACCGCCTCGACACCCTTGAACGACCACAGGTTGAACATGCCGTGGAGTCCGGCGGCGGGGTCCCACAGGTTCTCCCGCATCTCACGCGGGCTGCGGGCGAACGAGCCGGGGGGATAGGGCCGTCCCCTCTCCAGGAGGCACACCCGCTGGCCGCCCTTGGCCAGGGTGTCGGCCATGACGGACCCCCCGAACCCGGAGCCGACCACGACGGTGTCGAAGTGTTCGATGGCCATTGAGCGTCCCCCTGGTCCAGGAGCGCGCACGATACTTGATTGCCGGGGTCGGTGCGCGATCTGCGGTGTCGTGCCGCCGGACGGGTACCTCCCCGCTCCCGGAGACCTCGACACCCTGAGAAATGTCACTACCCCCCGGTACCATCGCCCCCCATGAGCCGCTTGTACGTGGAGGGGTGGGCGCCGGGGTACGGGAACCCGGTGGAGCCGGACGTGGATCTTGCCGACGAGGGCAAGGTCGACGAGACAGTGGAGGTGTCGGGCGCCTGGGAGCCCATCGACGGGGCGGATGACGGGGTGGAGCAGGTGGCGTTCGTCGACGGGGTGCGCCGCATCGACGCCCACCTCACCCTGGACGAGCCGGAGGGGCCGGTTCCGGGCATCTGCGGATCGTTCGCGGTGGGCGCGGTGCTGTGGGACCGAACCGTGCCGTGCTCGTCCTTCCGAGACGTGCGCATCGATCGGCTGGCGCTCTTCGGGCGTGGCAGGAGTTCCGAGGTCCCGATAGCCGGGCCGACCCTGGCCTACCGCACCGAATCGGTGCCCGACGCCGACCCCGACGCGCTGGAGCGGCGCTTCCACGGGGCGATGCGCAAGGCGGAGGGAGTCCTGTCCGAGTCGCTGGCCCAGCGTGGGGTGTTCGTCATCGCCGACGGTCCCATCAACGACCTTTCCGCCACCCACAAGGTGGGCTACATCAAGACACACCGCGCCCCCTACCTGACTGCGGCCACCGCCGGGATCGTGAGCCGGCTGCTGGCGGGGCAGCGCACCCCGCTGTTCCTCATCGGAAAGGGCGGCGCCTACCCGCGCTACTCCTGGTACATGCGGCTCGCCGAGCTGCCCGGAGGTCACTCGTGGACGGGCGTCGTCCGTGGCGAGGTGTCGAGCGCCCTCGACCTGGCGAGTGCCCGGGCGGTTGCCGACCGGGCCACCGGGATTCTTCCCGCGGTGGGATCGGAGCCGCACGTCGACCCGCGTGCCCCGCAGAACCTGGTCCCCATCGGCGCCCTGGAGCGGGAACTGCGCCGCCGGCTCGGGGACCGCACCCTGATCCACCGTGCGCTACGGTCTGCGGTCATGACCGGGACGGTGACATGACCTCCGGCGTGCCTTCGTCAGGGGTGGGCCGGGTCCTCGGCACCGAGCACACCACCACGGCGGCCTTCCGGGTGGTGCTCAACGACGAGGACTACCTCCAACTCGACGACCTGGTCGTGGTGCGCACCGACGTGCCCAAGCGGGGCGAGGTGCGCACCTACGGGGTGGTCACCGAGAGCGAGGCGATCTACGAGGGCGCCCAGTACGAGTCGGACACGCACCGTATCGCCGTCGAGGGCATCCTCCCCGCCGCCAAAGTGCGCTCAGCGCAGGTGGCGGTCACCCGCGTCGACCCCGAGGTGTGGGTATCCCCCGACCCGGGTGGCGTCGTGGAGCGGGCCACCGGCGAGGAGCGGCGCAAGGCCCTCTACGTGGACGAGATGGGGCGGCCGCTCCCGGTGGGCCTGGGCCGCGACGGTGAGCCGGTGTTCGTCGACCTCGACTTCTTCGACGGCCGCAAAGGCGGTCACATGTCCATCTCCGGCATCTCCGGCGTGGCCACAAAGACGTCGTTCGCCCTGTTCTTCCTGCGGCTGTTGAGCGGGCGGCCCGACATCCTCGGTGAGGGTGCCGCCAACCTGCGCATCCTCGTCTTCAACGTCAAGGGCGAGGACCTGCTCTGGCTCGACAAGCCCAACCGCTACTTCGACGACGACGCCGCAGCGGCCTGGCAGCAGCTCGGGGTGGAGGCGGGCCCGTTCCCCTCTGTCAGCTTCTGGGCCCCACCCAAACCTACGTCGGGTGATGTCGTCCTGCCCGATATCGGCGGCCGCCAGGAGGGTGTCGACGCCTTCGCCTGGACGCCGCGGGAGTTCGTGGACGAGGGGCTGCTGCGCTTCCTGTTCACCGACTCGGACTCCAACCGCAACCAGATCCCCTTCATCGAGGAGAGGGTGAGGGCCCAACTTCGCCGCTTCGCCGTCGACGTCGCCGGTGTGCCCGGTGGGGTGGTGTTGCGCGACCCCTCCGACGGTCACAGGCCGGGAGAGGCGGTGGTCCCGCACCGGGGCGAGCGGGTGATCACCGACCTGCGCACGCTCGTCGAGGCCGTGGGCGAGTTCGTCGATCCCGAGGAGGGCGATCCCGATCCGCGCTGGACCGGGCGGGTACAGATCGGCACCGTCTCCGCCTTCGCCCGGCGGCTCTACGCCGCGGTCAACCGCCTCGGCCACCTGGTGCGCGCCGGGGAGAGTCGCCGTATCGACCGCACCCGGGCGCAGGTGACAGTGGTCGGCGTCCAGTCATTGCACGACCTGGGCCAGCGCTTCGTGGTCGGCGCCCTCCTCGCCGAGACGTTCGAGGAGAAGGAACGCTCCGGCCAGCGTCTCCCGCTGTCGGTGGTGGTGCTCGACGAGCTCAACAAGTATGCCCCCCGGGAGGGGACCAGCGCACTCAAGGACATGCTTGTCGACATCGCCCAGCGGGGCCGCTCGCTGGGCGTCCTCCTCGTCGGCGCCCAGCAGACCGCCTCCCGGGTGGCCCAGGAGGTGATGGAGAACGCCGCCATCCGCGTCGCCGGCCGGCTCGACGCCGCCGAGGCGGAGCGTGCCGAGTACGGCTGGATGCTGCCTTCCACCCGGGCCCGGGCCCGCCTGCTCAAGCCGGGCACCATGGTGATGAGCCAGCCGGCGATCCCGGTCCCCCTGGTCCTCGAGTTCCCCTTCCCGCCATGGGCGACCCGCAAGGAGGAGGTCGACCTGGGTGGGGAGGACCCGTTCGCCGGCTTGTGAAGGTCCTGCACACGTCCGACTGGCATGTCGGCAAGCGCATCGGACGCTACGACCGCGCTGACGAGTACCGACGGGTGATCGACGAGGTGGCGGCGATCGCCGACGCCGAGGACGTCGATCTGGTGCTGCATTCCGGCGATGTCTTCGACCGGCCGCTTCCCCCCGTCGAGGCCATCGACATCGCCTTCGGCGGGCTTGTGCGCCTCACCGGCAGGGGGCGCCGACCCGTGGTCGCCATCGCCGGCAACCACGACTCGCCCGGGTTCTTCGAGGCGCTGGCGCCGTTCCTTCGCTCCAGCGGAGTCCATCTCGTCGGCGACATCCGCCGGCCCGACGAGGGCGGCGTGCTCGAACTGGGCACAGCCGGCGGCCCGGCGGTGGTGAGCTGTTTCCCGTTCCTGCGCGAGGGGAGGGCGTTCCACGCCTGGGAGCCGGTCGACGAGCACTACGGCAGGTACGCGGCGAGGTTGGAGGCGATCTCGAAGGCGTACAGCGACCACGCCACGGCGCTGGCCGGCACCGATGCCGTGGCCTTCCTGGTGGCCCACTTCCTTGTCGGCGGCGCCAAGGTGCACGGGCATGGCGCCCCTCGCGGCGAACGGGAGCTGCACATGGGCGAGGCGTATGCCGCCGACCCGAGCGCCATTCCCCCGGGCCCGCAGTACGTGGCGTTGGGCCACATCCACGCCCCGCAGAAGGTCCCCGGCGCCCGTGTCCCCGCCGAATACGCCGGGTCGCTCCTCGAGCTCGACTTCGGCGAGGCCGGGGAGCAGAAGCGGGTGGTGATCGTCGACGTCGAACCGGGCCTCCCCGCCAAGGTGCGCTCGGTTCCGCTGACAGGCGGGCGGCGCCTGGTGAGGGCGGCAGGGGAGTGGAGCGACCTGATCGCCGGCGACGATCTGCGGGAGGCCTACCTCGACCTGGCCGTGGAGACCGCCGGGCCTGACCCGGGGCTGGCGCAGCGGGCCATCGAGGAGTTCGACTTCGTGGTGAAGGTGCGTGCCGAGTACCCCCGGGTCGAGGAGGAGCGTCCCCGCCAGGGCCACCGCCCGCTCGACGAGATGTACGGCGCCTACCGCTCCCGTCTCGACGGGGTCCCCCCACCCGACGAGCTGCTGGCTACGTTCCGCCAGGTGTTGGAAGAGGCCGCCACGTGAAGGGGCTTCCCGGTGCGCCCGCTTGAGCTGCGCCTGCGCAACTTCCGCTCCTACTTCGGTCCCGAGACGGTGTTCGACCTGCGAGGCCGGTCCCTGGTAGGCGTGGTGGGCCCCATCGGCAGCGGCAAGTCGACGGTGCTCGACGCCGTCTCGTTCGCCCTCTACGGGAGGACCCCCGCCGGTGGGGCGTCCACCAGGGCACTCATCCACCAGCGGGCCGGCGACGGGGCGGTCCGGCTCCGCTTCGATGTCGACGGCGAGATCTGGGAGGTGGTGCGGTCGCTGCGCCAGAAGGGCCAGAGCCAGCATGCCCTCTACCGCTACCCGGAGGACAGCGCCGACGCCGAGCGCATCGAGACGATCACCAATGAGCGTGAAGTCAACGAGCGGGTCCGTGAGTTGCTCGGGCTCGACTTCGATGCCTTCGGTCGCTCGGTCCTGCTGGCCCAGAACCGTTTCGCCCAGTTCCTCACCGGAGGCGCCGCCGACCGCGATGCAGTGCTCAAGGGCGTGTTCGGCCACGACCGCCTCGACCGCATGCGCCAGGTCGCCAAGGACCACTCCGCCGAGATGAACGCAGGCCTGGCCCGCATCGAGGGCAAGCTGGAGCAGATCGAGATCCTGGCGGCCCGCTTGGTGGAACGCGAGGCGGAGCTGGCGGGGTGTCAGCAGCGGCAGGCGGTACTGGAGCAGGTCGAGCCGGAGGTCGCCGCCCTCGACGAGCGCATCGCTGCGGCCGGCGACGAGGCGGGCAGGGCGCAGGCCCGCCACAAGGAGTTGACCCCCCTCGGCGACGACCTTCCCACACCCGGTGACGTGATCGCCGCCGAGGACGCCCTCGCCACCGCGGCGGCGCGGCGCGACGAGCTGGCGCAGGCGATGGAAGATGCCGACGTCTCCCGCGAGGCCACCGACGAGAGCCTCGCAGCGCTTGACACCGCCGCCGAGCAGGAATCCATCGACGCCGCCGCCGAGGCACTCGCCTCCCGGCAACAGAGGTACCGCCGGCTGGAGGAGGTCGCAGGCGAGCACTTTGCCGTCACCGCCCGGCTCGCCTCGGTGATCGCCGACAGGCAGGCGCAGGCCGCCGCGGCCGAGGTGGCAGCGGCGGTGCGGGCTGCAGCCGAAGTGGCCCTGGACGAGGCGCGGGACGATGCCGATCGGGCGCGGGCAGGAGCCCACGAGGCGGCACACCGCAACATGGCGATCGAGCTGCTGACGGACATGGCGGCAGGTGACACCTGCCCGGTGTGCCATCAGCATGTCGCCGAGCCGCCCCTCGCGGACGCCGCACCCGACCTAGCCGCCGCCCGTGAGGAGGAGGCGGCGGCTACCGCCGCGGCCCGCACCGCCGAAAGCGCCCTGGCGGCGGCCGTCGAGACGGCCAACGCCCTCCAGGTGAAGCTGGCCGGACTCGACAACTCGGCGGCGCACCTGCGCGGCGACGCCGAGAAGCTGGAGCGCGAGCAGGAGGGCCTCGAAGGAGAGGCCCGGGACCTGGAAAGGGCACTGGTCGAGCTCCTCGGTGAGGGCGATCCGCGGGAGATGCTCGACGCCCGGCGTTCCCGGCTCGCTGCGGCGCGAGCCGCTGCCGCCGAGGCGGCGCGACGCTTCGACACCGCCCGTCGTGACCACGGGGAGGCCATCGGCGCCGAGCAGCGCGCCGAGCAGGCTGTCACCGACTTGCAGCGCGTCATCGACCGGGTGGCGGTGCGTCTCGATCTGGAGCCGGACGGAGGCGCTGGGATCGGGGTCCTCGCCGCCACGGTTCGCAACGCCTGGGAGGCGCAGGTGGCCACCGCCCGTCAGGAGGCGGAGGCGGCGGAGGACGAGCTGGCCGGCGCCGGCGCGGCGCGGACAACCCTCCTCGAGGAGCTCGGCGTCGCGGCTGGCTTCGGCGACGAGCTGGCCGCCGCCAGGGCTACCGTCGCCCAGCTCGGGAAGGCCGTTGCCGCCGACCGGGCCGAGATCGCCGGGGCCGAGGTGCTCGTCGCCGAGCAGGAGGAGATCGCCGCCGGCAAGGCGCGCTACGACCTGATCGCCGCCGATCTCACCAACACCAGGTTCATCCGGTACCTGCTCGACGACGAACGTGCCCGGCTCGCCGAGCTGGGAGGCGAGCACTTCATGCGGCTCTCCTCGGGGCGATACCGGTTCACCGACGACGGTGCCTTCGACATCGTCGACCTCACCGCCGCCGATGCGATACGCAAGGCGACCAGCCTGTCCGGGGGGGAGACCTTCCTCGCCTCCCTGGCGCTGGCGCTGGCACTGGCGGAGATGGTCACCCGCACCGGCGGGCGCCTCGACGCATTCTTCCTCGACGAGGGCTTCGGCTCCCTGGACGCCGAGCACCTCGACCTGGCCATGGAAGGCATCGAGGAGCTGGTCGCCGAGGGTTCCTCACGACTCGTCGTCGTGGTGAGCCACGTCCCGGAGATGCGTGAGCGAATCGAGGACCTCATCGTCTTGGACCGCGACCCGCTGACAGGCGACACCAAGGTGGTCAGGGCGTGAGATACGTATCACGTATCACGTATCACGTATCACGTATCACCTAGTACTTAGTACTTAGTACTTAGTTAGTACCTTCACGTCAACAGCAGCTTGGCGATGCG
>CAZOGW010000070.1:9221-16136 GCA_964579415.1 uncultured Acidimicrobiaceae bacterium | reverse complement strand
GACGAGGCCCGCACCCCGCTCATCATCTCCGGCCAGGTGGGGGAGACCGGCAAGTACTACGAGCAGTTCGCCAAGGTGGCCGCCCGGCTGCGTGAGGGCACCGACTACGAGGTCGACGAGAAGAAGCGCCAGGTGATCACCACCGAGCAGGGCGTCCACACCGTGGAGCGGATGATCGGTGTCGAGAACCTCTACGACTATGCCAACGTCGACCTCATCCACCACCTGGAACAGGCGCTGCGGGCCAAGACCCTCTACCAGCACGACGTCGAGTACCTCATCCGCGACGGCGAGGTGAAGATCGTCGACGAGTTCACCGGGCGGGTCCTGGAGGGCCGCCGCTACTCGGAGGGCCTCCACCAGGCCATCGAGGCCAAGGAGGGGGTGAAGATCAAGGAGGAGAACCAGACCCTCGCCACCATCACCCTCCAGAACTACTTCCGCATGTACGACAAGCTGGCCGGGATGACCGGTACCGCCGCAACCGAGGCCAGCGAGTTCAAGCAGATCTACAACCTCGACGTGGTGGAGATCCCCACCAACCGGCCGGTCGCCCGCAACGACGAGCCCGACCTGGTGTACGTCAACGAGGACGAGAAGTGGAAGGCGGTCATCGCCGACCTGGTGGAGCGCAACAAGGCGGGCCAGCCGGTCCTCATCGGCACGGTCTCCATCGAGAAGTCGGAGCGCCTCTCCAGGGAGATGAGCCGGCGGGGCATCCAGCACGAGGTGCTCAACGCCAAGCAGCATGCCCGTGAGGCGCACATCATCGCCCAGGCCGGCAAGAAGGGCGCGGTGACGGTGGCGACCAACATGGCGGGTCGTGGTGTCGACATCCGCCTCGGCGGCAACCCCGAGGTGCTCGCCCAGGACGAGATGGTGCGCCAGGGCCTGGAGCCGGGCACCCCCGAGTACCAGGCCGCCTACGACGAGGCGCTGGTCAGGTACGAGGCGCAGACCGACGCCGAGAAACAGGCGGTCATCGAGGCCGGTGGTCTCTACGTCCTCGGCACCGAGCGTCACGAGTCCCGCCGCATCGACAACCAGCTCCGGGGCCGCTCGGGCCGCCAGGGAGACCCGGGCGAGTCCCGCTTCTACCTGTCGCTGGAGGACGACCTGATGCGCCGCTTCGCCCGGGAACGGGTGGCGTCGCTGATGGCCCGACTCCGCCTACCACCCGACCAGCCGATCGAAGCCAACATGGTGTCGAAGGCCATCGAGCGCGCCCAGGCGCAGGTGGAGTCGCAGAACTTCGAGGTGCGCAAGAACGTCCTCAAGTACGACGAGGTGATGAACACCCAGCGCAACATCATCTACAAGTGGCGCAACCGGGTGCTCGACGCCGACCACACCGAGGAACTGCTCGCCGGGTGGCGCGAGGAGGTCGTCGCAGCCGAGGTGGAGGGGGCGACCAACGGTATCCACCCCGACGAGTGGGACTGGGACGAGCTGGTGTTGCGCCTCGGCCAGATCTACGACACCAAGATCACCGGCGAGACCTTCCGGAATGGTGACCGGGTCAAGCCCGACGAGGTGGTCGACGCCTTCATCACCGAGGCCGACGAGGCCTATGCCGCCCGCGAGGCGGAGATGGGCGCCGACGTGATGCGCCAGCTCGAGCGCCAGGTGGTCCTGTCCATCATCGACAACAAGTGGCGCGACCACCTGGCGGTGATGGACTATCTGCGGGCCGGCATCGGCCTGCGGGCGATGGGCCAGCGGGACCCGCTCACCGAGTACCAGCGGGAGGGCTTCGACATGTTCTCGGACCTGGTCGACACCACCAAGGCCGACAGCCTGCGCTACCTGTACCACGTCAAGCTGGTGCAGGATCAGCCGGCCACCCCGCAGCCACGCAACGTCCGTACCTCCGGCGGTGGGCCGGTCGCCAAGCCCAAGCCGGTGAAGGTGAGCCGGGAGCCGGGCCGCAACGACAAGTGCCCGTGCGGCTCGGGCAAGAAGTACAAGTACTGCCACCTCGGCAAGCCACTGGAGACCACGGCCTCATGAACGACTTCGACCCCCGCGCCCGCATCAAGGAACTCCAGCAGCGGCTGGACGACGCCCGGAGGTTCCTTTGACGTCGCCGGCAAGCAGTCGGAGCTCGAGGAGCTGAAGGACCAGGCGGCGGCGCCGGGACTATGGGACGACCAGGACAACGCTCTCGCCGTCACCCGCCGTCTCGCCTCCCACGAGGCGGTGCTGAAGCGGGTCGGTGACCTGGCGCAGCGTATCGAGGATGCCGAAGTACTTCTCGGGATGGCCCAGGAAGAGAGCGACGCCTCCGCCGCGGCCGAAGTGGTCGGCGAGCTGACCACTCTCGACAACGAACTCACCCTCCTCGAGCGCGAGTCGCTGTTCTTCGGCGAGTACGACGACAGCACCGCCATCGTCAGCATCCACGCCGGCGCCGGCGGGGTCGACGCCCACGACTGGGCCGAGATGCTGCTGCGCATGTACACCCGCTACCTGGAACGCTCCAAGCTGTCGTACGTCGTCGACGAGATGTCCTACGGCGAGGAGGCGGGCATCAAGTCGGCCACGCTCACCGTGAAGGGCGACCACGCCTACGGCATCTTCGAGGGGGAGCGGGGGGTGCACCGGCTGGTACGGATCAGTCCCTTCGATTCGGCGGCGCGGCGCCACACCTCGTTCGCCGGCGTGGACGTAGTGCCCGAGGTGGAGATCGGCGCCGTCGAGATCGCCGACGACGACCTCCGTATCGACACCTACCGTTCCCAGGGCGCCGGCGGTCAGCACGTCAACACCTCGGATTCGGCGGTGCGCATCACCCACCTGCCCACCGGGCTGGTGGTGGCGGTGCAGAACGAGCGCTCGCAGCTCCAGAACCGGAACCGGGCGATGCAGATCCTGGCGTCGCGCCTCGCCGAGCACGCCCGCCAGCAGCAGCTCCAGCAGATCGACGCCATCCGCGGCGAGCAGACCGAGGCCGGCTGGGGCCGCCAGATCCGCTCCTACGTCCTCCAGCCCTACCAGATGGTGAAGGACCTCCGCACCAACCGCGAGGTGGGCAACGTCGACGGGGTCCTCGACGGAGATATCGATCCGTTCGTGGATGCGTACTTGCAATGGAGAAGGGCCGCTTCCGAGAGCTGACGGCTCGCTCGTCCCGGGGAAGTACCCCTCGCTACGCAGGAGCTGGCGGGTCCTGTGCGATCTGGCGCCCGCCGGTTCTTGTTTACTCCCTCTGCACAAGTAGTATCGCCTCCGGCGGAGGGAGGGACCAAGCACAACGTAGGGGTCGGGTGACACGCGCTGCGTCATCCACCCGGGGCGAGGACCCATGATCCGTCTCGAGAATGTAACCAAGGTGTACGACGGCGGCGTCGTCGCGGTCAAAGACGTCGGCCTGAGCATCAACAAGGGTGAGTTCGTCTTCCTGGTGGGCCCTTCGGGTTCCGGCAAGTCCACGTTGATCCGGTTGATGATGCGCGAGGAGCGCCCCACCAACGGGGACATCTGGGTGGCCGGTAAGCACGCCTCCGAGCTTCCCAACTGGAAAGTGCCCCACCTGCGCCGCTCCATCGGCACCGTGTTCCAGGACTTCAAGCTGCTCCCCAGCAAGACGGTGTACGAGAACGTCGCCTTCGCCCTCGAGGTGACCGGCCGCCCCCGATCCGTGGTCAAGGCCCAGGTCCCACAGGTACTCAAACTGGTGGGCCTGTCCGCCAACGCCGACCGCTACCCGCGCCAACTCTCCGGTGGCGAGCAGCAGCGGGTCTCCATTGCGCGGGCGTTCGTCAACCGCCCCCTCATCCTGCTCGCCGACGAGCCGACGGGAAACCTCGATCCGGCCACGTCGGTAGGCATCATGCGCATCCTTGACCGCATCAACCGCACCGGCACCACGGTGGTGATGGCCACCCACGACCACGCCATCGTCGACGCCATGCGCCGCCGGGTGGTCCAGCTCGAGCGGGGCCGCATGGTGCGCGACCAGCGCGGCGGCGTGTACGACCAGCGGCCCGCCGACGCCGTCTCGCCGGCTTCGCAGATGCCCCTGCCCCGGCCACCCGACGAGCGACCCGAGGTGCAGCCCACGGCCATGGCAGGCCCTGCCGTCGACCAGCCGCCGGCGCCCATCCCCGACGTCACCGCCGAGCTTCCCGTCGATGAGTTGCGCCGCCTCATCGACGAGGCCGCCACGCCCAACGGGGACGACGTCCCCATCGCCGCATCCGGGGAGGAACTGTGAGTTTCGCCTACGCCTTCCTGGAGGCCTTCAACAACATCCGGCGCAACGCGCTGGTGGTGCTCGGCGCCATCCTTGCCGTGTTCATCTCGCTGTTGCTCATGCTGGGCACGCTCATCTTCGGAGAGATCGCCCGGGTCAACACCCTGCAGTGGTCCGAAGACGTCCGCGTCATCGCCTTCGTCAGCGACGAGTTCCGCAACGTCACCGAACTCCAGGCCGAGGTCGCCGGCTGGGACGAGGTCGAAGAGGTCTTCTTCGTCACCAAGTCCGAGGCCTACGAGGAGGGGCTGACGCTGTTCGCCGGCAACGAGTCGTTCCTGAGGACGCTGGAAGCCGATCCCAACCTGCTTCCCGCCTCGATCAGGGTGCGCCCGAAAGACCTCCACGACTACGGCACCATCGTCCAACGCCTCCAGGGCTCGCCGGGCATCTCCCGCATCGCCACCGCCGGCCCCCAGGTGGAGGCTCTCGCCGGCCTGCGTGACGGCCTCAGGGTCGTTTTCGTCATCCTGTCGGTGGCGCTCGGCATCGCCGCGGTCGCCCTCATCGCCAACACCATCCAGATGGCGATATATGCGCGCCGCGAGGAGATCGAGATCATGCGCCTGGTGGGGGCGTCCAACTCGTTCATACGTATCCCGTTCCTCCTCGAGGGCATCCTCGAGGGCCTCTTCGGTGGGGTACTCGCCACCGGGGTGGCCGTGGGCGTCTACCGCATCGCCGTCGACCGGCTCACCCGGGACGACGGCACCCTTCCCGGGTTTCTCGACATCGCCATCAGCAACGACTTCCTGCTGCGTTGGGGTGTCATCACGGTTCTCTTCGGGGCCGTCGTGGGTGCGATCGGTTCCGGCCTCAGCCTGGCGGCGCACAAGTACCTGAGAACCTGATGCGCAGGCTGCTGGCGCTCCTGCTGGCCGCGCTTGCCCTGGTCGTCTCGGTGGCGCCGTCGCAGGCGCAGGACCTGGAGAAGGACCTCGACACGGTCCGCAGCGAGATCGACCAACTCGCCGACAACGTCGACGCCATGGCGGTGCGCCGCTCGGCGCTGGCTCGCGACGTGGTTGCCACCCGGGGCACGCTCGACGCCCTCATCGCCGACCTCAACGCGGTCAAGGCCGACTACGACGTGGTCCTCGGCGACGTGCGCCACAAGCAGATCCAGCTCCAGGGGCTGCGCAACCAGATCCGCGACCTCAAAGCGGCATTGGCGGAAACCCGGACCGGCATCGAGATCACCACCGCCCAGGCCCGGGATCTGGTGCGGGACCGCTACATGGTGGCCGGCGACGGGGGAACGGCGCTCGCCTTCCTCGTCGACGACATGGAGGACGTGACCATCGGCGCCGAGTACCTGGGCCGGGTATCCGCGGGCAACGAGCACGTCATGGTGGAGCTGGCGGCGCTGGAGCAGCAGGCGGAGCGCCAGTCGGTGCTGGTGGCGGGCCGGGAGCGGGCGGCCTCCGACGAGGCTGCGCTGCTCTCCGTGCTCGAGGACGAGCTGGCCGACCAGTACGAAGAGCTGGCGGAGAAGGAGGAGGCGGTCGAGGCCGAACTGGTCAACCAGCAGCGCCTCCTCAACGACGTCGACGCCGAGATCGCCGAAATCGAGGGCGAGATCGCCGCCCTCGAGAAGGAACAGAGCAGCATCACCGCCGCCATCGAGGACCGGTCGAGCAAGCCGGGCAGCGGCGGCGGCGACCCCCAGATCGGTGGCGGGGGTTGGTACCGGCCGGTGCCGGGCGCCATCGGCTCCGGTTTCGGGTGGCGCACCCACCCCATCCTCGGCTACCGCCGTATGCACACCGGGGCCGACATGCGGGCCGGGCACGGCGACAACATCGTCGCCGCCACCGACGGGGTGGTCATCCTCGCCGGGTGGCACGGCGGCTACGGGAACTGCGTGGTGATCGACCACGGGGGAGGGGTGACGACACTGTACGCCCACCAGTCGCAGATCAACGTGAGTGTGGGCCAGACGGTGGCCGGGGGCAAGGTGATCGGATACGTCGGCTCCACCGGGATGTCCACCGGGCCGCACCTTCACTTCGAGGTGCGGTTGAGCGGGAAGCCTGTCAATCCTGTTCCGTACTTGTAGGAGGGCGCGTGGTCGGATCGGGCAGCGAGGGGTACTTGGTACTTGGTACTTGGTATCCGGAACTACCAAGTACCAAGTACCAAGTACCCGCCCGGCGAGGGGCGTGACGTGGCACGCAAGGAACCCGGTGGCCGGAAGGTCGTCGCTTCGAACCGGCGGGCGCGGCATGACTATGACATCCTCGACACTTACGAGTGCGGGATGGTGCTGCTCGGGTCCGAGGTGAAGAGCCTGAGGGACGGCCAGGTGCAGATCAAGGACGCCTACGGCGAGGTGCGCGACGGCGAGCTGTGGCTCTCCAGCCTCCACATCGCTCCCTACTCGTTCTCCCGTGAAGGCGGCCACGACCCGGAGCGCCGCCGCAAGCTGCTCCTGCACCGCCGTGAGATCGACAAGCTGATCGGCACCCTCAAGGAGTCGGGACTTACCCTGGTGCCGCTCTCCATCTACTTCCGCGACGGCAGGGCCAAGGTCGAGCTCGCCCTCGCCAAGGGCCGCCGTACCGTCGACAAGCGCCGAGCCATCAAGGAACGCGAGTTGAAGCGCGAGATCGAGAGAGCCCGGAGTCGGTCGCGATAGGTTCTCTCGCCGCGGTGGGTAC
>CAZOGW010000070.1:0-9121 GCA_964579415.1 uncultured Acidimicrobiaceae bacterium | reverse complement strand
GTACCTCCCCGCTCCGGAACAACCCCGCGACTTCCCGCGTTAGCATGGGGCGACCCCCTGGGGGTGACCTGGTTTCGACCGTGAGGGTCGAGGCGACGGAAGCGAGCCGAGGTACTCCGGAGTCCTCGTTAAAAGCCGGAACAACAAACAAGTGCCGACAACGAACTGGCACTGGCTGCCTAAGAACTAGCGCAGCCTGTCCGCCCGGGGGGTGCCCACCTCGCCGGATCCGGGCAACGCAATGTGGGACGCAGCTGTGGTGGTGCCGGTGACCCACGGTCAAGATCTTCTCCGGATAGGACGTGAGACACGTGCCGACAGCGGCTCACGGCCCGAAATGCTCGCTGTTGGCTGCGCTCGGAGATGCCGGCGCTGAAACCTCACGGGACGGGGGTTCGACTCCCCCCACCTCCACAGAGCAAGGGCGCCGTCCCTGGCTCGGGCTGGCGCCCGGGCCGGGACGGCGCCCTTGCGTACTTGGTACTTGGTACTTGGTATTCGGTATCCGCGACTACCAAGTACCTCCCTGCGCCAGGGCCTGCCGGCATCCCCAAGACGCGCTCGCCACTGCTCAAGAAGTGCTCGCCTACCTGCGTTTCGTATGGCAGAATCGCCTTCACCAGGGAAAGGAGGTGGTCCGTAAATGCCTGAAAGTTCTTGTAGGACCCTGGAGGTGGCCGAGCGCTAGCCGGCTGAACTCAGGAGAAGCCGGCTCCGCCCAGGCGGCGGACGGTGGCGACTCCAACTCGGACCACCGGAACCCGGAGACCGCAGGAAGGTCCCTTGCGGCGTCACCAAGGTGACGAAGTTCTCCGGGTTCTTCCACGTCCTGGGCCGGTTGCGAAGCGGCCCACCGGCACCCGTCGCAGAGCCGATTCGCGACAGCCTTTGCTCACCGGGGGTTCATTCCGCTATCTTCGCTCGGTCGCAGCCACGGCGACGGAAGGGAAGAGGGACGGGTGGTCGAGACGAGGCGGGGATTCTCGTTGGCAGGGGCGGTGCTCCTGCTGGCCGCCATATTCTTCCTAGCGGCAGCTCCTGCGATCGCCCAGGACGAGGCGCAGGAGCAGGGGGTCACCGTCCGCATTTTCGCCGACGACAACGGCGAGCGGACCCAGGTCGCCGGAGTCACCGTCCAGGTACTCGACCCCGGCGGCGCGGTGGTGGGGGAGGGTGTCACCGCCGACGACGGCAGCGTCGAGATCGGGGTCCCGGCACCCGGCACCTACACCGTCGAGATCGACGCCGCCACCCTGCCAGAAGGCGTCAACTTCCCCGACCCGGAGGCGGCCAGCCGCTCCGCCCAGGTGCAGTCGGGCCGCTACGCACCGGCGATCTTCCAGCTCGTCGTCGGCGAGGGCGGCGGTGGCACCAGCAGCGGCAACGCCGGAGCCATCACGGTGCGGCGGGTGCTCCAGCTCACGACGGAGGGGCTCAAGATCGGGCTGTTCCTCGCCACCGCGGCCGTCGGCCTCTCCCTCATCTTCGGGACCACCGGCCTGGTCAACTTCGCCCACGCCGAGATGGTCACCTGGGGCGCCCTCGCCGTCTATTTCCTCAACGTCCTCGGGCTGTCCGGCATCTTCGGTTTCCTCGCCGGCACCGCCCTGGGTGAACCGATGAACCTGTTCGTTTCGACGTTGCTGGCGATGGTGCTCGGCGCCGGTCTCGGCTGGCTGCTCAACGCCGGCATCTTCGCCCCGCTGCGGCGTCGCGACACCGGGTTGATCGCCCAGATGGTGGTGTCCATCGGAATCGGCATCGCGATCCGCTACATGTTCCTCTACATCGCCGGTGGCAACCGCATGCTGCTGCGCAGCTTCGCCGGCCAGGTGGCCGTACAGGTGGGACCGGTTGCGATCACGCCCAAAGACATGATGGCCATGGCCGTCGCCATCATCGCCCTGGGTGGGGTGGGCCTCACCCTGCAGTTCACCCGGGTGGGCCGGGCGATGCGGGCGGTGTCCGACAACCGCGACCTCGCCGAGTCGTCCGGCATCGACGTGGAGCGGGTCATCAAGCTGGTCTGGGTCGGCGGCGCCGCTCTGGCAGCGCTCGGCGGAGTCCTCCTCGGCCAGGCCGACGTCATCCGCTGGGACCTGGGCGCCACCGTGCTCCTGCTCATCTTCGCCGGCGTCACCCTCGGAGGCATGGGCACCGCCTACGGCGCCCTTGTGGGATGCATCGTGGTGGGGCTGGGCATCTCGCTCTCGACCTTGTGGGTCCCCTCCGAGTTGCGCAACGTGGGGGCACTCCTCCTCATGGTCGTGGTCCTGCTGGTGAGGCCCCAGGGCATCCTGGGTAGGAAGGAGCGCATCGGATGAACTGGGCCGAGATCATCCAGCAGACCCTCTCCCAGGCATTTGGTGTCAACGCCGTGTGGTTCGCCATGGCGCTCATCGGGCTCAACATCCACTTCGGGTACACCGGGCTGCTCAACTTCGGCCACATCGGTTTCGTCGCCGTCGGCGGCTACGGCATCGCCATGAGCGTTGTGGTCTTCGGCTGGAGCCCTTATGCCGGCATCATCGTCGGCATCGTCTACGCCCTCATCTTCGCTCTGCTGCTCGGCGTCCCCACGCTCCGGTTGCGCGGCGATTACCTGGCCATCGTCACCATCGCCGCCTCCGAGGTGCTCAGGCTGATGGTGCGTAGCACCGTCCTCGCCGACTACACCGGGGGAAACACCGGGCTCAACCAGTGGGCCGAGCAGCTCTACGAGTTCAACCCGTTCACTGAGCGGTTCTACCAGTTGATCCCGCTGCCATTCACCGACCGTACCCTGTTCTTCTTCACCGGGCGCAACCTGTTCGTCATCGTCGTCGGCTGGACCCTGGTGGCTCTCGTCACCCTCGGCGTCTGGCAGCTCATGCGGAGCCCGTGGGGCCGGGTGCTCAAGGCGATCCGGGAGGACGAGGACGCTGCCCGGGCCCTGGGCAAGAACGCCTACTGGTACAAGATGCAGTCGCTGATGCTGGGTGGCGCCATCGGAGGCGTCGCCGGCATGCTGGTGGCGGTGGCCAACCTCACCGTCCAGCCCGACTACTTCGTCCCGGCACAGACCTTCTTCCTGTGGACAGCCCTCATCCTCGGTGGTGTGGGGCGGGTGTGGTCTCCCATCGTGGGCGCCATGATGTTCTGGGGTCTCCTCGTAATGACCGACAGCGTGATGCGCGGGCTGCAGTCCAACGGGTGGATCCCGGAGGCGATCATGAATCCGGCCCAGGTGGGCCAGGTGCGCTTCATCCTGGTCGGCCTAGGCTTGGCACTGTTGATGATCTTCCGGCCGCAGGGGATCTTCGGCAGCAAGGAGGAGATGATGCTCGATGCCCGCTGAGACAGGCACCTCCCCACTGGCGGGCGTCGCCCATCAGCCCGGCGTCGACAAGCCCGACCCCATCCTGGTCGTCGAGGGCATGCGCAGGTCGTTCGGCGGCCTTGTGGCCGTCGATGTGGAGAAGGTGTCGATCCAGCGCGGGCTGATCACCGCCCTCATCGGCCCCAACGGCGCCGGGAAGACCACGTTCTTCAACCTCTTGACCGGGTTCGACCAGCCCGACGCCGGCACGACCACCTTCAATGGTGAGAAGGTCGACGGGGTGGCGTCGTACAAGTTGGCTCAGAGGGGCATGGTGCGCACCTTCCAGCTCACCAAGTCCCTCACCCGGCTCAGCGTCATCGAGAACATGAAGCTCGGGGCCAAGGGCCAGAGCGGGGAGTCTTTCCTCAAGGCGCTGATCACCCCGCTGTGGAGCCGGCAGGAGCGGGAGATCGAGAAGCGGGCCGACGAGCTGCTGGCCCGCTTCAAACTGGACCACATGCGCGAGGAGTACGCCGGGACGCTCTCCGGGGGCCAGCGCAAGCTGCTCGAGATGGCTCGGGCGCTCATGGCCGATCCCGAGGTCGTCATGCTCGACGAGCCGATGGCCGGGGTGAACCCGGCGCTGACGCAGTCGCTCCTCGAGCACGTCAAGATGCTGCGCTCCGAGGGCCGCACCGTGGTCTTCGTAGAACACGACATGGACGTCGTCTCCGACATCTCCGACTGGGTGATCGTCATGGCCGAGGGCAGGGTCATCTCCGAGGGACCACCCGAAGCGGTCGGGCAGGATCCCGCCGTCATCGACGCCTACCTCGGTGCCCACCACGACGCCCCGCTTTCGTTGGAGGCGGAGCAGGCGCAGCTCGCCGCCGCCGAGGAGGCCGTCGAGGCAGAGTTCGCCGAGATCGATGCCGAGCAGCGGGAGGACGAGCAATGACCGAGCCCGCGACCGTCGATCCGGCACCCGCCGACGACATCCTGATCCGTATCGAGAAGGTTGTCGCCGGCTACGTGCCCGAGGTGAACATCCTCAACGGAGTCGACCTGGAGTTGCGCCGCGGCGAGCTGGTGGGGATCATCGGCCCCAACGGCGCCGGGAAGTCGACCATGCTCAAGGCGCTCTTCGGTCTCATCGAGATCCGTGAGGGCAGTGTGCTGCTGGAGGGGGAGGACATCAGCAACCTCAAGGCGCACGAGCTGGTCTCCATGGGGGTCGGGTACGTGCCCCAGGTGGCCAACGTCTTCCCCAGCCTCAGCGTCGCCGAGAACCTGCAGATGGGCGTGTTCCTGCGGCCCAAGCAGTACGCCGGCAGGGTTGAGTTCGTCACCGAGATGTTCCCCCGGCTGGGAGAGCGGATCAACCAGAGGGCCGGCTCTCTGTCCGGTGGTGAGCGGCAGATGCTGGCAATGGGCCGGGCCCTGATGATGGACCCCAAGGTGTTGCTTCTCGACGAGCCCTCGGCGGGCCTGTCGCCGGCACTGCAGGACCAGGTGTTCATCCGGGTCCACCAGATCAACCGGGCCGGGGTGAGCGTCATCATGGTGGAGCAGAACGCTCGTCGCTGCCTGCAGATCTGCGATCGGGGCTATGTCCTCGACCAGGGCCGCAACGCCTACACCAACACCGGCGACGCTCTCCTCCGTGATCCCAAGGTCATCGAGCTCTACCTGGGGACGCTGGCCAAGGTCCAGTAGCCCACACCCCTGGGCCGTTCGGCTAGCCACCGGCCCATAGAGCGGCGCGCTGGTCGGCGCCGGGCCCGAACAGGATGTGCTCGGTGGCCAGGTGGGCAGCCTCGACGACGTGGGCCGGGCCCGCCACCGTGATGAAACGGTCCGCTTTCACCAGCCCCCCGTTCACCGGCGCGGCACCGTGGAGGGCGAGATGACCCCGTGACAGCCAGTGACCGCTCACCTGGAGGCCGTGCAGCAGGCCGGCGGCGGCAAGGGGTAGCGAGCCGGTGGATGTCGCCAGACACACCGTGGGCCGTACTGCGAGTCTTCTCAACGCGCCCAGGACCACCGGGTCGGCTGCAAGGTCCAGGGAGCCGAACCCGCCGGGTAGGAAGAGCAGAGCCGGCGGATCCATCACGTCGCCGATGGCGACGTCGGCATGGAACGACATCGGAGGATCGTGGCCCGGGACGGGACCCCGAGCCTGACCTGCCCACACGATCTCCGGTCCCAGCCGTTCGTGGATGATGTCGAGCGCTCCCACCACCTCCCGTGTGGCGACGCCTCCGGTCAACAGCACGACCATCCGCATAGCGGCAACTCTACGCCGTCCTGAGATTTCGGTGCGCGGTCGACAGGGAGCGCGAGCTGCAGATGAGAAAGGGGCCGGTCCAGCGGACCGGCCCCTTTCGGTTGGCTTCTGTTGCCGGTGGGATCAGCCGCCGACGAAGTAGAACTCGTCGGTGAAGGTGTCCTCACATCCCTCGGCATCGGCCGCGCATGGAGCGGTCGCACCGAAGGTACGGATCTGGAAGCTCGCCGCAGCGGGCTCGCCGGCGTCGACGAAGTCGTAGGGACCGCCCACGCCGTCGTAGTCGATCTCGGTGCCGGCCTCGATCAGGGCGAGGCACTCCTCGAACGAGAGGCACTTCTCGCCCTCGGGGCGGGTGACGTCGTTGATCTCGGCGGCGATGGCGATCGGGTCGACCGTGCCGGCGACCACCGCGGCCAGGGCCGTGATGATCAGGGCGTCGTAGGTCTCAGCGCCGTAGGCGAAGATGCCGTTGAGGCCGCCCGGGTAGATGGCGTCGATGCGGGCGGTGAAGTCGGCGATGCTCGCCAGGTCCACCGACGGGGTGGTTGCCTTCATGCCCTCCAGGATGGCCTCCTGCTCACCCATCTCGGACTGGATGCCGAAGTTGCCGTCGGTGCCCCACAGGCCCTTGCCCGAGGTGGGGCCAATGCCCCGCTCGTTCATCGCCTGGAACAATGCGGTGCCCTCGTTGAAGGTGATGGCGACGGTGGCGTCGGCATCGGCCTCGACGAGCTGGTCGACCTCGGCGTCGAAGCTCTCGTGACCCTCGGCCGGGTACGGGATGAAGGCGACGACCTCGCCACCTGCGGCCGTGTAGTTCTCCTGGAACACGTTGGCCAGACCCTCACCGTAGGGCTCCTGGCGGAAGATCACGCTGGCGGTGAGCTGGCCCTCGGCGAGAAGCCGCTCGGCCAGCAGCGCGCCCTGGAGCCTGTCCGGGGGAGCGGTGCGGAAGTAGAGGCCGTTGTCGTCCCAGGTGGTGAACTGGTCGGACGTGTTGGCCGGCGAGAACTGGATCACACCAGCGCCGACGATCTTGTCGATGACCGTGAACGACACGGCCGAGGAGGCAGCGCCGATGATGGCTTGCACACCGGCGGCCAGGTGACCGTCGACGGTCGGGTTGGCGATGTCGGCCGAGGTGTCACCGGAGTCACCGGGGATCCAGACCACATCCTGGCCGAGGACGCCGCCGGCGGCGTTGATGTCCTCGACGGCGAGCAGCGCACCGGCGATCTCCGGCGGGCCGAGGAAGGCGAGCGAGCCGGTCTCGGGCAGCAGGCCGCCGAAGGTCAGGGGACCCTCAGTGGGAGCTGCGGTGGTCTCCGTGGCAGCGGTGGTGTCAGGGGCCGCGGTGGTGTCGGGGGCCGCGGTGGTGTCCGCGGCCGCGGTGGTGTCCGGAGCCGCCGTAGTGGCCGCCGGGTCGTCGTCGCCACCGCATGCGGCAGCAACGAGCGCGAGAAGTGCGATTAGTACCACTAACCGCACTCGCTTGAGTCTCCTCATCCTTTGTCCTCCATTTAGACAGATGCCCCGTAGGGCGGATGCTGCAGGATAGCCAGGAATCCCGCCGCGAGCATATGTAGGAGCCGACGATGCCATCTTTGAGCGACCGCTCGCGATGTGCTTTGTGACGGGGACCGCCTGGGGGCCTCAGCCTGACGGGTGGTGGTCGCGGGCGCGGGCGCAGGCATCGACCAGGGCGACCAGGCGCTCCATCATGTCCGCTTCCGGACGCAAGACCACCTCGTGAGGCTCACCGTCGCCGACGCGCAGCACGGCGCGGAAGGTGAAGCCGTCGGGCGACTGCGACACGACGTGCTCATCGCAGCGCCATACGGTGATCCTGACCGGTGCGGACTGCACGGTCTCGCCCGCATCGAGCTCGGCGACGGTCCCCGCGGTGACCGGCACCGCCTCCATCGCCAGGAGGGTGAGGCCCTGCACCGATTCCAGGGCAACCGGATCGTCGCCTCCCCGCCGCTCCAGGATCAGGCTGGTGAGCATGGCGGCGCCGTCTTCGGTCCAGGCGTCATCGAAACGGATCGCCACCGCTTCGTCGACTGCCTTCGCACGGCATTCGGAGACGTGGATCTCATCCAGCGTTTCCGGGTCGACGTCGGTTGCCCAGGTGTGCGGGTTTGGGTTTTCGCCGATGCGTGCCACCACCAGCACCGATGCCGCCAGCGGACCGGCGGTGTCGCAGTTGGCCACCGGGCCGAAGTGGGCCTTGACGTTGACCGTCGACCCGGCCCGGATGGTGGAGGCCTTGGCGTCGGGGGGGAGGTGCTCGAAATGCTCGGCCCGCAGGGCGATCTCGTCGACGTGGAGGTCCTCGGTGCCTGCATGGCGGGTCACCACGTCGAGGCGCCGCATGCCCACGCTGTGGCGCGGCGAGTAGTCCAGCGACAGGGTGAGCCACGGCGGTGGCTCCTCAGGGGCTGCCGGTGCGCCGGCCGTGGTGGCGGGTGGGGTCGTGGTGGTGGCGGCGATGGGGGAGCCGCAGGCGCTGAGAGCTAGCGCGACGAGCAGGAGTGTCGCGCCCCGGGTCACCCGGTCGCTCCGGCCGGGACCGGCTCGACGCTGCGGGTGCGGGATAGGGCCACCATGGTGACCCCGGCGAGGACCACGAAGCCTCCGGCAAGTTGCAGCGCCGAGGGCCGTTCCTGGAACAGGATCGTCGCCCACACCATTGTGAGCACCGGCTGCAGGGTGATGACGGTGGCGGTCTCGGCGGCGGGAAGGCGGGGAAGAGCGTAGGTGATGAGGAGCCATCCCAGCACCTGGTTGGTGATCGCCAGCAGCAGGAGCCAGCGGTGGGCCTGCCAGTCCGGCGTCAGGTCGATGCCGCCGGTCAGCGGGGCGGCGAGGAGGCTGGCGAGGGCGGCACCGGCGGTGGCCTCCAGCAGCGGGCCGGCGGCCGGCGCCCTGGCGTCGTTGGAGGAGCGCAGGCCCATGAGGAATCCGGCGTACAGGACGGCGGCCGCCAGGGCCAGCACGGCGCCGAGGGCAGGGTTGTCACCGAAGGCGTTCTCGCTTCCCAGGCCGCTCACCATCGCCACCCCGACGAGGACGACGGGGATGGCGAGGGCCACCCGGCGGCTCGGCTTCTCGCCCAGGAGTAGCCAGGCGGCCACGGCGACGATCACCACCTGGGCGTTGGCGATGAGCGTGGAGAGCCCGGCGCCGATGTGGTCGATGGAGAGGTGCCAGACCACCATGTCGAGACCGAGGAAGATCCCGGCGCCGAAGGCGAGCCACCTCTTGCGGGCCGGGCGGGAGTCACGATCCCGGTTGATCCACCAGATCACGAAGAGCAGCGGTAGCGCGTAGGCGCACCGGAAGAAGGCCCCGGTGGCGGGCGACACATCGGCCACCCCGTAGAGGATGGCGGAGAAGGAGATCGTGATCGCCCCGGCGACGGCGGCGAGTCGGGTCAAGAGGGCGCTCCAGCAGACGAAGGCACCCGAGCATAACGGGGAGGGGACGGTACTAAGTACTAGGTACTAAGTACTAGGTACTAAGTACTA
>CAZOGW010000069.1:0-16243 GCA_964579415.1 uncultured Acidimicrobiaceae bacterium | reverse complement strand
TCGTCCTCGGGGGCGACCTCCTCGAACGGGTTCATCCCGATGATGCGGACATACCCGCCGAGCGGGAGCGCCTTGATGCCGTATTCGGTCTCACCGCGGCGGGTCGACCACAGGCGGGGACCGAAACCGAAGAACGCCTCGGTGGCCTTCATGTCGAAGGCCTTGGCGGCGACGAAGTGACCGGCCTCGTGGATGACAACCATCAGCACGACGCCGAAGATCATGATTGCGGGGCCCATGGGGGAAGGGTAACGGTGTGCGGGGAGTTAACCGTCGTCCGTATATGGTGAGGTACTTGGTACTTGGTACTTGGTATCCGCGCCTACCAAGTACCGGGCTGCTTCGCGAGCGCGTCGATCAGCCTCGAGCACGTCCGCCACAGTCCTCGGCGTTTCCTCAGGCGTCTGGGCCAGAACCTGCTCGATGATGTCCGGGATGTCGAGGAAGCCGATCTCGCCGGCGAGGAAGGCGGCCACCGCCACCTCGTCGGCGGCGTTGTAGGCGGCAGGGGCGACGCCGCCGCGGCGGCCCGCCTCGTAACCGAGGCGGAGGCAGGGGAACGCCACCAGGTCGGGCGCCTCGAAGTCGAGGGAGCGGCCCGCCAGCGAGAGCGGCGGCACCGGGGCCGGGTCCCGTCGAGGAGCGGTAACGGCATACTGGATCGGCACCCTCATGTCGGGCTCGCCCAGTTGGGCCTTCACCGACCCGTCGACGAACTCGACCAGGGAGTGAACCACGCTCTGGGGGTGGACCACCACGTCGATGTCGTCGAAACCGACCCCGAACAGGTAGTGGGCCTCCACCACCTCGAGGCCCTTGTTGGCCATCGTCGCCGAGTCGATCGAGATGCGGCGGCCCATGTCCCAGGTGGGGTGCGCCAGCGCCTCGGCGACGGTGACGTCCGCCAGTTCACCGCGGCGGCGTCCCCGGAAGGGGCCACCCGAGGAGGTGAGGACGAGGCGGCGCACCGAACCGGCGGGCTCGCCCACCAGGCACTGCCACATCGCCGAGTGCTCGGAGTCGACGGGGATGATCTCGGCGCCGTGGCGTGCTGCGGCGTCGAGGACCACCGGCCCGCCGGCGACCAGGCTCTCCTTGTTGGCCAGCGCCAGCCGGTTGCCCGCCTCCAGCGCCGCCACCGACGGTCCCAGCCCGTCGACACCGACGATGCCATTGACCACGGTGGTCCCCGGGTAGGCGGACAGGTCACGCAGCGCGTCCGCCCCGACCGCTCCCCTGCCGCCCAGTGCCTCCTCGAAAGCGGCAGCCTCCCCCGGCTCGGGGGCAGCGGCGACGACGTGTGCCGCCGGCCAGTCGGCGGCGATGGCGAGGAGTTGGGGCGAGGCGCGCCGGGCGGCGATACCGACGACCTCAAGGCCGAGACGGCGGGCGACATCCAGGGTCTGGACTCCGATGGATCCGGTGGCTCCGAGGACGACCAGGGGTCTCAGGTGATCAACCCCGCCACCTCGAAGACGAGCCACGCCGCCGGGACGACGAAGAGGAGCCCGTCGATACGGTCGAGTATCCCGCCGTGACCGGGAAGGATGGTGCCCATGTCCTTGACGGCGAGGATGCGCTTGACCACGGACACGGCGAGGTCGCCGAGCGGGCCCAGCACCACCGCAACCAGCGCCAGTACAACGAGGGGGATCAGCGGCAGGGGTGACACCACCCACAGCAAC
The DNA here is from genome assembly GCA_964579415.1 of uncultured Acidimicrobiaceae bacterium. Lineage (GTDB taxonomy): Bacteria > Actinomycetota > Acidimicrobiia > Spongiisociales > UBA5794 > CAZOGW01. The sequence continues at coordinate 14,558 of CAZOGW010000069.1, read as the reverse complement.
ACCGCCACCACCACCGCCACCGCGGCGCCGCCGAGCAGTCCCTCGACCGTCTTCTTGGGGGAGACCACCGGCGCCAGCGGTCGCTTCCCCATGCGCCGACCGATGAAGAACTGCCCGATGTCGAGCCCGGCAACGACGGTGACGACCGCCACGATGAGCCAGCGGTAGTCGCCGGCCGTGATCAGGGGGAAGGCGAAGGCGCCGAGCCCACCGATCCACACCGCACCCAGCATGGTGAGCGAGGCGTCCTGGAGCGGCTCCTGGCGCTGCCCGGTCATCGCCATCTGCAGGGCCAGCACCACCAGTGTGAGCAGCAACGCAACCGGGACCGCGCCCAGACCCCACATCCAGGTGCCGACCAGGGCGCCCAGCACCCCGGCGAGCCCGACGAAGGGGATGGGTCGCAATCCGTTGGCCCGCAGCACCGCATACAGCTCACCGGCGGCGGCGACGAAGACGATGGTGGCGAGGGCCCCCAGCACCATCGGCCACAGCAGCGAGAGGGCGAAAAGGGCGATGAGACCCAGGCCGGTGAGCACCCGCATCGCCAGATCCGGCTGGGTGGCGGAGGCGGTGGTGGGGGCAGGCGCCGTCTCGCCGACCACGTCCTCCATCCCGACGAGGCCGGTGTCGATCCCTGGCATGTTGGCGGAGATGGCGCTGGGCTCGGCCACCATCCCGGCGCTGAGGGCGACCTCCGCCGCCAGGTCGGCGTATTCGGTGGTGGAGGTCACCGTGTCGTCCGACAAGGCGGCCCAGTCGGGCAGTTCGAAGTCGGCGGGCGGGGAGCTGTCGGCGCCTCCCTCGGGAGGGAGGGCTATCGAGACGTCGTCGGCGGGCCCGGATCCGGTGCCCGGTGCGGCGCCGGCGGGTGCCTCATCGCCGGCATCGTCCTCGGCTCCGTCGCGGAACAGGTACTCGTAGCCGGCGGGGATCCCTCCCTCACCTCCGGCGTCGTCGCCGGCCGGCTGCGGGTCGCCCAGGCCGAGCAGCCAGTCCGAGGTGGGGACCGAGTCGCCTTGCATCTCCGTCGCCGGCGGCTCCTCGGGTACTTCGGCCACCGGCTCCTCCTCGTACTCACCGGTCCCGTCGAACTCGTCGGGACCGAGGTCCTCCAGGTCGGCGGTGGTGAACCCGGGGTCGGTGGGGTCGAGCTCGAGTGAGCCGGCGACGTCGTCGTGGAGTTCCGGCGGGAGGTCCTCGCCGAGCTGAGGGCCGAGGGAGAACTCGGCGTCGTCGACGACAACCGGCTCGGGGTCGTCACCGCCGATTTCCAGAGGCAGCGCCTCCCCCGAGGTCTCCACCTCGAACAGGGCGTCCAGATAGTCCCCGGTGAAGACGTCGTCGTCGGCGTCGTCGCCGTAGGGCCGGTCGGTCATCGCTTCCTACGTCGCAGTGCCGTCACCCTCATACCTCTAGGAGTTCGGCTTCCTTGTGTGCCAGCAGTTCGTCGAGGCGGACCACGTGCTTGTCGGTGAGCTCCTGGAGCTCCTTCTCACCCCGGCGGACGTCGTCCTCGGAAACGTCCCCGACGAGCGACTCCATGTCATCTTTGGTGTGGCGCCGCACGTTGCGGATGGCGACACGACCCTCCTCGGCGATGTGGCGCACCATCCGGATCAGATCCTTGCGCCGCTCCTCGGTGAGGGCGGGGAAGGCAAGGCGGATGACGGTGCCGTCGTTGGAGGGGTTGAGTCCCAGGTCCGATTCGCGGATGGCCCGTTCGATGTTGCCGATGGCCGACTTGTCGTAGGGCGACACCACCAGCAGGCGAGCTTCGGGAACGCTGAAGCCGGCGAGCTGCTGCAGCGGGGTGGGGGCGCCGTAATAATCCACGATCACGCGATGGAGCAGGGACGGGTTGGCCCGCCCGGTGCGGACGTTGCCGAACTCGCCGGCGGTGTGCGTCACCGCCTGGTCCATCTTCGCCGACGCCTCTTCGAGTAGCTCAGCTATCACATCCGACCTCGTCTCAATGCACGAGAGTACCCACCGGCTCTCCACGGACGGCGGCGGCGACGTTGCCGTGGACCGCCATCGAGAAAACCCGGATGGGGAGCTCGTTGTCCATGCACATGGTAATGGCGGTGCTGTCCATCACCTGGAGTCTCTTCGAGATGACCTCCAGGTAGGTCACGTCGGTGAGCAGCACCGCGTCGGGATTGAGGGCCGGGTCGGAGTCGTAGACCCCTTCGACCTTGGTTGCCTTGAGCACCGCGTCGGCGTTGAGTTCGGCGGCGCGCAGCGCCGCGGTGGTGTCGGTGGTGAAGTAGGGGTTGCCGGTGCCACCCGCCAGGATCACCACCCGACCCTTCTCCAGATGCCTGATGGCGCGCAGCCGGATGTAGGGCTCGGCAACCTGCTGGATGGAGATGGCGGTCTGCACCCGGCAGTCCGACCCGGCGCGCTCGACGGCGTCGCGCAACGCCAGGGCGTTGATCACCGTCGCCAGCATCCCCATGTAGTCGGCGTTGGCGCGGTCCATTCCCTGCGCCGCCGAGCTGAGGCCCCGGAAGATGTTGCCCCCGCCGACGACGACGGCGATCTGGTGACCCTCGTCACTGACCCCGACGACCTCTTCGGCGACCCGATCGACGGTGACCGGGTCGATGCCGTAGTTGAGGGCGGGGTCGGCGAAGGCCTCCCCCGACAGTTTCAGGACGACGCGGCGCTTGTCCGTCACTCGTCGCCAGACTCGCCTACGGCGAGGCGCGAGAAGCGCGCCACGGAGATGTTCTCCCCCATCTGCACCGCCAACTCCTTGACCAGCTCGCCCACGGTGCCCTCGAACCTCTCGGAACGGACGAACACCTGGTCGAGGAGAACGTTGTCGGCGTAGAAGGAGTTGATGCGCCCGTCGACGATCTTGTCGACGATGTGGTCGGGCTTGCCCTCGTTGCGGGCCTGGGCGGCGATGATCTCCCGCTCCTTGGCTATGGCGTCCTCGGGAACTTCGTCCCGGGTCACCCAGCGCGGGCGGGCGGCGGCGGCGTGCATGGCGATGTCGTTGGCCACCTCCTGGAACCGGTCGCTCTTGGCGACGAAGTCGGTCTCGGCGGTCAGCGACACCAGCACCCCGATGACGGGCCGGCCCGCCTGGGTGTGCAGGTACGAGCCGATGGCGCCCTCGGTGGCGACCCGGTCGGCCCGCTTGGCCGCAGCCGACAGGCCACGCTCTCGCAGCAGATCTTTGGCCTTCTCGGAGTCACCGCCGGCGTCGGTGAGGGCGCGCTTGGCGTCCATCATCCCGGCGCCGGTCTCCTGCCGGAGGGCCTGGATGTCCTTGGCTGTGATGGCGGTGGTCATGATGCTCCCTGGGGTACGCGCTCCTTACGGCCCGCCCGGTAGAGCTCGGAACCGTCGAGGGCGGCCTTGGCGATGATGTCGCTGAGCAGCTGCGATGCCCGGATGGCGTCGTCGTTGCCCGGGATCACCATATCGACGTGGTCGGGGTCACAGTTGGTGTCGACCACGGCGATGATGGGGATGCCGAGCCGGGAGGCCTCGGTGACGGCGATGTGCTCGGTCTTGACGTCGATGATGAACACCACGTCGGGCTGCGACTGCAGGCCGCGCACGCCGCCGAGCACCGTCTGCAGCTTGACCAGCTCGCGGCGCAGGCGCAGCCGCTCCTTCTTGGGCAGGGCCTCCATCTCGCCGGAGGCGTCCATGCCCTCCAGCTCGATCATGTAGAGGATGCGCTTGTGGATGGTCTGGAAGTTGGTGAGCATCCCACCCAGCCAGCGATGGTTGACGTAGGGCATCCCGGCCGAGTCGGCGGCGTCCTTGACCGCCGCCTGGGCCTGCTTCTTGGTCCCGATGAAGAGCACGGTGCCGCCGCCGGCGGTGGTGTCCTTGACCACCTTGGCGGCCTCCTCGATACGCTCCAGTGTCTGGCGCAGATCGATGATGTGGATGCCATTGCGGTCGGTGAAGATGAACGGGCGCATCTTCGGGTTCCAGCGGCGCGTCTGGTGACCGAAGTGCACCCCGGCCTCCAGGAGCTGTCGCATACTCACGACTGCCACGATTCCTCCTTGTGGTTATACCTCCGCCCACCCTGGAGGAACGGCGCCGGCTGAAGCCGCTGACCGCTCCACGGTCCCGCGAGGCGCAAGGCGCGCCCCGACCCCGGGATTTGCAGTGGACGTGCGAATTGGAGGGTGATGGTAGCGGGGTCCGAGGAGTCTTACAGATCGGGCCGAACACGTATTACGTATTACGTATTACGTATCACGCAAGAAGGATGCAGGCCGTACGCTTGTCGCCAGACGTAGTACGTAGTACGTAGTACGTAGTCTGTCATCTGTCCCGTGTTGCCAAGGTCAGTCTGTTTCGAAGACTCAACACCGCCTTGGTGTGGATCTGGGAGACGCGGGACTCGGTGACTTGGAGGATGTCGGCGATGCGGGCCAGGGTGAGGGACTCGAAGTAGTAAAGGGCGACCACGTGGCGCTCCCGCTCGGGGAGGGCCTTGACCGCCTCCACCAGGATGCGTCGCGTCTCGCCGCGCTCGACGTGGCCGGCGGGGTCGGCGCCGGGGTCGACCAGGACCTCATGGAGTCGGGGGCCGTCGTCGCCCGAGTCGTCGAGGGCGAGCACGCCTCCGGCGGCGACGTCATCGAGGGACCGTTGCAGCGCGGCGGTGTCGACACCCAGCTCGCTCGCCAGTTCGGCCTCCGACACCGACCGTCCCAGGCGATGCTCGGCGGTGGCCAGCGCCTCCTGGATCTCCCGTGCCCGGGCTCGCACCGAGCGGGGTACCCAGTCGAGGCGGCGCAGCTCGTCGATGATGGCGCCGCGGATACGGGTGACCGCGTAGGCCTCGAAGCGCAGTCCACGTTCGGGGTCGAACTTGTCGATGGCGTCGATGAGCCCGATGGTTCCGTACGACATCAGGTCCTGGGACTCGACGGTGGCGGGGAGGCCGCCGCGGAGGCGGCCGGCGACGAACTTGACCACGGGGGCGTAGTGCAGGATCAGCCCGTCGCGCGCCTCCGGGTTGCCGTCGCGCTTGAGCCGGCGCCACAGGTCGTCGACGCCGGGAACGGCGGCGCGGGCGCTCGGCTCACGCCCTGGGGTGGCTGCGGTCATAGGTGGCCCTGAGGTGGCGGCGGGAGACCTCAGTGTAGATCTGGGTGGTCGCCAGCTCCCGGTGGCCCAGCAATTCCTGGACGGTGCGCAGGTCGGCGCCGTTCTCCAGCAGGTGGGTGGCGAACGAGTGGCGTAGGGCGTGAGGGAATGTCCCCACCCGGCGGCGCACCACGCGGCGTACGCCGCGGGCGTCGAGGGGGCCTCCCCTGGCCCCTACCCAGAGGGCATCTCCGGCGCCGGCGGCGGCGAGCCGGAGCCTGGCCCGGTCCAGGTAGTCGTGTAGCGCCCGGCGGGCGGCGCCGCCCAGGGGCACGTCGCGGTCGCGGCCTCCCTTGCCCCGGACCCGGAGGAAGTTGCCCTTGGGAACGTCACCGAGGCTGAGCCCGGCCAACTCGGAGACGCGCAGGCCGGTGCCGTAGAGGACTTCGAGGATCGCCCGGTCGCGTAGCGCCACCGGGTCGTCGCCGGCGCCCTCCATCAGGGCGTCCAAAGTCGCCGCCAGGGCCCCGGCAGGTAGCGCCTTGGGCAGGGTGCCGGGCCGCTTCGGGATGGCCAGCAGTGCCGCCGGGTTGGCCGCGATCTTCTCGCGGCGCACCGCGTCATCGAGGAATCGCCGCACCGCGGTGGCCTTGCGCGCCACCGACCGGGGGGCGTAGCCGAGGGAGTTGAGCTGCGCCAGGTGGCGGCGCAACAACCGGCGGTCGACCCCGTCGAGCGTCTCCACACCGAGCCGCCGGCACAGCCGGGCGAACTGGTCGAGATCACTCCGGTACGCAGCGACGGTGTGCGGCGACAACGCCCGCGCCTCCAACGTGCCCATGTATTCGACGATGCACCTGTCGAGATCGGTCACAGGTGCAGTATCCAGTATCCAGTATCCAGTAGCGAAGACCGTACTACGTACTACGTACTAAGTACTAGGTCTGGCGATGCATGCACCCGTGGACCATTTCTGTATTCGGCGAATCGGGCGCATGTCGCTGGAGCCGTCGCCGGGTTCTTCGCGTAGTACGTAGTACGTATTACGTAGTACGTGCCTAGCGGAGCCCCGCCCAGGGCTCTTGGGTCGACACGTCCTCGGCCACGTAGCCGACATCTCCGTCGCAGGGGCCGAGGGTGACGACGAGGCGGACGGGTTCGGTGCCATCGTTGAAGGAGGCATGGACCACGCCGGGGGCGATGAAGACGGCGTCGCCCGGGCCCATCATCCGGCGCTCCTGGTCGAGCCACTGCTCGAACACACCCGACAGGACGTAGATGACCTCTTCCTGGTTGGGGTGACGGTGAAAAGCGTGACCGTGACCGGGGTTGAACGTCACCTCCATGGCGGTGACACGCGACGACCCGGTGATGTCGGGGCGGCTGATCCAGCCCAACTCCCCCCAGTCGAGCTGTTCCCTGCGGATCTCCCCGCCGGGTACGAACAGGCCGTTCATTGTGGTGTTCCTCCTGTCAGCCGGAGCTTGGCGAACTGCTGCGCCTGGGCCTCGATGGCGGGCTCGGTGGCGAGCCGTTCGATACTGGACGCCCCGAAGAAGCCGGCGATGCCGCTGGTGTGGGCGAAGATGTAGGCGGCGTCGTCGGGCTCGGCGATGGGCCCGCCGTGGCACAGCACCAGGACGTCCGGGTTCACCTCGACGGCGGCGTCACGCATCTCCTGGACGCGGCGGGCGGATTCCTCCAGGGTGAGCGCCGTCTGCGCCCCGATCGACCCGCTGGTGGTGAGGCCCATGTGCGCCACCAGGATGTCGGCGCCCGCCCCGGCCATGGCCCGGGCGGAGTCGGCGTCGAAGACATAGGGCGAGGTGAGCAGGCCGATGCGGTGCGCCTCGGCGATCATCTCCACCTCGAGGGAATAGCCCATCCCGGTCTCCTCCAGGTTTGCCCGGAAGACACCGTCGATGAGGCCCACGGTGGGGAAGTTCTGCACCCCGTCGAAGCCCATCTCCTTGAGTTGGCGGAGGAACACCGGCATCAGCCGGAAGGGGTCGGTGCCGTTGACGCCGGCGAGGACCATGGTGTCTTTGACCACCGGGAGCACCTCGCTCGCCATCTCCACCACGATGGCGTTGGCGTCGCCGTAGGCCATCAATCCGGCCAGGCTGCCCCGGCCCGCCATGCGGTAGCGGCCCGAGTTGTAGATGATGATGAGGTCGACGCCGCCGCGTTCGGAGAACTTGGCCGAGATGCCGGTGCCGGCACCGGCCCCGATGACGGCGCGACCATCGGCGACCTTGGCCCGCAACCGGTGAAGGGCATCCTCCCGGGCGATGAACGGCATCTACACGACCTCCGTGAGCAGGGCCAGCAGCCTGGCCGTGGCGGTGTCGGCCACCTCGTCGTCGTTGACGTTCCCCTCCAGGTCAACGATCTCGGTGCCCGGCCGGGCGTGGCGGCGGATGGCTTCAAAGAGGGCCCGGTCGGCCTCGGGCCACCAGAACTCCTTGCCGGGGGCGTCGAGCATGGACAGCCCTCCGTGGGGAAGGATGAACACCACCGGGCCCGAGGAGGCGTTGGTCTTCTCGGCCAGGATGCGGCCCAGCTCGGCGTTCTCCTCCGGGGTGGTGCGCATCAGGGTGATGTTGGGGTTCCACACGTACAGGAGCCGGTCGGCGAACCGCTCCGGTACCGTCTCCCGCGCCCAGAAGTTGACCATGTCGAGGCAGCCGGGGATGACCACCTGGGGTATTCCCCGGGCCGATGCCGCCTCCATGCGGGTGGGGCCGGCGGTGAGGACCCCGCCCACCAACTCGTCGGCCCACTCGGTCGGCGAGACGTCGAGCACCGCGTCGATGAGGCCCTGGGCGACGAGTGCCTCCATGGTGCGGCCTCCGGTGCCGGTGGCGTGGAACACCAGCGTCTCGAAGCCCGCCTCGTCGAGGGTGGCGCGGCACCGGTCGACCAGGGGCGTGGTGTTGCCGAACATTGTGGCGCCGATGAGCGGTCGTGCGTCGACCCGGGGGACGGTCGCCTGCACCATCCCGGCGATGGCGGCGGCGGCATTGGTGAAGATACGGGCGCTGATGACGTTGACGCCGGCGACGTCAACCACCGACGGCATCATGGTGACGTCGGTGATACCCACGTAAGGTCCGGTGTCGCCCGAGGCCACCGTGCTCACCATCAGCTTGGGGAACCCGACGGGCAGCGCCCGCATCGCCGCCGTCCCCACCGCGGTGCCCGCCGAGCCGCCCATGGCGAGGATCCCGTCGATGCGGCCCTCGGCGTGGAGTCGGGCGGCGACGGCGGCGGCGCCCTTCGCCATCACCTCGATGGCCTCGCCGCGATCGGCGCGACCTCGCAACTCCCCGAGCGGGACTCCGCCGGCGGCGGCGACCTCGGAGGCGGCGATGTCCGGCGTGAAGTCGGGCTCCCCCACCACGCCGGTGTCGATCACCAGGGTGGCGGTCCCGGCGGCGCGTATGGCGTCGCACACGAAGGCGATCTCGGCGCCTTTCGTGTCCAGCGCCCCCAAAACGGCGACGGTTGTGTCCATGGTTCCTTCCCAGCCGCACGGTAGACGCGGTGCCCCGAGGTCTGCCACCATCAGGTGTCGCCGCCTTCCCCGAATGTGACGCCTCCCGGGGGAGGCGGGACCGGCAGCCCGAGCACGAAGGTCAGCTCTTCGATGAGATCCTCGGGGCCGAGGACGGGGTGGGCGCCGTCGCGGATGAGGAGGTTGCAGCCTTCCGACGTGGCGCGGCGGACGTCGCCGGGGACGGCGAACACGGGCCGACCGTGGCTGAGGGCGTAGCCGGCGGTGATGAGGGCACCGCCTTTCACCGCCGCCTCGACGACGACCACGGCGTCGGCCATGCCCGAGATGATCCGGTTGCGGGGCGGGAACCGCCACGGCTCGGGGATTGTGCCCGGCGGGTACTCGGAGATCACGGCGCCGCCGCGGTCCACCAGGTCGGAGGCCAGGTCCCGGTGCTCGGCCGGGTAGAGGACGTCGAGGCCGCTGCCGAGCACCGCCACCCCGGCGCCGGAGGCGACGACGGTGCCCTCGTGGGCGGCGCCGTCGATGCCCCGGGCCAGGCCGCTCACCAGGCACCAGCCGGCTTCGGCCACCACCTGGCCGTATTCGCGGGCGAGCGCCCTTCCGTAGGCGGTGCAGCGGCGGGTGCCGACCACGGCCACGGTGGGCATGTCCGGTGCCGCCCCCCGCACGAAGAGCAGGTCGGGGGCGTCGGGAAGGTCGGCGAGCCGTTCCGGGTAGCCGGCGCCGCCGCGGACTATCGCGGTGAGGCCGAGGGCGGCCAGTTGATGGCGCCGCTCGGTGGCGTCGACGGCGGCTGCCTCGGCGCTGCGCCCGGCGTCCTCGACGCCTCCCTTGACCAGCCGGCGCAACGCACCGGCGTGCCCGTGGTCGTCGATGAGGCGCCTGGAGCGGTCGGGGTGGAGCCCGGCGAAGGCGAGCTGGAGGCGGACGTCGTCGATATCGGCGGTCACGATGCGCTCCTCAGCGTCAGCGCCTCGGCGACATGCCCCTCGCCCACCGCGGACGACTCGTTGAGGTCGGCAATCGTGACCGCAACCCGCCGCAGCCGGTCCCAGCCCCGCGCCGTCAACCTGAGGTCGCGAACTACACGCAGCAGGCGGGCGTCGGCCGCCGGGGCGAAGTCGAGGCTGTCTAGCTCGGCCCGGCTGAGGAGGCGGTTGAGCTTGCCCCGTGCCTGCTGCCGCTTGCGGGCGGCGCCGATGCGGGCGCGGACCTCGGCGCTGGACTCGCCGGGCGGCCCGGCGAGGTCCTCGGGCTCGAGGCGGGGTACGTCGATGCGCAGGTCGAAGCGGTCGAGGAGCGGGCCCGAGAATCGACGGCGGTAGCGGGCCTTGGCCGCTTGGCTGCACTCGCAGTTGGTGAGGTTGTCCATCATGCCGTAGCCGCAGGGGCACGGGTTGGTGGCGGCGACGAGCTGGAACCGGGAGGGGAAGCGCATGGCGCTCCCCTTGCGGGCGATGACGATGGAACCGTCCTCGACCGGCTGGCGCAGGGCGTCGAGGATGCCGACGGGGAACTCTCCCAGCTCATCGAGGAACAGGACTCCGTGGTCGGCGAGGGTCACTTCGCCGGGAACGGGGGTGCCGCTGCCGCCACCGACCATGGCGGCCAGGGTGGCGGAGTGGTGGGGCGAGCGGAACGGTGGGGTGGCGTCGCCGGCGCGGTCGAGCCCGGCGGCGCTCCACGCCAGCGCCACGTCGAGGACGGCGTCGCCGTCCAGCGGTGGCAGCAGGGTGGGTAGGCAGCGGGCCAACATCGTCTTGCCCGACCCTGGTGGCCCCTTCATCCACAGGTGGTGGCCGCCGGCGGCGGCGATCTCGAGGGCGCGCCGGGCCCGGGGCTGGCCGCGCACCTCGGCCAGGTCGAGCGACGACCTCCTCGGCGGAGGAGCCGGCGGCACCCCACGGCCGGTGTCGTCGCCGCAAGCGGCGGAGACCGCCTCGGCGAGCGTGCCGGCGACGACCACGTCTTCGTGGCCTGCAAGCGAGACGCTCCCGGCGGCGCCGGGCGGCAGGATGCAGCGCGTCCCCTGCACACGGGCCACCAGCGCGGCGGCGAGTGCCCCGACTACGGGCCGGACGGCACCGTCCAGTGCCAGTTCACCGAGGGCGACGGCATCGACGAACGGCCGAGGGACTTGTTCGGACGCCTGGATCAGGGCGAGGGCGATGGGCAGGTCATAAGCGGAGCCTGCCTTGGGTAGGTCGGCGGGCGAGAGGTTGACGGTGATGCGTCGCAGGGGAAAGTCGTACCCGTTGGATACCAGCGCCGCCCTCACCCTGTCCTTGGCCTCGCGAACCGCCGTATCGGGCAGGCCGACGATGGAGAAGGCGTCCTTGGCGCCGCCGAGATGGACCTCGACACGGACCGGCCTCGGCTCCACGCCGACAAGGGCAACGGAGGTGATGGAAGCGAACATGATCGCAACATATCGCCAAGGTATGACAAGAAGAGTAGCCAGTATTCACCGGCGGTTCGGACCCGGACCGCCGGGTTCACGGGGATCCGCTCAGGCGTCGGCGTGGCCGAGGTTGTGGCACATCCGGGCCAGGGTGCGCACCGTGGTGACGTACTCGTCCTCGCTCAGGCCCTCGGCGATGCGGGCCCGGTTCGCCGACACAGTCTCATGCAGGTCGGCGAGAGCCAGGCGTCCGGTGTCGGTGAGCGACAGCACCTCTCCGGTCCGCGAGACCCAGTCGCGTCCCACAAGCTCGGCGACGACGTGGCCGGTGGACGCCTCCGGCCCGTCGAGGAATGGAGCCACGGCGGCGTCGATCCCGTCTTGGTCGGTCGGCGCGGCCCGCATCACGTTGAGTACCTGCCAGTGGCGGCGGGTGAGGCCCTCGCCGCCCAGCGTCTCGTCGAACGACCGGTCGATGAGCCGGTCGAGCAGCTTCACCCAATACCCGATGGGTCGGGCCTCGGGCGGTGTCCCTTCGGGCATGTCTCCTCCGTTGTTGATCAGGCGCCCCGGAAGTCGGCGGAGCGCTTCTCCTTGAAAGCGGCCAGTGCTTCGGCGACGTCCTTGGAGGCGAGGAGGAGGGCCTGGGTCTGGGTCTCGAAGGCGATGGCCTGTTCGAACGTCATGTCGAGGGAGCGGTCGAGGGCGACCTTGAGGAACCGCTGCGCCAGGGGCGCGCCCTCCATTAGCTGCGAAGCGACCTCAGTGGTGGCGGTGTCCAGGTCGGCGGGGGCGACCAGGCGGCTCACCAGACCGATGGCGAGCGCCTCTTCGGCCTCCACGATGCGCCCGGTGAGGGCGATGTCGCGTGCCTTGGCGGTGCCGACGATGCGGGGCAGCAGCCAGGTGCCGCCGAAGTCCATGGTGAGGCCCCGCCTCACGAAGATCTCCGAGAACCGCACCCTGTCGGTGGCGATCACGATGTCGCAGCCGAGGGCCAGGTTCATCCCGGCCCCGACGGCGACACCGTCGACGGCGGCGATCGTCGGCTTGGAGACCCGGTGCAGGGCGGTGGCCGCCTCCCCCACCGGGCGCATCCATTCCACGTTCTGCGCCGGGGTCCCGAAGCCGGTGTCGACTGCCTCCCCCAGGTCGGCGCCGGAGCAGAAATCGCCCCCCTCCCCGGTGAGCACCAGCACCCGCTGCGTCGACGCCTCGAAGTCGGCCAGGGCCGCCGTCAGCTCGACCCAGCCGTCCGGGGGGATGGCGTTGCGGGTTCCGGGCCGGTCGATGACGGCGCGCCGCACCGGCCCGTCGTCAATGATGCGCAGCACACCCACAGAACCTCCCCAGGGGGAACACGGCCGACAGCGTAACCGCGCCACCTACCATCACCGTATGGGCATGAACCCGTTCCGCAAGCGGCGCGACGCCTCCACACTGGACATCGCCCTCGTCGTGGGGTTCGTAGCCCTGACCCTGGCCTTCATCGCCTGGGGCTTCTTTGGATGAGGACGTATCACGTATCACGTAGTACGTAGTACTTACTTCACGCGATTGCTGTCCGCCAGTTGATCGTGACACCCTCTTCCATGAGGCGTACGCCTACGAAGTCGACACGGACCGGGCCGTGGCCGCGGAGATGCGAGGCGAGGCGGCGCACCTGGTGCATCTTGTCCGGCGTGAGGCGGACGATGGGGTCGGCGGCGTCGGCGCCGAACCCGACCGTCTTCACCTCGACGGCGAGGGTGGCGTCACCGTGACGGGCCAGGATGTCGATCTCCCCACCGCCGACGAGGAGGTTGCGCTCGAGGATGCGGGCGCCGCGGCGGGTGAGAAAGGAGCAGGCGACGTCCTCGCCGAAGGTGGCGAGGCGGCGACCGGAAAGCCCGGTCAGATCCGTCAGATCTGCGAGGTGGGCTCCAGCTCCTCGATGTTCACGTCGCGGAAGGTCATCACCTTGACCTTCTTCACGAAGCGTGCCGGGCGGAACATATCCCAGACCCATGCGTCCTCCAACTCCAGTTCGAAGTAGGTGGCGCCGTCGGCGTCCCGGGTGTTCAGCTCCACACCGTTGGCCAGGTAGAAACGCCGCTCCGTCTCGATGACGTAACGGAACATCGGCAGGACGTCGCGGTACTCCTTGTAGATCTGGAGTTCGACCTCCGTCTCGTACCGCTCTAGGTCTTCTTCGCCCATGCTCTCTCCTGACTCACTGCCGTCCCGGCGTCCGACGTGGCTGCGGTCCGGTCCGACCTGGCGATGATACGACAATCCCGGGACTGGACGACATCACCGGGGACATTTGTAGCGGCAGGGTGCGACGCGAAACCACCCTCACAGCCCGGACCAGTGCGCTGGTGGCCACAGGATGACGAAGGCCCGCCCGATAACCGTGTCGATGGGAATGGTCCCGAAGAAGCGGCTGTCTCGGCTGGCGTTGCGGTTGTCACCCATGACGAAGATCTGGCCCTCGTCGACCACCACCGGCCCGAAGTCGGGCATCGCCGTGGTCGGGTGCAGGTAGGGCTCGTCGATGGGTTGGTCGTTGACGTGGACCTTTCCGTCGTGGATGGCGATGGTGTCGCCGCCGATCCCGATGACACGCTTGATCACCTCCGAGTCGGGTGTGGACAGGCCCACGGACTCGAGGAGATGGCGCACCACGGCGGCGGGGACCGCCTCGGGTTCGTGAACGCCGTTGGGGTCGTCGAAGACGACGATGTCACCCCGCTCGATGTCGCCGATGCGGTAGGAGAGCTTGTTGACCAGGACCCGGTCGTTGATCCGCAGCGTGTCCTCCATCGAGGGCGAAGGGATGTAGAAGGCCTGGAAGGCGAACGTCTTGATCAGTACGGCGATGCCGAGGGCGATGAGGATGAGGAAGGGCAGCTCGCGCCAGAACGAGTCGCGCTTGCGTTTCTGACCGCCGCCCTCCCCCTCGGGCCCGTCACCCTCGTCGTCGTGGGGAGGTTCGCCGTTGCCGCCACCGCCAGAGCCGGCATCGAGGAAGCCGTCCTGCGTAGGGCCCATGTGGGGTGTCAAGCGTAGGGACTCGCGGGTAGTCGGCTCCGGATCAGGGCTCACGCTGGCAACCTTAACGCCGGCCGGCGCCAACCGGTGGCCTGGCCGAAGCCGGGCTCAAAGGGTTCGCTTTTCCTTGATCTTGGTGGCCTTGCCGACGCGGTCGCGCAGGTAATAGAGCTTGGCGCGGCGCACGTCCCCCCGGCGGGTGACCTCGATCGACTGGATGATCGGGGCATGCACGGGGAAGATGCGCTCGACGCCGACGCCGAAGCTGAGCTTGCGCACGGTGAAGGTCTCGCGGACCCCACCACCGCTGCGAGCGATGACGACGCCTTCGTACACCTGGATGCGCTCGCGACTGCCCTCGACGACGCGCACACTCACGCGAACGGTGTCACCCGAGCCGAAGTCGGGCACGTCGTCGCGCAGGAATGAGGCCTCGATCTCATCGATCGTGTTCACAGGGGTCCTCCACGAGAAAAAGAAGGGGAGCACGCAATGTTAACCCGGCTGCACGAGGTTGCGGAAATCGGG